>JAAYVL010000077.1 GCA_012517205.1 Verrucomicrobiota bacterium
GTTCAGACCCGGAACGGCTGGAAAGGCCAAAGCCGGGTTCACAACGCCATCGTTCCGCCGCCGCCGCTGTTGAAATCTCAGCAAGCGGCTGAAACGGCAAAGGTTAAGAAATCGAAGCCCGCCGCCGCCCCGGCCTCCACCGCCGCCCACAAGGCCGTCTCTTCTCCGTCCTTTCGAGCCATGTACAAGGGGAGTACATCGGAAGCCCGGCAGGAGTACATGGAAAATAAGCATGAGCCCCCTTTGAGCCTCCTTTGTACACCCGTTGTACACGGCCTAATGGGAGCGTTAGGCTGGCTGGGGCGGGTGGGGCGGGTTTGTGCGCGGGCCTGAGCCGGAAAGGAGGGATGGACGACCTGCGGATGATGTAAAACGAGGTTCCAAGGCGGGAGGGAGAGGGCGCGAACGTTCGGCAACCCCGGAACGGGCGGACGGGTTTTGTCGCGCGCCTTGGTTTTTCGGCGAGGCGGAGCCAAGGCTGGCGGAGACATTCCCCCACCCGGGCGGAGGTTGCCGAAAGGCGGCTGCTTGCGCTGCCCTCAGGGGCTGGCGGCCGTCTTGAAGCGATAGACGCTTTCGTCCCCGCCCCTTGGGCCCGAAAAGCGGTTTTGGGGGTGGAAAAATCTTTTCCCCCTTACCTGCGGGAACTCAGGCGCCGGGGCCAAAGGGCTCGGGGAAGAATCGCAAAAGGGCATAATTTGGAGTTGTCATTATCCCGGAGCTGACTCAAGCTCACGGGAAAGCAACGGTGATAACTAGTTTGATATGCCACAGGCCGACAATACAATGAAAGGAAGCAATCGTATGAAAAACCATCTCCCCTTGACCCGGCGCAAGTTCATCCGCACCACGGCTGCGAGCTCGGTTGCCCTGGGCTGGCTGGGCTCGGGCCAGGCGCCCCGCGTGCTGGCGGCCACGGCCGACAAACCGGCGTTGCTGGGCGGCACGCCGGCGCACCAGGGCGGATGGGTGAGCTGGCCGCAGTGGCGCGCGGAGTGGGAGCCGAAAATGCTCGAGGTCTGGCGGAGCCGGCACTGGTTTCGCGGTTCGGGCACGCATGTGGCCGAGTTCGAGAAAGGCTACGCGAAGCTGCTGGGCGCCAAGCGCTGCCTGGCCACCTCCAGCGGCACCACGGCGCTGATCGTTGGCCTGCACGCCCTGGACGTGGACGCCGGGGATGAGGTCATCGTCTCGCCCTACACGTTCAGCGCCAGCTACAATGCGATCCTGAGCCTGAAAGCGCTGCCGGTGTTTGCGGACACCGACCCGGCGACCCTGACGATTAACCCGGCCCTGATTGAGAGCCGGATTACCGAGCGGACGCGGGCGATCATGCCCGTGCATATTTTCGGCATGCCGTGCGAGATGGAGGCCATCAACGCGATTGCCCGCAAGCACAAGCTGGCCGTGATCGAAGATGCCTGCCAGGCCTGGCTCGCGGAATACCAGGGCCGGAAGTGCGGCACCCTGGGCGACCTGGGGACGTTCAGCTTCCAGGAGTCCAAACATCTTCCTTCCGGGGAGGGCGGGGCGATCACCAGCATGAGCGAGGAGCTGATTGATAAATGCGACTCGTATCACAACTGCGGGCGCGCGGTGGGCACCAACCAGGGAACGGGCTGCTTCACCCGCGGGGTCAATTACCGGATGACCCAGGCGCAAGCGGTGCTGCTGCAACTGCAGTTTGACAAGCTGGTGCAGGAAACCGAGGTGCGCCGCGCGAATGCCGATTATTTGAGCGCCAACCTCGGCAAGATTCCCGGCATCACCCCCGTGCGCCTGCCCGCCAACAGCCGGCCGGTGTGGCACCTGTATTCATTCCGCTACGATGCGTCCCGGTTCAACGGCCTGTCGCGCGACCAATTCGCCCGGGCGATGGGGGCCGAGGGGGTTCCGTGCGGCGGCGTGTACCGCGAACAATACTACGAGGGGCTGCTGGACGAGGCGATTGCTTCGCGCGGTTTCAAACGGTTGTGGAGCCCCGAACGGCTGAAGGCTTACCGCGACTCGTTCCCGGAATTAAAGGGCAACAAACAGGTTTGCGAAACGACGGTGTCCTTCGTGCAGTCCATGCTGCTGGCCGATCGCCGCGCCATGGACGATATCCTCGAGGCCATCCGCAAGATTCAAGCCCACAGCGCCGCGCTGGCGAAGGCGTAAACAACCGCGCCGCCGATGAAACTCGCCCGCGGATTTCGGTGGATGGGGCGCGGCGGGCTGGCGCTGGCCGTGGCGCTGCCCGCAATCGGGATGGCGGCGGAGAATACCCCGCCCGCCGTGGGGCTGGCCGTGCGGGACATCACCCCGGAACTGCCGATCCGGCTGGCGGGATACGGCGCCCGGAATCAATCCGCGCAGAAAGTGGATCACCCGCTGCAGGCCCAGGCGCTGGCCCTGAAGAACCCCTCGGGCGAGCGTTTCGTCCTGGTGGCGCTGGATAACCTGGAGGTGAGCCGCGCCTTCATGCAGCCGGTCTTGCAGAAACTGGCCGCGCAACTGCATCTGGGACGCGGCGAAGTCGCGGTCGTCTCCAGCCACACCCATTCGGCGCCGGTGCTGGACCAGACCCTCACGGATATGGTGCAGCCCCAACCGGAGGAACGCGAGCGCATCGAAAGCTACAGCCGGCTTTTGCAAGCCCGGTTGCTCGAGTTGGTGGAGGCGGCCCTGAACGACTGCCAGCCGGCGGTTTTCGAGTATGGGCAGGGCCGCGCCGGCTTCGCCATGAATCGGCGCGTCTATCGGGGCGACAACGTGGTGTTCGGCGATAACCCCGATGGGCCGGTGGATTGGGATGTGCCCGTGCTGCGCATTCGGGGCACCAATGGCGCCGTCCGCGCGATCCTGTTCGGCTACGCCTGCCACGGCACCTCGGTCCGGGGCGGTGAGGATTGGTACGTCGTCTCCGGCGAATATATGGCTTACGCCCGCCATCACCTCGAGGCGCACCAGCCCGGCGCCATCGCGATGTATCTCACCGGCATGGGCGCCGACAGCGATCCCGCGCCGCGCGGGCGTCTGCTCGAGGCCAAACGGCATGGCCTCGAACTGGCCGGCGCCGTCATGGGCGTGCTGGACCGGCCCATGCGCCCGGTCCGGGGCGCTTTTCGGCTGGCCTATGATGAAATCGAATTGCCGCTGCCAGCGCCTCCCAGCCGGGAGCAACTGGACCAGGACGCCCAGGGCTCGGACGTTTATGTGAAGATGCGGGCGGAGGCTTATCTCAAACGGCTGGCGGCGGGGCAGTCGCTGCCTGAATCCGTGACCCTGCCCCTGGCCGTCGTGCGCCTCGGCAACGACTTGACCTTTGTGTTGATGGGCGGCGAGGTGGTGGTGGACTACGCGCGGCAGATCAAGCGCCGGTGGGCGGGCGATCATCCGTGGCCCATCGGTTATGCCTACGAAGTCCCCTGCTATATCCCCACCGCGCGCATTATCAAAGAGGGCGGCTACGAACCGGATTCATCACTCATCTACTACGGTTTCTACGGCCCTTTGCGCACCAGTATTGAGGCGCAGATATTGGATCGGCTGGAAGCGCTGATGCGCCGCACGCGCACCTGATTTTGCCGCCGCCGGCCGGCCCGGGCCGCGCCGGAGTTTGCCCGCGGGCACTGGCCGCGGAACTCCCCGGGAAAGCCAAATGACGGGCGGACGGCAGGGGACGGATTGTGATTGCGCCACGGCCCCAATGTGGGATACTTGACATCCGGGTACCGGAGCGTAGCTCAGCCTGGCAGAGCACTTGGTTTGGGACCAAGACGTCGCAGGTTCAAATCCTGTCGCTCCGACCACCCTTGGGCGGCGTAATTACCGGAGCAACCTCCCCGGAGCTTTTCCACAAAACACGCGGGCGTTGCGCGTATTGCCGGGCATCGCGGGTCCAGGCGTAAATCCACCGGGGCAAGGAGGTGGAGGGAGTTTGGTGTTTGCAAAGGCCGGTAGTGTCCTAAAAGTTCTGCAAAAAGCAGCGGGTCATGGTAAGCCACTGGGGTGAATAAAGAACCCAGAAACGAAAGGCAAAGAACCATGACCCGAAAGGTTGGAAAGAACGTAAAGACAGTAGCATTGGAGTTGGA
>JAAYVL010000108.1 GCA_012517205.1 Verrucomicrobiota bacterium
CAGGCCCGCAGCGGCGACCATATCTGCTACTACAGCGATCTGCGCAAGATGCGGGCGCACTATCCCCGCTGGCAACTGACCCGCAGCCTGCCGCGAATCTTCGAGGAGATCGTCGCCGCCTGGCAGCAGCGAATCCCCGCTTCCTAAAAATGCGCGTTCTCCTCACCGGCATTTGCAAGTTCACTCGCACAGCGCCCATTGCCGGCAGGCGCGAAAAAGCGCTTTCCTATCAGCGGAGAGGGAACGGATTCAATCAATCGTTTTAGGGCCGGTTTTCGGGCGTTACAGAATAGAAGATGGATACGCAGGCGCAAGTAGCAGCAAGTCCCGCTGAGGCCGCGAAGTCGCCGCGGTCCATGCAGCCACCGCGATGGGAGTGGCTAGTGGTAAGCTTGATCCTCCTGGCTTGGTTTGGCCTGAACCTCGCTACCTGCGGCGATTACCCGCAGGTGTGGTGCGACGAAATCTGGTTCTCAGAGCCGGCGATCAACCTGGTGCAATCCGGATCATTCACCACCATGGTCTGGCCGTACCAGCCGATTCACACATTCCCCACCGTCAATTGCCCGATTTATTCGATGGCGATAGCCCCTTGGCTGTATCTCACCGGCACCAACCTGGTGGCTATCCGCTCCTTCAACTATGCGCTGATAGCCGTGGCAGCGCTTCTGTTGTGGGTGGCTTGCTGGCGCTTTGACCTGGTGCGGCGTCCGCTCCACCGCCTGCTTTTCGTGGTGCTGCTGCATTTGGCCTACGGCATGTGCTACTCCTATCGCTGCTCTCGGCCGGATATTTTGGGGCTGGTCTGCCTTTCGGGGTTGCTGCTGTCGCTACAGTTCAAGCGGCAGCTTCTGCGCGCGCTTTGCCTGGCGGGATTGTCGGGCCTGGCAGTCTGCATCGGTTTGCAGGTTGGCCTCTTTGCCGGACTGGCCCTTTTCCTGGGATGGTTGATTTTGCGTCAGGTCACGCTCCGCGAGTTGGTCGTCTCCGGGCTCAGCATGGTGGCGGCCGTCGGTGGGCTCATCCTCTTCTTTGCCTGGAAAGGAGTGCTGTCCCCGTTTCTTGCATCGACCCTCGGCTTCCTCGGCAAGCAGTACGCGCATCAGGTCCGCCACACGCTATATGACATGGTGCGGATTGTCGTGGGGCAGACGATCAGTAACTACATGGCGGACTTCAGCATGCTTGTGGTCAGCGTTGGCCTTGTTGTGTTGCTGGTTGCGACGTGGAAGCGATTAACATCGCGTATGCGCCGACTGGCCGTCTATTGCATTACGCTAGCCTTGGTGGTGCCGCTGATCTTTAACCTGGTAGGTCATTTCGCTTTCTACTACTCGTACATGCGTTTTGTACCGACAGCGCTGGTATTGTTCGCGCTCTGGTCTGAGCTGTTCCCGGAAGGCTCGATGCCGCGTCCAGTGTTGCGGGTGATTGTGGTGACAACCGTGGTTGGCGCGATGGCGGTAGGGCTGCCATTGAGATTTGCGGTGCGGGCTGCGACGGCGAAACTTATGCCGCGGAACGACGTCCAACGTATCCTCGACTCGGTGATTCGCCCCGACGATGTGGTCTGTAGCGACTACGCCTATTTTTTCGAGGTGAAACGAATTACCAGCACTGTGTATGACAGGTCTTTCTCACCGATCTCCTCTGTGCCTCACATCGCTGAAGTTCGAGAGCTGACGCGCGAACAAAAGGATGCTGTTTCTGTCCTTGTTATCAGGCCCAAGGAGCGAGACATATTGACGCAGTTCTTTGGAGGTAGTTGGTCTGCCGCTACAGAACCCTTCGGAGATATGCAGCTAGCTGGGGCTCTCGGCGACCTGCCGGTGGTGGGGAATCGTATTCTTCACTACCTAAGCCAGCCCCAAACCGAGCGCTACCAGGTGCAAGTGTTCCGTCGCACCAGTTCCCCGCCCGCACAGAGGCACTGACTGCGGCTAGAAAAATAGCAGCAGTTACCGTTCATCCGCACAGCGCCCAGTACAGGCGGGCGCGGCGGCGCCGGGGAACACCTGGCGAACCTGCCAGGTGCGGGCCCCCCGCGGGGCGTTCAAGGTGGTGGCGCGCGATGCGAGCGCAAACGGGTGGTTCGCCTTTCAGGCGCCGCGGGAAGTGGGCGGGTTATCGTGGGCGGCGGCGCGGCTGGCCTCCCTGGGCGGCGGGTTGTTCTTTGCCGGCCTGGGCTTGGGCCTGCTGGGGATCGTGGGGGGCGGGCGTTTTCGTCCGGGCGCGGATTCTTCCCGGCGGGCGGCGGGCGGCGGACCGCCGTCCCAGGCGGCCGTTTGAAGGGCGGCGCGGACATCCGGCGGGAGAGCCCGGCTCGCGCGGCCGCCGGTATTTCCGCGGCGGTCGCGGTGCCGCGGGTTCAGCGCGGTTTCCGGTAATCGCCGCGGCTAAAATACTTTTCGAGCCAGACGTAGAGGCAGATGAACAGGTAGCGGCTGCCCATCTCCCGCAGCTTCAGCTTGGCCACCCCGGTGCGGCGGTTGCGCCAGGTGATGGGGATGACCGTCCA
>JAAYVL010000125.1 GCA_012517205.1 Verrucomicrobiota bacterium
GGCGCCGGTGATTACGCAGCAGCCGCAGCCGGCGGAGCAGAGCGTGACGGTGGGGCAGGGTGCGAGTTTTACGGTGGAGGCGACGGGGACGGCGCCGTTGAGCTACCAGTGGCGGCATAATGGGGTTCCGCTGGCGGGCGCCACGGCGAGCAGCTACACCCGGAACAATGTAGAGATCAGTGACGCGGGCAATTATTCGGTGGTCATTACCAATGTGGCCGGGAGCGTGACCAGTTTGGATGCGGTTTTGGTGGTCAATGTGCCGCCGACCATCACCACGCAGCCGCAGAGCCAGGCCGTGATTCAGGGCGGGAATGCTTCCTTTACCGTTGCGGCCGCCGGCACGGCGCCCCTGGTTTACCAGTGGTATTTTGATGGCCAGCCGCTGGCGGATGCCACCGACAGCGCGCTTACGATTACCAATGCCCAGCCGGCCGATGCGGGCAGCTACGCGGTGGAAGTGCTTAATTTGGCCGGGCAAATCATGAGCGATCCCGCGACCCTTACCGTCAACGCGCCGCCGCAGATTGACGAAATCCGCGTGCTGGCCGACGGCCGGTTTGAGTTGCAGATTAGCGGGGCGCCGGGGCAGTACGTAGTGGAGGCCACGCCCGACGTGGCGGGAGTGGTAAGCTGGACGGCGTTGACCAATTTCACCGTCACGACCACCAACTTCCAATACTACGACAGCGAGACCGGTCTGGCCCGGCGCTTCTACCGGGTGCGCTGGACGCCATAAGCGGAACGACGCCGTTGCGGGCGTGAAGCACGCGCTTCTCGCGCGTCGCCGCCGATTCCTATGGGGAATTGGCGCGCGGGGCGCGGGATGTGCCATTTCCCGCCGGCGCATTTACGGTTATCGCGCCGGCCTGCAAGGGGTGTTAAAATTCGCTAAATCCGCTAAATAGTACTTGCTTTTTGCGGGAAAAGATGCGAATCTGGCTGGCGAATGTGCCGTTTAGATGCCGCGATCGTCGTATGCTCTCTCTAGGCGAGGAAAGGTGTGCCTCGTAATTCCCTGTGATTTGAGTGAACCCGCGACTTCTGGCAACAACTCCAGACAAAACTATGTCAAACGAAAAACCGGGCAGCGAAGTTCATGTTATGACCCAACCTCACGCAATTCTTTCCCGTCGGCCGCGCCGTTCCGGGGCCTACCGGCGGAGTTCCTGGCTGCTGGCGGCCCTGCTCATCGGGCTTGGCAGCCCGCTGTCGCTGCGGGCGGCGGAGGAGTTTCGGGCGGCCTGGGCGGATGTGTTTCACGTCGGCACGGGCAGTGCCGCCGAGGTGGATACGATGGTCTCGACGCTCGTCTCCGGCCGCTACAATGTGGTCATCGTCCAGGTGCTGGGATACATGGACCGCAACGGCACCGCCTCGCACGGCGCCCATTGGAAGTCATCCATTCTGCCGTGGTCTCCGCGCGTGACTGCCAGCTTTGACCCGCTGGCCTATCTTTGCACGAAAGCGCACGCCCAAGGCATCCAGGTTCATGCCTGGCTGGGCGGCAGCGGCGGCGGGCCTTACCGCGTCTCGACCGTCTGGCCGCCCCCCAACAACGCCACCCTGGCGGCGCATCCGGAGTGGTTTATCGCGCCGTATGCCAATAGCGAGGGAGGGTCTCCCCAACTGGTGGATGGCAATTACTCGCTGGATATGGGTTCGCCTGACGTGCAGGAATACCTGGTCAGCATCGTGCGCGAGTTGGTGACCAACTATCCGATTGACGGCATCAACTGGGACGACGAGCTCAACAGCACCGGCTATAATGAGGGCTTCGGTTATCCCGCTTACAGCCAGGCCAACTATGCGCGTTCCGGGCTGGCCCGGTTCCGTATCAACACGGGCTACGTGGGCACGCCGGCCAACACCCATACCGCCTGGTCCAATTACCGGCGGCGCTTCAAGAACGAATTGATCGCCCGGGTTCAGGCGGAGATTCAATCCATCAAGACCAATCCGCGCCAGCCGCTGCGGCATACCATCGCGCCCATTGCCTACAGCCCGGTCCCCGGTTCCTGCACCTTCTCCGGGTCTGCCCCCTACACCTATTTCTGCGATTGGGCCGGCATGTTGCAAAACGGCTACGTGGATGCCGCGATTCCCCAAACCTACAGCAGCAGCACTTTTAATACGTGGGTGGACCGTTGCGTGGGTTGCTGGCAATACAACCGGCAGATCTTCTCGGGCATTGGCGCCTATCTTTACAGCAACGCCACCATCGCCGATGAAATCAGCTATCTTCGCAGCAAGGGCCTGAAAGGCTACAGCACCTACTCTTATGCGGTCCCGACCTCGGGCAGTGGCTGGTGGTCCTATGCCGCCGCCAATGTCAACACGAGCACCGCCACCGTTCCCACCATGCCGTGGCGCAACCCGGCAACGGCGACCGAGGGTATTGTGTGGGGCCGGGTCAAGGACGCCAGTACCGGGCTTTATGTGGATGACGCGACCGTGACCGTGGCGGGCGGGCCGACGGTCAAGACGGACGGCAACGGTTATTATGTTGCCACGCTGGTTCCAGCGACGGCGGGCGGCACCGCTCATGCCACCACGGCCAGCAAAACCGGCATGACTCCGCAAACTGTGACTGCGATCGCGCTCGCGGGGGATGTCGTCCGCTATGACCTTAACCTCAATGCCGCGACGAATGTGGCGCCGACGATCATCACCCAGCCGCAAAGCCTGGCGGTCAACCAGGGCGGCAGCGCCACCTTTACGGTGGCCGCCACCGGCACCGCGCCGCTCGCCTACCAGTGGCGGCGTAATGGGGCCGGCATTGCCGGGGCGACCCTCAGCAGCTATACGAAGAACAACGTGCAAACGAGCGATGCCGGCAGCTACTCGGTGGTGGTCACCAACCTCGCCGGCAGCGCCACCAGTTCGAACGCTACGCTGACCGTAATTGTGCCGCCAACGATCATCACCCAGCCGTTGAGCCAGACGGTGACGGAGACCGCGAACGTCACGTTCACGGTGGCCGCCTCCGGGACGGCGCCATTCGCCTACCAATGGCGGTTTAACGGGGTGAACGTGGCCGGGGCGACCCTGAGCAGCTATACCAAAAATAATGTGCAACTCGCGGATGCCGGCAGCTATTCCGCGGTGGTCACCAACCTCGCCGGCAGCGCCACCAGCGCTAATGCCATTCTGACGGTGCAGGCCCTGCCGACTCCGCCGGCCATTATCACTCCGCCGATCAGCCAGACGGCCAACCAGGGCGGCAGCGCTACGTTCACCGTCACGGCCAGCGGCAGCGCGCCCCTTGCCTATCAGTGGCGCTGGTTTGGCACGAACCTCGCCGGGGCCACCGGAACCAGCCTGACCCTGGCCAACCTCGCCACGAACCAAAGCGGCCCCTACACGGTGGTGGTCACCAATGCTTACGGCGCCATCACCAGCGCGGTGGCGACGCTCACCGTCACCCCGACGCTGGAGGTGGGCGGATTGGCGGTGCTGTGGAATTTGGCGCCCGGCTCACGCCCCTACCTCACCACGACCGTCGGCGGCCCGCCCGACGAGCGCGGCATGGCCTACAACCCGCTGACCCGGCGCGTGATTGTCGTGCAACGCAGCACCACGACGGCCTATGTGCTCGATGGCGACACCGGGGCCGACCTGTGGACGCTGAACACGACCGGGGTTACGGGGGGATACACGTCCACTTATTATTTGCTGATGGTGGGAGTGGCGGAGGATGGCGTGGTTTATGCCGGCAATATGACGCTGCATGGCAACACCACCAGTTTCAAATTGTATCGCTGGGCCAATGACAGCGCCGGCACGGTGCCCACCGTCGCCTATTCGGGCGACCCGGGCGCGGGGCAGGATCTGCGCTGGGGAGACACGCTGGACGTGCGCGGCGCGGGCGCCAGCACGCAGATCATCATCGGTTCGCTGAATACAAGCCACTTCGCCGTGCTCACCACGGCAAATGGAACCAACTTCACCTCCAAGCTGGTAACCCTGACCGATGCGCCGGGCGGCGCCGTTGGGTCGGGGCTCGCTTTCGGCACCGGAAACACCTTCTGGTGCAAGGCCGGTTTGCCGGCTCCTCTGAACCTGCGGCAGGCTTCCTTTGACCTGGCTGCCGGCACGGCGACCACAGTGCGCAATTATGCCGACCCGGCTTTCCCGGACAGCCTTGGCCCCATCGGCGTGAACCCCAGCCTCGACTTGCTCGGGGGCGTTTATGCCGCCGCTGCCAACGGTGGCAACAGCTTCCGGCTCTACCACCTCGTGCCGACCAACAGCGCGCCCGGGTTCATCACGTCCACCAACTTTGCCACGGACAATGACAACAGCTATAGCGGCACGGGAGCGGTGGACTTTGGCGGCGACCGGGTCTATGCGCTCAGCTCGAACAACGGCCTGCTGGCCATGCAGCTTGTTCCTCCCGCCGCCCTCATCCCGCCGTCCATTGTGACTCACCCGGTCAGCCAGACGGTCAACCAGGGCGGCAGCGCCACCTTTACCGTCAGCGCGACCGGTTCCGCGCCGCTCGCCTACCAGTGGCGCTTTAACGGCACCAATATCGCCGGTGCCACCGGCAGCAGTTATACCCGCGCCAATGTCCAGCCCGCCGATGCCGGCAACTACTCGGTCTTCGTTTCCAATGACGCCGGCAACGCTACCAGCGCCAACGCCGTCCTGACCGTGACCGTTCCGGCCTCGCCGCCGGTCATCAGCGCCGGGCCGCAAAGCCAGACCGTCATCGCGGGCCAGAACGCCACGTTCACCGTCACCGCCACCGGCACCGCGCCCCTGAATTACCAGTGGCGGTTTAACGGGGCGAATCTCGCCGGGGCCACCGCCAGTTCCTACACACGGGCCAACGTGCAGGTCGCCGATGCGGGCGCTTATACGGTGGTGGTAAGCAACAGCTACGGATCGGTCACCGGCGCGGTGGCGACGCTGACCGTCCATTTCACCCTGACGACCTCCGTCGCGGCCGGCGGCACGGTATCCAAAACCCCCGATCAATCAAGCTATGCGCCGGGCGCGCCCGTGACCCTCACCGCGACGCCGTCGGCGGGCTACGAGTTTAGCGGATGGTCGGGGGACGCAAGCGGAACCAACAACCCGCTCACGGTGGTGATGGGCGGCAACCTGGTGATAGCCGCGAATTTCACCGTCGTCTGCGATCTCATCCTGGACAACACCGATCCGGAGGTCAGCTATGTGGGAACGTGGCAAACCGGCACCGCGGCGGGCAAATACGGGGCTGACTACCGCTTCGCGCTCGGTTCCGCAGTCGGCAATTCAAACGTCACCTACCGGCCCAACATCTGCGCCGACGGGCGCTATGATGTCTATCTCTGGTATTTGCAGGGCGCCAACCGCGCCACCAACGCGCCCTGGGTGATTTCGTATTCCGGCGGCACCACGAATATCCGGGTTAACCAGCAAATAAACGGCAGCCGATGGTGGCGGCTGGCCAGCGCTCTCCCCTTTACGCAGGGAACCGCCGGCTTCGCCCGCCTCTATAACACGAATGCCACAGGCGGTACATCCGGCAGCACGGTCGTGTTGGCGGACGCCGTGCGTTTCGCGTATGTCGGACCGCTGACGACTCCCACCGCCACCACGCTCAGTTCCTCGGCTAATCCTTCCGTTTATGGCGATGCCGTCACGCTGACGGCTACCGTCACCGGGAGCGGAGGCACGCCGAGCGGCCTCGTCACTTTCAAGGACGGCGCGACGGTCCTGGGCACAGCCATCCTGAATGGCTCCGGCCAGGCGGTCTGGACCACCACCACCCTTTCGGCCAGCGGGTCTCCTCATTCCCTGACGGCGGTCTATAGCGGCGACAGCTCTTTTGCCGCCAGCACTTCGGTCGCTTTATCGCAAGTCGTGAACCCAAAAGCCTTGACGGTGACGGGCGCAACGGTTGCCAGCAAGGTATATGATGGAACGACCGCCGCGACGATTTCCGGAGCGGCCTTGAATGGCGTGGTCAGCGGCGACGCCGTTGCGCTGGGCAACGCCGCCAGCGGCACGTTCGCAAACAAGCACGTCGGCGTTGGCAAGGCGGTCAGCACGGCCATGACGCTCAGCGGCGCCGATGCCGGCAACTACACGCTGACGCAGCCGGCGCTTACGGGCACGATCACCGCCCGGGCGCTGACAGTGACGGGCGCGACAGTCGCCAGCAAGGTATATGATGGAACGACCGCCGCGACGATTTCCGGCGCGGTCTTGAATGGCGTGATCAGCGGCGATGCCGTTGCGCTGGGCAACGCCGCCAGCGGCACGTTCGCGAACAAGCACGTTGGCGTTGGCAAGGCGGTCAGCACGGCCATGACGCTCAGCGGTGCCGATGCCGGCAACTACACGCTGGCGCAGCCGGCGCTCACGGGCACGATCACCGCCCGGGCGCTGACAGTGACGGGCCTGGCGGCTCAGAACAAGGTATATGATGGCACCACCACGGCGACGCTGACAGGGACTCCCGGGCTTGTGGGCGCGGTGAGCGGCGATGGCGTTGCCCTCGCCGGCACGGCGACGGGAACCTTCGCCAATGCGGACGTGGGCACGGCCAAGACCGTGACTATTTCCGGCTTGAGCCTGGCCGGCGCCGATGCCGGCAACTACACCCTGACCCCGCCCACCGCAACGGCGGACATTACCGGGGCGGCCACGACGACCACGCTGATTTCCTCGGTCAACCCCGTGGGCGTGGGTTCGAACGTGACCTTTACCGCGACCGTCGTTTCCGGAGCGGGCACCCCGGCCGGCACGGTGGTCTTCCTGGCCGGCGGCGTGCCTTTCCACACCAATACGCTGGCGGGCGGCGTGGCGGCGGCCAGCACGGACGCGCTGTCGCCGGGCACCAACACCATCCGTGCTGAATATGCGGGCGGCGGCAACTACCTGGGCAGCGACGGCAGCCTGGAGCAGGTGGTCAAGGCCTTCCTGGTTTGCGGCCAAACCAACGTGCTGCTGGGCATTCTCAACAACCAGGACGGCACCTTCACGCTGCTGTTGGCGGGCACGCCGCAGGCGGACTACTACATCGTGAGCAGTTCGGATCCCCTGCTGCCCGCGGCCAACTGGATGCCGCTGCCAGGCAGCACCAACACCGTCACCAACGCCGGAGGCTTCTGGCAATTCACGGTGACCAATGCGTTCACGCAGCAGTTCTACCGCAGCGTGAGCGTAGTCCCGTGCCCGTAAAAGCGGCCGGAAACGGATTCCCGCCACGGAACCTCGCCGCGCCGCGCACCCCGCGGCGGCGCGGCCCGCGTGGGGCGGCCACGTCCGGCTTGACCCCCGGCGGGCGCTGGCCTAGTGTAATCCTTTCGCTGAGCGCCGGACACTCAACCAATCCTGCTTGCAGGGTTTTCTCGGCGATTATGGAAAGGGTTTGCTAGTGAACGTGACAGTGCAAAGTTTGACCCCGTGCAAGAAGCTGGTGCGGGTGGAAGTGGAAGCGGCGAAGGTGGATGAAACCTTCGAGGCCGTCTTCAAGGATTTTCGGCGCGAGGCCAGCCTGCCCGGGTTTCGGCCCGGCAAGGTGCCGCGCGAAATGCTGCTGCGGATCTACGAAAAGGACATTGCGGAGGAAACGAAGCGAAAGCTCATCAAGGAGACCTATCGGAAGGCCATCGAAGAGCAGAAACTGGATGTGGTGACGCCTCCGGACATCGAGGAGATTCAATTCAGCCGCGGCCAGCCGCTGGTGTATAACGCCACCCTCGAGACCGCGCCGGAGTTCGAGTTGCCCGAATACAAAGGGCTGCCGGTCAAACGCGAAGTGCGTGCCGTCACCGAGGCCGATGTCGAGAAAGCGCTCAACCTGTTGCGGGAGCAGCGGGCCACTTACGAAAAGCGCGAACGACCGCTCCAGACCGGGGACATCGCCGTGGTGAACTATCAGGGCACCTGCGACGGCCGGCCGATTACCGAAATCGCACCGACCGCCAAAGGCTTGACCGAGCAAAAGGATTTCTGGGTGCAAACCCAACCCGACTCTTTCATCCCCGGTTTTGCCGCCCAACTCCTGGGCGCCAAAGCCGGCGACCGCCGCACGGTTACCGTGGACTTCCCGGCGGATTTTGTGACGTCGCAACTCGCCGGCCGGAAGGGCGTTTACGAGGTGGAAGTCGTCGAGGTCAAAGAGCGGGTGATCCCGCCGCTGGATGACGAACTGGCCAAAGGCTACGGGGCCGAGACCCTGGCGAAACTCACCGACGGAGTGCGCGAAGACCTGGAAAACGAGCTGAAGTATAAGCAGAAGCAGGCGTTGCGGGACGAACTGCTGCGCACCCTGTTGGGCCGCGTCACGTTTGATTTGCCCGAAACGGCGGTCACCCGGGAAACGAGCAACGTGGTTTACGATTTGGTGCAGGAAAACGCCAAACGCGGCGTTTCCCGCCAGGTCATCGAGCAGCAAAAAGACCAGATCTACACCATCGCCTCCCAAAACGCCAAAGAGCGGGTCAAACTCCAGTTCCTGTTGCAGAAAATAGCGGAAAAGGAAGACATCAAGGTCTCGACCGAGGAAATTAATCAACGCCTGGGATACCTGGCCCAGCTTTACCAGATTCCGGTCGGCAAAGTCGCCAAAGACCTGCAGAAACGCGACGGCTTGATCGAGATTTATGACCAGATCATGAATCAGAAGGTCATCAAGCTGCTCGAAGACAACGCCCGGATTGAGGACGTGCAGCCCGTCACGCCGCTGCCGGCCGAGGCGCCCGCCGCCCCGCCAGGCTGAGCCATCCGCATGCGGCGGGCAACCGGGGGAAAGCGCGCCCGCCGCCGGCGTGAGCGCAAGCCGGGGCGGCCAGCGCGGCGCGTTATTGCGTTCGCCCGAACTTCTTTTCCAGCTCCCGGAAACTCATCTCGATGAGCGTCGGGCGGCCATGCGGGCAGGTGTACGGCATGGCGCAGTGGCGCAAATCCTCGACCAGGTTCTCCAGTTCCCGCCCGGCCAGCGGGTCGTTGGCCTTGACGGCATGGCGGCAGACGGTTTTGGCGATGGTATCCTCGCCCAGCCGCAGGGCATTCAGCTCGCGGCCGGCGGCCCGCAGTTCATCCACCAGTTCGATCACAAATCGGCGGGCGTCGGGCGCCTTCACAAACGGCGGCAGGGCATCCAGCAGGAACGTGCGCTCGCCGAATTCGCTCAGGCCCACGCCCAGCCGCGTGAGCACGGATAACTGCTCCCGCAAAAAACCGGCCTCGCGCGCCGCCAGCTCCACCGTCTCCGGCAGCAGCAGCCGCTGGGAGGGCGCCTGGTCATGCTGCTCCAGCCGGCGGAGCATTTGCTCGAACAAAATCCGCTCATGCGCCGCATGCTGATCCAGCAACACCAGGCCCCGGTCCGATTCCAGCACCACGTAGAGCCGCCCAATCACGCCAACCAGCCGCAGCGGAACCTTGAGCAGGGGAACCGGCTCCGGCAGCGGCGGCGGCGGCAGGGGCCCGGGGGCGGTCGGCGGGAGAACGGCCGGGGTGGCGGGCGGTGCGGGCGCCGGGCTGAAGCCCATGCGCAGGGGAGGCGTCGCGGAAGCCGTTAGCGGCCGCGGCTGCGGCGCGGGCGCGAGGGCCGCGGGGAAGTTGGGCAGCGCCGATTGCGCGGCGGGCGGCGGCGGGGGCGCGA
>JAAYVL010000084.1 GCA_012517205.1 Verrucomicrobiota bacterium
GCGGGAGACCGGGCGTCGCGGGGCATGGTTAAGGCCCGGCAACATTGGCCGAAGGGCGTCGTGTAATAGACATAAGCTCCGAGCCGTCCGGAGCGGGGGGAATCGAGTAATTTCATAAGCGAGAAACTTCCATGGTTATTGTAATCCAAGGCCGGGAAGGCGGCCCGGCGGCCCGCGCGCGCGGGTCAGTTAACCGGGCAGCGGTTTATCCCCAGCCACCGGAAAAAGGGTATCAGGCCGGAGGCGGCGGTCAACGAAGATAGCGACGTGAATTAACGACCGGCCAGGCTCATGGGCAGCGCCCAGGTCTGAAGGAGCGCCAGCAAGGGCCGCAGCCAAGCCGGGCGGGAGCGTGGATATTCTTCCCGGCCACCGGACGAACGGCCTCCGTGCGCTGCGTGGGGGCAGGTGCGGCACGGAGGGCGGGGAGTGCTGCGAGCAGGCCGATTCCTTCGCCGCGGGAAATATGCGGGCGGGAAACTCTCCCGAGGTCGGCGCGGGAAAAAGAGGCGCGTTTGCCCGATAAATTGTTCTTATATTTTCTTGACAGCAATATGCGTTATGACTATAAAGGCGGCCGTTATGCTGTTGCCCGCTTCCACCACCTGGCGTGTGGCCGTTTTATTGAAGCCGTGCCTGGCGCTCGGGCTGGCCCTGGGTGGCGGCTGGACGGTGGCGGCGGCCCCCCCGGCGGCCCCGGCTCCGGCGGGCAGGGCGTCGGCGGTGCAGATTGCCAGGGTGGAGCTGTTGTCCGGCGAGCGCGCGGGGTACGTGCGTCCGGCGTGGTCGCCGGATGGCCAGTGGCTGGGGCTGGGCCGCGCCGGGATGGCGGGGATCGAGCTGGCGCGCCGGGATGGCAAGGAGTGGAAGCTGCTGACGCTGGAAACGGATTCGGGATACCGGTTTGACTGGTCGCCGGACAGCGCCCGGATCGCGTATCGCACCCGGCGCACGGAAAGCAACCTGACGTGGTATGTCATTAAATCCGTTGATCTGGCCAGCGGGAAAACGGCCGAGTTGAGCAAGCCGGCGGGCGAGGTTTCGCCGCCGGTCTGGCTGAGCTCCAACGGGAACCAGTGCGTTTCCTTTCTGCTGGGCACCAATCTCGTCAACACCCCCTGGCAGCGCGCGAAGCGGAAGGTCGGGACGCGCGCGTCCCAGCCGGCGCCGCTCCTTTTCACCGACCGGGGGCAGGTCTGGCGGGCCGGCCCGGACAGCGGCGTCCGGACGGCGCTGACCACGGACGGGGGCATGGAGCCGGTGTGGTCGCCGGATCGGAGCCAGGTTGTTTATTCGCAGATGGGGGTGCTCATGATTATGGCGCCGGACGGCTCGAAGAAGCGGGAATTGGCGCGGGGGCATCACCCGTCGTGGTCGCCGGATGGCACGATGCTGGTTTATGATGTGAGCCGGGATGACGGGCATCAGATTTTGAGTTCCGATTTGTATGTGATCAATGTTGACGGCACCGAACCGACGCGATTGACCCACACGCCCGAGGTGCTGGAGTGCGAGCCGGCCTGGTCGCCCGATGGCCGGTGCATCGCCTGCCGCACGGAAGACGCGGGGCGGGTGCTGCTGCTTTGGCTGCAATAAAACCGCAAAGAGACCCCAAACAAACCACAACAAGCAATGAAACCCACAAGCCTGAAACCTCTCCTTACTCTCATCCTCGCCCTCCTGTTCCTGGGCGCGGCCTCGCTGCCGGCGCTGGAGCTGAGCGGGCGCAAAGTCGTGATTGATCCCGGCCACGGGGGCAGCGACCCCGGCGCGACCGGCTACGACGGGCCCGGCAAGCCGAATGAAGCCGATTTCAACCTGGCGGTCAGCCTCAAGCTGCGCACCCTGCTGCAGGCGGCGGGTTGCAGCGTGGTGATGACCCGCTCGACCGACGTGGCGGTGGATCTCTACGCGCGCCGCGACCTGGTCAACGCCGAAAGCCCGCACGCGGGATTGTGCATCCACTGCAATTCTTTCTCGGACCCGGGCGCGCACGGCACCGAGACGTTCTGGTGCCTGGACTATTGCAACGGGGTGGCCGCCGAAGACCAGGATTTGGCGACCAAAGTGCAGAACCGGCTGATCCAGTTCCTGGGGCGGGCCAACCGCGGGGTGAAGCGCTACAATTTCGTCATGTGCTCCCCCACGCCGCCTTCGTGCCTGGCGGAAATGTTGTTTGTCTCCAACCAGGCCGAGTTCAACCTGATTAACAGCACCGCCGGCCAGGACAACGCGGCGGCGGCGTTCTTCTACGCGGTGTGCGACCGGGTGGGGGTCACCACACCCGCCGCCCCCAGCGGGCTGACGGCGACCGCCGCTTCCGCCAGCCAGATTAACCTGTCGTGGAATGATAATTCCGGGCTGGAGCACAGTTACAAGGTCGAGCGGGCCACGGCCAGCGGGGGGCCCTGGACCGAAATCGCGACCACGGCCGCCAATGCCACGACCTACGCCAGCACCGGGCTGAGCGGCGGCACCACTTACTACTACCGCGTCCGCGCCTACAACAGCCACCTGGGCAACTCGGCCTACTCCGGCACGGCCAGCGCCACCACGCAGGTCAGCGGCGCGCCCTCCATCACCAGCCAGCCGGCCAGCCGGACGGTTGACCCCGGCTCCACGGTGACGTTCACGGTGGTGGCCACCGGCAACCCGACGCTGACCTACCAGTGGCGCAAGAACGCCGTGAATCTTTCCAATGGCGGCAAATACTCCGGCGCGACCACCGCCACGCTGACGATCAGCAATGTGCAGCAGACCGAGGTGGGCAACTACTCGGTGGTGGTCACCAACGGCTTCGGCGCGACGGTCAGCGCCAACGCCGCGCTGGCGGTCAACGCGGTGATTGCGTTCTACGATGATTTCGAGTCGCCGGCGATCAACTGGACGAACTTCGTGCCCCCGGCCACCGCGCTGACGGTGTCCACGGCGCAATCCGTCAGCCCGACCCGGAGCGCCTATGTGAACAGCTCCTTGGATCGCATGTATCGCAACCTGGGGGTGAGCGTGGATGGGCGGCTGCGGATCACGGCCTGGATTTACGACAGCACCCAGACCCGGTCGTTCGTGGATGTCCGCGGTTATACCGGCGGCGGCTACAACCAGGGCTCGCTGGTCCAACTGTTCTGCGCCGGGAAATATAATACGGTCACGATGCCCGGCGAGACGTACGACGCGACCAAGTACCAGGGGCGCGTGGTGTCGGGCGCCAACAACGGCTGGTTCAACCTGAACGCGCCGGGCGCGCCGGCCCGCTCGGCGGGCTGGCATAAATTCGTCATCGAGCGCCGGGCGGATGGCACGACGGTGGACTTCTACGTGGACGGCATTCTGAGCCGCACCATCACCGGGACCACGCGCTCCAGCCTGGATTCGGCGGCGATTGGCTCCGTGGGGACGGGCAGCGAAGTGCTCGGGGACTCGTGGATTGACGATGTGAAGGTCGAGTATTTCGATTTGCCGCAGATTACCACGCAGCCGGCCAGCCAGACGGTGGCCGCCGGCGGCACCGCCACCTTCTTTGTGGAGACGGCCAACACCGTCACCGCCTACCAGTGGCAGAAGAACGGCACCAACATTGCCGGGGCCACCACCTCGGCGCTGGTGCTCAGCAATGTCCAGGACAGCGATGCGGGCAGCTACGGCGTGACGGTGAGCAACGGCGCCGGGCCGGTGGTCAGCGCCACCGCCACCCTGTCCGTCGCGCCGGCGATCGTGGCGCAGCCGCTCAGCCAGACCAACAGCGCCGGCGCCACGGCCAGCTTTACGGTGACCGCCGCGGGCCAGCTTCCGCTCACCTACCGCTGGCAAAAGGGCGGCGTGGATTTGGCGGATGGCGGCAACATCTCCGGCGCCACCACGCCGGAGCTCACGTTGAACGCCGTGAGCCAGGCCGATGCCGGGAGCTATACGGTGGCCGTCAGCAACGCGGTGGGGGGTGTGATCAGCATGCCGGCGTGGCTGGTCGTGGCCGACCCGCCGGATATTGTGACCCCGCCCGCCAGCCAGGCGGTGGCCGCCGGCAGCACGGTAACGTTCTCCGTAGTGGCCAATGGCACGCCGCCCTTGAGCTACCAGTGGCGCTTCAACGAGATCGCCATCGCCGGGGCGACCGACAGCAGCTATTCGCGCCCGGATGTGCAGAGCGCGGATGCCGGGAACTATTCGGTCGAGGTGAGCAATGCCGCCGGTTCGACGATCAGCCCGGATGCGACCCTGGCGGTTAACACCGCGCCCGTCCTGTCGGCCATCAACGACCTGGCGGTGCATGCCGGCGCCACGGCCACGGTGACGGCCTCGGCGTATGACCCGGATGCCGGCCAGACGCTGACCTACAGCCTGGGCGCGGGCGCGCCGGCGGGCGCCACCATCGGCGCCGCCAGCGGCATCTTCACCTGGCCGACCACGGATGGCGATGCGGGCAGCAACCCGGCCATCACCATCATGGCCACGGACGACGGCCTTCCGAGCCTGAGCGACAGCACCACCTTTAGCATCGCGGTGGCCGCGCCGCTGCGCATTCAAAAGGTCGAGTGGGTGGGGGGCAGGGTCGTGCTGACCTGGACGGCGATTGCCGGCAGGAACTATCGCGTCGAATACAAGGATAACATTACGGACCTGAACTGGAGCAACCTGCCGCCGGATATCACCGCCAGCGCGGACACCGCCTCGAAGGAGGATGCGGTGGGGGCGCCGCAGCGGTTCTACCGCGTCCTGAGTCTGGACTGATTCATCCGGAACCATCGTCCGGCGACGCCACCGGGCTTCCCGCCGGTGGCGTTGCGCGGCACCGGGGCGGGCGCGGGCCCGGCCGCCCGCGGCCCCCGGCATCACGCGGCTTGCGCGACGCGGGCGGACCGGGCATCTTGCCCGCGTATTCAGGCGACCGATTGATGCGCGAGTTCCAACTCTCCCGTCGGCATTGTGATCCGCGGATCCAGTGCCACGCAGCGGCTTTGCGCCGGCCAATCGGGCGTCCCGCCGGCCGGGCGCGGGAAGCTT
Organism: Verrucomicrobiota bacterium; assembly: GCA_012517205.1. Taxonomy (GTDB): domain Bacteria; phylum Verrucomicrobiota; class Verrucomicrobiia; order Limisphaerales; family UBA8199; genus UBA8199. Next base: position 5,002 of record JAAYVL010000084.1, read on the forward strand.
TGGCGCCGCCGGACCCGGCGCCGCGGCGGCCGCCGGCGGTGGAGCCATAGACCATGCTGCTGGACGAACTCGAAAACCAAAGCATCTACCTCCTGCGCGAGGCGTTCAGCCAGTTCGAGCGGCTGGCCATGCTGTGGAGCATCGGCAAGGATTCGACGGTGCTGCTGTGGCTGGCGCGCAAGGCCTTTTTCGGGCACGTGCCGTTTCCGCTGGTGCATGTGGATACCCGCTACAAGATTCCGAGCATGATCGAGTATCGCGACCGGCTTTGCCGCGAGTGGAAGCTCCAGCTCATTGTGGGATGCAACGACGCGGCGCTGGCGGGCGGGCGCACGTATCCGCAGGGGCGGGCCACGCGCGTCGAGTGCTGCAGCGCGCTCAAAAAGGACGCCCTCCAGGCGGTCCTGCACCAGCACGGCTTCACCGGCGTCATTGTCGGCGTCCGCCGCGATGAGGAGCCGACCCGGGCCAAGGAGCGCTACTTCAGCCCGCGCGACCGGCAGATGGAATGGAACGTCGAGGATCAGCCTCCGGAGTTCTGGGATCAATTCCAGACGGACGTCGCGCCGGGGACGCATATTCGCATCCACCCGCTGCTGCACTGGACGGAGCTGAACATCTGGGAATATATCGAGCGCGAGAAGGTGCCGGTCATCCCCCTCTACTTCGCGAACGAGCGGGGCGAGCGCTACCGGAGCATCGGCTGTTATCCCTGCACCTTCCCCGTCAAGTCGTCGGCGCGGACGGTGGCGGAGATCGTCGCGGAGTTGCGCCAGACCCGGACGCCGGAGCGCGCCGGGCGGGCGCAGGACCAGGAGAGCGAAGCGGCCTTCGAGCAACTGCGGCGCGATGGCTATATGTAGATGAACCCGGACGCCGCCGAACAATTCCGGATTGTCATCCTCGGCCATGTGGACCACGGCAAGTCCACCCTGGTGGGCCGGCTGTTGCATGACACCGGCTCGCTGCCCGAAGGCCGGCTGGAGCAGCTTCAACTGGCCGCCCGGCGGCGCGGGGTTCCCTTTGAGTGGGCGAACCTCATGGACGCCCTCCAGGCGGAGCGCGACCAGAATATCAGCATTGATACCGCGCAGATTTGGTTCCGGACGCCCCGGCGCCGCTACGTGATCATTGACGTGCCGGGGCACCATGAGTTCCTCAAGAATATGGTCACCGGCGCCGCGCAGGCCGAGGCGGCCTTGATGTTGATTGACGCCCGCGAGGGGGTGCGGGAAAACACGCGGCGGCACGGCTTTCTGCTCGAGTTCCTGGGCCTCCGCCAGGTCATCGTGCTGGTCAACAAGATGGATTTGCTGAACTACGCGCCCGAGCCGTTTCGGGCCCTCGAGGCCGAGTACCGCGCCTGGCTTCAGGCGCTCGGCCTGCAGCCCCGCCTCTTCCTTCCCATCTCCGCGTGGCATGGCGACAACCTGGCCGCGCCGAGCCCGCGCATGCCGTGGTGGCGGGGCCCGACGGTGGCGGAGGCGCTCGACCAGTTCGAGGCCGTCCCCCCGCCGGCCGATCAACCCCTGCGGTTCCCGGTGCAGGACGTGTACCGATTTGACGAGCGGCGCATCCTGGCGGGGCGCATCGAGAGCGGCCGGCTCAAGGTCGGCGACCGGCTGGTCTTTGTCCCCGGCTACAAGACCAGCACGGTCCGGAGCCTCGAACGGTGGAACGGCCCGGCGCGGACGGTGGCCGAGGCGGGCGAGAGCATCGGCCTGACGCTGACCGAACAAATCTTTGTCGAGCGCGGCGCGGTGGGCGCCCCGGAGGACGCGCCGCCGTACGCGCTGACCCGCTTCCGGGCGCGCGTCTTCTGGCTGGGGAAGCAGCCGTTTGCGCCCGGCCGCGCTTACCGCCTCAAGCTCGCCACGCAGGAGGCCGCGTGCCAGATCGAGCACATCGAACGCGTCATTGATGCCGCCACGCTGCAACCCCTCGAACGCCCCGGCGCCCCCGGCGTCCACCGCCATGAAGCCGCGGAATTAACGCTGCGCACCCGCAAGCCGATCGCCTTCGACCCCCGCGCGGAGATCGCCGCGCTGGGCCGCTTTGTCATCGTGGATGGTTTTAACCTGGCGGGCGGCGGAGTGATCCTGGACGACCGCTACCCCCGGCGCACGGCCGATTCGCTGCACAAGAGCCCGAACATTTACTGGACGGTGGGCCGGGTGACGGCGGCGCAGCGGGCCCGGGCCCACGGCCACGCGGGCCGCGTCGTATGGCTGACGGGCCTCTCCGGTTCGGGCAAGACCACCCTGGCCATCGAGCTGGAACGGGAGCTGTTCGAGCGCGGCCAATGGGTTTATGTGCTGGACGGCGACAACGTGCGGCATGGGCTGTGCGCGGACCTGGCCTTTTCGCCCGCGGACCGCCGCGAGAACATTCGCCGGGTTGGCGAGGTGGCCCGGCTGTTTGCCGACGCGGGGGTGATCTGCGTGACGGCGTTCATTTCGCCGTATCGCGCTGATCGCGACGCCATCCGGCGCAGCCTGCCGCCGGGCCAGTTCGTCGAGGTTTACCTGAACGCGCCGCTGGCGGTCTGCGAGCAGCGCGACGCCAAGGGGCTTTACGCCAAGGCCCGCGCGGGCGAAATCAGCGACTTCACCGGCGTGAGCGCGCCCTACGAACCCCCGGAGCATCCCGAACTGGAGCTGCCCACCGCCGAGCTGGGCGTGGATGAATGCGTCGCCCGCCTCAGGGATTTTCTAGCCGGCCTGGAAGAGCCGGCCGCGGAATAGCCTCCCGCCGTCAACGGATTTTATGCTGGACACAAGCTGTTTGAACCGTCTCGAATAAATATATGCCCCGCCGACCTGCGATCGAAATCAGAGAAATGCAAGTGGACGACATCCCCGCCGTGGTGGAGTTGGGAAACATGCTGTTCACCGCGGAAACCTCCCCCACCCTGTACCGCTGTTGGGAAGAGGCCGAGGTGTTGCAGATTTACACGGCGGACAAGGAAACCTGCCTGGTGGCGACCTGCCACGAGCGGGTCATCGGGTTTGCCCTGGGGAGCCTGCTGGAAAAGCCGGGCAGCTCGTGGCTCTACGGGTGGCTGGACTGGCTGGGGGTGGACCCGGCCTTCAAGCGGAAGCGCGTGGCCAAACGGCTCACCCGCCAACTGCAGGAGCGGTTCGTCGAAAAGGGCGTCCGCATCATGCTGGTGGACACCTACGAGGGCAACCGCAATGCCATCGCGTTCTTCCGCAAGTTCGGCTTCGGCCAGGGCATCCGCCACATTTACATGTCCCTGAACCTGGACAACCATCCCAAGGCCATCGAGCGGAAGTTTATGAACGACCCGGGAGATTGACATGTTTCAACTGCTGTTTCCACAGTATCGGAGGCGGCGGTGGGTCTATCTGCCCCTGGGCGCCCTGGCCCTGGGCGAGCAGCGCCCGGGCAAGCCCAATCCCCTGCTCGAGCCGGACTATTGCCAGCGCTGGGTCCGCCGCCTGCATCGGCGCTACCGCGCCACCTGTTCCTACGGCGGCTGGTTCGAGGACCGCTCCACGCTGTGGCAGGGGCACTACATGCACCCGAACATGGCTTTTCACCTGGGGGTGGACTTCAACGTGGCCGAACGGTCGCGCGTCTATAGCCCGGCGGACGCGCTGGTGGTGGAAACCTGGCACGACGAGGACAGCTCCGGCGGCTGGGGCGGGCGGATTGCGCTGGAGCTGCGGCCCCGGCTGACGCTGCTGCTGGCGCACCTGGGGAAAACCTGGGTGCGCGTCGGCGACCGCGTGCGCGCCGGCCAACTGCTGGGCAACGTGGGCGGCCCCACCAACAACGGCAACTGGTTCCCCCATCTCCACGCGCAAATGGTCCGCGGCAGTTTCGCCCACGTGGATGGCTACGGCGCCTTCTCGGTCAGCAACCAGCGCAAGTTTCCCGACCCCTTCCGGTTCTGGCCGCCGCAGTACGATTACGCGCACGCCTGACCGCACGCGCCACGCCGTTTCAACCCGCCGCCGGGCGCCGCCATCCCGGCCCGCGGACGACCTGGCCGGGTTTGGCGCCGGTATGCTCGCCGTCCTTGAGCACCCGCACCCCGTTGACGAATACCTCGCGCACGCCGGTGGCGTATTGCTGCGGCTGCGCGAAGGTCGCGTGGTCCTGGATGGCGGCGGGGTCGAAGACGACGATGTCGGCGAAGAAGCCGGGCTTGAGCGCGCCGCGGCGGTCGAGCTTGAGATTGGCGGCGGGCAGGGCGCTCAGACGATGAATCGCGGCTTCGAGGGGGATCAGCTTTTCCTCGCGAACATAGCGGCCGAGGAGGCGGGCGACGTTGCCATAGGCGCGCGGGTGCGGGTTGGACAAGAGGAAGACCCCCGCGGGCGCGAACGAGCCTTCGTCCGAACCGAAGCTCACCCAAGGCAGCTTGAGCTGCCGGCGCACGTTGTCCTCGGACATGATGAAGTAGATGGCATCCACGCGGCCCTGGTCTTCGGCGACGAGGTCCATGGCGGCTTCTTCCGGCGAGGTGCCGCGCCGCGCCGCGACTTCGGCCAGGGTCAGACCGGTGAGCGGCTTGAGCCGGTCGCTCTTGAACCCAGCGAGCACAATCCGTTCGGGAGACCCCGCGGCCACATAGAAGTTCTCCCAGGTATCGGCGGGAGCGGCCATTTCACGCTTCACCCGCTGGCGCACGGCGGGGTCGCGAAGGCGCTGCACCCATGCTTCCAGCCCCCCCTCCTGCACCCAGGGCGGCATGGCGGCGTCGAGCCCCGTGCCCGCGGCGGCGTAGTTATACATATCCGCGGTGATCGCCAGCCCCTCGGCCCGCGCGGCCTCGATCTTCCGGATCAGCGGCTCCAGCTTGGGCCAGTTGGGCCGGCCGGCGACTTTGAGGTGATAGATTTCAGACCGGATCGGGGTCTCCCGGGCAATGCGGATCAGTTCGTCGGCGGCTTCGAGCAGCCGGTTGCTCTCGCTGCGAAGATGCGAAATGTATAGCCCGTCGCATTCCGCGGCGACCTGGCAGAGCGCGATGAGTTCGTCCGTCCCGGCATAGCACGCCGGGGCATAGATCAGGGACGACGCCACGCCCAGCGCGCCCTCGGCCATGGCTTCGCGCACCAGTTGTCTCATGCGCTCCAGTTCGGCGGGCGTGGGAGGGCGATCCGTGTAGCCGATTTCGTGGATGCGCACGGTGGTGGCCCCGACGAAGGAAGCCACGTTGCAGGAGACGCCGCACCGGACGAGGTGCTCCAGGTATTCGCCGAGGGTGGTCCACTCGATGTCATACTTGATGTCCCCCTGCCGTTCGCGGAGCTGCCGTTTCATGGTCGGATTGAGGGGGCCCATGGAAGAGCCTTCGCCCATGACCTCGAGCGTGACGCCCTGGCGAATATCGCTTTGCGAGCAACCGTCCTCGATGAGCGAGCGGTTGGCCCAGCTCAGCATATTGATGAATCCGGGTGCGACCGCCAGGCCGTCGGCGTCGAGCTCGACCCGGCCGCGCACCGCCGTCAGCGGGCCGATGGCGGCAATGGTCTGGCCGTTGACCGCGAGGTCGCCGCGGAAAGGCGGCCCGCCGCTGCCGTCATAGAGGGTGCCGTTGCGGATGAGGAGATCGCAGTCAATGCTCATAGCTTATGCGGGATCGAATATGGGAACTGCGCCGGCCAATGACAAGCGGCACCTGCGGGAGCCTCACTGGCCTTGAGCGCGTTTCCGTAAATCCCTCACGCCGGCCGGTAAACGCAAAAAGAGGCTTCGCCCGTCATCCCAGCGAGTCCAGCACAGCCTGGCGGTCCACGCCTTTGTGCGCGGCCACCGCCCGCGCAATGCTGTTGAGCGTGCCGACGCGCAACGGATTATGATTGGGAACGGACAGTCTTTGATGCCCTGGCATCTCCGTTTGCAAGATGACGTGGCTGCCTTCTTGATGCAACTGGCGATAGCCCCAATCGCGGCACAGCACTTTGATTAGTTGCGCGCCGCTTAAATCCCGGGGCACTTTCATGCGTCCGCCAGCAGCTCGTCCCGCACCAGGTGCAGCCGAATACGTTTGGGGGCCGGGGGTTGGTCAAAATAATAGGCCCGCACCGCTTCCTGGACATTTTTGCGCAGCGCCTCCCAGGTGTCTCCCTGCGTAAAGATGTTCGCCGACAGGCATTCGGCGCAGAAGCCGCCGTCTTCCTCTTGCGTCACCTCAAAAACCAGTTCGCTCATGCGGGTCATATTACAGGATTTGAATCACTGCTGCAAGTGGAGGAAGCCTGGCCGCCGGAACCTGACACGCGGTGTCCGAACCGGGCCAAACTGTTGGCGGGGTGCAACGCCGCCGTTTCAACTGTGAGATCCCGTGCCGTCCCGCGCTCGCACCTCGCAGTGCTGCCACCCCGTCCACTCACTGTGATTCGTTGGCCGGGTTCAGCCAGGAGTGACGTGGCGCCGCGCCAGGCCTGGTGCATCGTCCATGCTGCGCCTGACGGCGCGTTAGGGTTCACTCCGGCCGGGGACGGTTTTTGTATTTCTCGTAGAGCCGGGTGTGGCGGCTTTCGAGGCTGACTTCCCGGCCCGCAATCCACATTCGTTGGACGCGGCTGCGGATGTCAAGAATGTCTCCGTCGGTAGCGAAAAGGGTCGCGTCTTTGCCGGCCTCCAGGGAGCCGAGGCGGCCGGCCACCCCGGCGCACTGCGCGGGGTAGAGCGTCAGCCCTTTAAGCGCCTCCGCTTCGGGCAAGCCAAAGGCGACCGCCTGGGCTGCGAGGTAAGGCAGGTTGCGGATCATCGCCGCGTCAAAACTGCCCTCGCCGAGCGTGAAGGCGACGCGGACGCCCGCCTGGTGGAGGATGGCGGGCGCGCGAAAATGCACATCGTAGGGATCCGTGTCCCGGGCCGGCAGCGTATGGACATGACCATAGAGAACGGGGATTTTCCGGGCCGCCAACTGATCGGCGGCCATCCAGGCGTCGCGGGCGCCGGCGAGGATGATGCGGCAGCGCTGGGTTTCTGCCCAGGCCAGGGCGGCCTTGATCTGGCGGATTTCGTCGGCATGCACCACGACGGGCCGTTCGCCCCGCACGTAAGGCAGCATCGCCTCCCAGGCGGGGATGATTTCCAGCGCGAGGGCCTGGCCCCGGGCGGCGGCATCTTTGGCCCGGGCATACGCCCCGGCTTCCGCGAAGAAGTCCGCAATGGCCCGGAGCCGGGCGCGGCGTTTCTGGTCCTGGTCCGCCAGAGATTTCCACTGCGCCCGGTTGCGCGCCTTTTCTTTCGGCGTGAAGTCAAGTTCCCGGGACGGCCAGAAAAGGTGGAGCGCCAGCGGATTGCGGATTGTCATTTGCTCGGTCGTCCAGCCGTCGGCCGCCATCAGCGCGGATTGGCCGGAGATGAGGTGGCCTTGCGGCACGGGCTCAAAGCTGGTGATCCCGTTGGCGCGGGCGACGGGAATCAACTCCGAATCCGGATTCACGGCGATCCCGGACTCCACATCAGGCGTGAAGTCATCCCCCACTTCGGTGCTGTCCTGGGTGGCGCGCACGGCGCTGATCTCGGTGAGCCCCAAGGCGGTGTTGAGCGCAATAAGCCCCGGGTAGAGATGCCGGCCGGCGAGGTCAACCTGGGCCGCGCCGTCGGCGGGAACAGTTTGGCCAACGGCGGCAATCTTGCCTCCGCGGATCAGCACCTGGCCGGGGGCCAGGGTTTCACCCGCAACGGTATGCACGGTGGCGCCGGAAAGGAGGAGGCTTTCAGCCGCCACGCCCGGCGTCAGCGCGGCAAGCCAAACCGCCCCGCACAGCGAAAGGCATCCGCGCCGCCGCGGGAAGGTGAGCGCCCGCGCGCGCCCTGGCGGCGAAGCGAACCGGCGGCGGTTGAAGGTTGCGGGGAGGCCCGCCCTCTCGAACCGAAAATGGGAAATGAACTTACGCATGCGTCTTACTCCTCCAGTTCGCGGCGGTCGCAGCCGTCGAACTCGTGTTCCAGGGCCACGCGGAAGAAGGAGTTCTTCGCTTCCTCCGAAGTAGCGCCGCCGCCGCTGGCGAGCTTCGCCAGCTTTTGGGCCCGGGCCAGCAAAGCGGCGCGTTCCGCTTGCAGTTGGGCGGCGCGCCCGGCCTCCTGTTCGCGGTCGAAGTATTTTTTTCCCTCGATCCAGGTTTGGAGGCAGACGGTGCGGGAATCGAGCGGAGAATGGGACCAAAGGGCGAAGTCGGCGTCCTTGCCCGGTTCCAGCGAGCCGACGCGCGCGTCCAGGTGAAGATGTTTGGCCGGGTTGAGGGTGACCAGGCGGAGCGCCTCGACCTCGGGCATGCCGCCATACTTCACCGCCTTGGCGGCCTCCGTGTAGAGCCGCCGGGCCAGCTCGGACGAATCGGAATTGAACGAGACCAGCACGCCCCGGTCGCGCATGAGGCTGCCATTATAGGGGATCGCGTCATAGACCTCGAACTTGTACGCCCACCAATCCGAGAAGGTGGAGCCGGCCGCGCCGTGCCGGGCAATCTCATCGGCCACTTTGTAGCCTTCCAGCGCGTGCTCGAAGCTGCCGATCCGCACGCCGAAGCCCTCCATCAGGCGGATGAGCATGAGGATTTCATCCTGGCGATACGCGTGGCAATGAATCCAGCGGCGCCCTTGCAGCACTTCACCCAGGGCTTCGAGTTCGAGGTCGCGCCGGGGCGGGAGGGCGGACCGGCCGGAGGCCTGCTCCCGGCGGGCCAGGTATTCCCGGGCGGCGATGAAGCGGTTGGCTATCAGCGTGCGCACGCCCATGCGGGTTTGGGGGAAGCGCGTAACAAAGCGGTCGCCCCAGCCGGATTGCTTCACATTCTCCCCCAGCGCAAACTTGATGCCCGGCGGCGCGGCGTCGAAGACGAGGTCCTCCGGGCCGGCGCCGTCACGCAGTTTGATGATGCAGCTCTGGCCCCCGATTGGATTGGCCGAGCCGTGGAACAGGTTCACGAGGGTGACGCCGCCGGCGAGCTGCCGACGCAGGTTGGCCGTCTCGGAATTCACCACGTCGCGGATGCGGACCATGGCCGTGGAGGGCAGCGACGATTCGTTGACGGCGCCCAGGATGGCGGTGTGGCTATGCGCGTCAATCAGCCCGGGCGTGACGTGCCGGCCGCGCCCGTCAATCACCAGCAGCGGATCGCCATCCGGCGAAAGCCGGGAGAGCCCCTTGCCCACCGCCTTGACCTTGCCGCCGACGAACAGCACATCCGCGTCCTCCAGGCGGTCTTCGGGGCCGCAGGTCCAGACGGTGGCCTGTTCAATCAGGATGGCCTTCGGCTCCGCCAGCGGCCCGCGCCCTTCCAGCGGCGAGCGCGCCAGCCGGGTCTTTTGCAAGGCACGGCGCCGTTCTCCGGGATTATCCGCGGCAGCCTTCGCCGGCTTCGGTTTATTGGCCGCGGCAGTCCGGGACTGGCTCGCCCCGGCTTGGGCAGCCCCGCGTTCCTCGCCCGGCACCGGGTAAACCCGGCCGTCAATCCACACCTCGCGGACTTTGGCCTCGGGGTCAAAGTAGCTGCCGCCTTCCACGACGGTGAGGTAAGCCAGCTTGCCGGGTTCGAGAGTGCCGAGTTGGCTTGCGACGCCGCAGAGTTTGGCCGGAACCGTGGTCAGCGCGGCCAGGGCGTCAACCTCGGCCAGGCCGCGGTCGAGTGCGCGGCGCAGGTTGGGGCGAAACTTCTTTTTGTCCGCCAGCCCCCAGGTGGTCAGGGCGATTTCCAGTCCGCGCTGCCGCAGCACGGCGGCATTTTCGGGCGCCCAATCCCAGGCCCGCAACGAATCCAGTTGAACCTGCTCCCAGTCGTCTTCGTCCGGCAGACTCGGCAGTTCCGGAAAATCCAGGGGCACAATGAACGCCGCGCCCGTGGCCTGGGCAAGATCGGGGCGGCGCCACTCCTGGCCGCTGGCAATGAGGCAGAAATCCAGCCCCAGTTCGCGCGCGATGCGGGCGGCGCGGTCGGCCATCAAGACGCTGCCGGGCTCAACGGCAACGAGCTGCTTCCGGTCAGCCGCGGGAGCCAGCGCCGCGAGGGCGGGATTGAACTCGGGACGCGGGCGTGCCTGCGGGTTCTGCTGATAATCCGCCTGGTCGAGGGCGTAATAGCGCGCGTCGAAGAACGCCTGGCGCACCGCGGCGATCACGCCCATCAGCGAGGAAGGATAAACGCGTTCCGCGCTCTCCATCGGCGTGAAGCCGATGTGCTGGAAGACCTCAGGCTTAATCACCACCGCATTGGGAGCATCCCCGGACAAGGCGACCAGCGCACTGGTGCCGCGAATGATGCCCCGGGCCGGGGCAACCAAGCCGGCGGTGAACCCCAGCGCGTGCATGGGCGCCAGGGCGGCGGCCTTGGGCGCATAGCTCCGCACCGCCTGCCGCTCCGGGGTAATGCCCGCCACAGCATAGCCGGGCCCGGCAGGACCGCGATCCGGTTGCGCGCCCGGGACGCCGAAGAATCGGGGCCCGCTCGCGGTAAGCCCGTCCCCGGCAGCCGCTTCGCCCGGCGCGGAAGCCGCCGCCGAGTTGGTTGCTTCGAGCGGGAGATAGAGATCTATGAATCCGGCGTAGATCGTCGTGCCTTTCATCTCCCAGACCCGGGCGTCCGCGGGCGGCGCGACGTCTTTTCCCACCGCCGCAATCCGGCCCTCGCGAATGACCAAGGTGCCGTTTGTCAGAACCTCGCCGGGGCGGATGACAATTCGCCCGCCGGTCAGGGCATGGGTGCCCAGCGGCAACGGACGAAACCCCGGAGGAAGAAGCTGGCTGGCGGAGGCGCGATGCCCTTGCATTCCTAATGCCAAAGCGGCGACCGCCAGGTAACAGACCCATTGACTGGCAATTTTGCGGCTCATGCCGCAACGACCTTAACCAAGAGGCGGAAGCGGCACAAGGCGCGGAATCCAATCACCCGCGACCACCCCTTTCCAGTGGCCGCCCCTCTTTTTAACGGGAATCGCCGCCGGCCTGACGCCGCAAAAAATCCTGCCTCCCGCAACGACGCCGCTTTACTCCGAAATAATAATCTTTTAGTCCCTGGGGTGATTGGAGTTGCGGTTTCCCTCAGAGCAGGTTGATGGATGACTGGCCGGCGCCAGTGGAGAGCCAGTAGCAAAAGTGCCGTGGAAACAGTGAGTTAACGCAACTCCGGACGAAAACAGATGTCAACGCCCCCGATAGGGTCAGGCTGGCAAGGGCCGGAGAACCATCTTCGGCGCGAGGGTGGAGACGGCTCCCAGATCCGCGCGGGCGGGAGCCGCAGTGCACTTTCGTTATCTTTAAGGCGCGGCCCAACACGGAAAAGCGCCCAGTTGCGCCGCGGCGATTTCGGGTTATGTTGTCGGCATGGATTGGCAGCAGTTGGTGTCGTTGGCAATCGTTGCATCCGCAGCCACGCTGCTGCTCGGAAGCCGATTTCGCCGGCGGAAGTATTGTTTCGAGCGCGTCTCGCGCTGCGGTTGCCTGGAGCGTCTGAGTTCCGGGCCGTCGGGCGCGATCGTGTTTCGCGCGCGCAAGGGGGAGCGCCCGGAAGTGCGGTTGAAGCTGCGGTGAAAAACGCCCTTGTAAAACCGCCGGGGTCAGGCTATAACTTCGCGCGCTGAACATGGCCATGTGCAAAGTCAGTTCGTCGGTGCATTTTGTCACCCGCTCGACCGCCGGCAGCCAGGCCGAACCCGGCCGGGCCCACTGGGTGCCCAACACGGACGTTTACACAACCGACAGCGGGCTGGTGGTAAAGGTGGAGCTGGCGGGGATGCGCAGCGAGCACCTCGAAATCACGGTGGAAGGGAACCGGCTGCGAATCGCGGGCAACCGGCCGGACGGATGCCGCGCGGCCCATTGCAGTTTCCTCGTCATGGAGATCAGCTATGGCCCGTTTGAAAGCCTGCTGGAGGTGCCGTCGGACTATGATTTGAGCCAGGCCAAGGCAGCGTACCTGAACGGCTTTTTGCGGATAGACGTGCCCTTGGCGCAACGGCCAGTGAAGCGCTCCCGGGTGCTGGTGGCCGAGGGGGATTGACTTCCGATCTGAAGTTCTCCCCGGGCGCCGGCGTCTAATCCGCGGGTTGGCTTAATCATGACCTCGCCCGATACGGAATTTATCAGTATTCTCGGAACGGCCGGCAACGCAGAGACGCCCGAGCGCGTCTCTTCCCGGGTGCTGCCCGAGATCCTGCCGATCCTGGGCCTGTCCGACATTGTGGTTTTCCCCGGCATGGTGGCCCCGCTGCTGGTGGAGACCGCGCAAAGCATCAAACTCATTGACGACGTGGTCGGCGGAAACCGCCTGCTGGGCCTGGCGCTGCAGCGCAACGCGGAGGCGGAAAATCCCCGGCCGGAGGAAATGCACGAGGTCGGCTGCGCGGCGCGCGTGCTCAAAATGCTCAAGTTCCCGGATAACACGGTGCGCGTGCTGGTGGAGGGGCTGTGGCGGATCCGGCTCAAGGAATATCCCGCGACCGACCCGTACCTGCGCGCCCGGCTCGAACTGCTGCGCGACCAAAAGGAAGACTCCGTGGAGCTGACCGCCATGATGCGCAACGCGCAAAGCCAGTTTCAGGAGATCATCAAGCTTTCGCCGGCATTGTCCGAGCAGATCAAAATCGCGGCGCTCAACACAGAGGACCCGGGACACTTCGCGGACCTGATTGCCGTCAACCTCAACCTCAACCTGGAGGAACGGCAAAAATTGCTCGAAACCAACTCGGTCAAGGAGCGGCTGACGCGGCTGCTGCCCATGCTCAACCGCGAGCATGAAGTGCTCACGCTCAGCTCCAAAATCCAGAGCGACGTGGCGACGTCCATCTCCAAGACGCAGCGCGACTTCTTCCTCCGGGAACAGTTGCGCGCGATCCAGCGCGAGCTGGGCGAGTCCGACCCCAACGCCGGCGAGATCCGCCTCCTGCGGGAGCGCATCGAGCAAACCCCGATGCCGGAGGAGGCGAGGAAGGCGGCGGCCCAGGAACTGGAGCGCCTGCAGCAGATGCCGCCAGCAGCGGCGGAATACGGCGTCAGCCGCCACTACCTGGACTGGATTTTAAGCCTGCCGTGGGAACGGGAAACCGAGGACAAAATTGACCTGGCGGAAGCCGAGCGAATCCTCAACGAACAGCACTACGGACTGGGCAAGGTCAAAGACCGGCTGCTGGAGTTCCTGGCGGTCATCAAACGGCGCAAGCAGATCAAAGGCCCGATCCTGTGCCTGGTCGGCCCGCCCGGCGTGGGCAAAACCTCGCTGGGCCGGAGCGTCGCCGACGCCCTGGGACGGAAGTTTGCGCGCATTGCGCTGGGGGGGATGCGGGATGAAGCGGAGATTCGGGGGCACCGGCGCACCTATGTGGGGTCGCTGCCCGGACGCATCATCCAGACCCTGAAACGCGTCGAAAGCCGCAACCCGGTGATCCTGCTGGATGAGCTGGACAAGGTGGGCGCGGACTTCCGGGGCGACCCGGCGGCGGCGCTGCTCGAGGTGCTGGACCCCGCGCAGAACCACACCTTCACCGATCACTACCTGGATTTGCCGTTCGACCTGTCGCGCGTCCTGTTTTTGACGACCGCCAACTGGCTGGACCCGGTGCACCCGGCGCTGCGCGACCGGCTCGAAGTCATCGAACTGCCCAGCTACACCGAATCCGAAAAGCTGCAAATCGCCCGCCGCTACCTGGTGCCGCGCCAACTGGAAGAGCACGGCCTGGCCCGGAAGGAAGTGCGGATCCCCGACGCCACCTTGCGGCGGGTCATCCACGACTACACGCGCGAGGCCGGCGTGCGGCAATTGGAACGGGAAATTGCCGCCCTGGCACGCAAGGCCGCGCGCCGCCTCGTGAGCGACGGGGCGTCGGCCAAACCGCTGGTGATGGGCCCCGATACGTTGAAACGCTACCTGGGAACGGCGCGGTTCCCCAACGAAACCGCGGAAACCATCAAGGAAGCGGGCATCGCCACCGGCCTGGCCTGGACGCCGGTCGGCGGCGAAATCCTGTTCATCGAGGCGACGCGAATGCCCGGCAAGGGAAACCTGCTGCTGACCGGCTCGCTGGGCGAAGTCATGAAAGAGAGCGCCCAAACGGCGATCAGCTACCTGCGCAGCCAGGCCGGGGCGCTGAAGCTCGACCTGGCCGACTACGCCCAATACGACCTGCATATTCACGTGCCGGCCGGCGCCACGCCCAAGGACGGCCCCAGCGCCGGCGTGCCGCTGGTGGCGGCGCTGGCATCGTTGCTGACGCGGCGGCGGGTGCGCTCGGACGTGGCGATGACCGGCGAGATCAGCCTGCGCGGCCGGGTGCTGCGCGTGGGCGGCATTAAAGAAAAAGTGCTCGCCGCGGCGCGCTTCGGCCTCAAGCAGGTGATCCTGCCGGAGCAGAACCGGGGAGACTGGAGCGAAGTGCCGGAGGAAGTCCGCCGCAAGCTGCAAGCGCATTTCATCCGGCACATTTCCGAGCTGCTGCCGCTGGCGCTGCGCGCGTCATGAAACCGAACCCCGCCCGCTTCGGCGTCTGGGCCCGCATCCTCCTGCTGCTCCTGGGCGGCGCGGCCGCCAGCCTGGGCCAGCGGCACCCGGCCGGGGCGCCCGCGCCGCTGGACCCGGAGCGCGGAGCGCAGGAAGCGCGCGCGCTGGTGGCCGAGTTGCTGGCGCTGAAACCGGAACGCAATTCCACCAACACCGGCTGGGTCCGCATCCGCGACGCCGCGGGCAAAGAGCGGCAAATCCCCGCCCGCTTCGAGGTCTTCCTCACCCCCACCCATTGGGTCAGCGCTTACGAAACGCTCCCCGCGCCGGACTCCCCCGGCGGCGTCCGGTTGACGATCACCCGCGCGGCGCAGCAGCCCAACCGGTATGAATTGCGCGACCCCGCGGACGGCGGCGCTCCGCCTCCCGCCGCGCGGGAATTGACGGCGGCCGAAATCATGCAGCCCTTTGCCGGCTCGGACTTCTGGATTGCCGACCTCGGCCTGGAATTTCTGCATTGGCCGCGCCAGCAAGTCCTCAAATACGAGATGCGACACGGCAAATCCTGCAAGGTGCTCGAAAGCATCAATCCCCAGCCCGTGCCCGGCGGTTATTCCCGCGTGGTGGCCTGGTTCATGGTCGAAAGCCCGCACGGGCTCATTCACGCCGACGCCTACGACGCCCAGGGCAGCCTGCTCAAACGCTTCGACCCCCGGAGCCTGGAAAAGGTGGACGGCGAATACCAACTGGCGGAGATGGAAATCCGCAACCGCAAGACCGGCTCCCAAACCTGGATCAAGTTCAACCTGGGGCGGGAGTAGGAAAACGGGGCGACCCCGGAACGCTCCCCGCCGCCCTCCCGGCCGGCGCAAACCCCTGCCGCGCCGCACCCGCCGGAACACCGCCCGCCGCCCGTTCCCGCCGCTTACCGCCGGCTCACGCCGTTGGAGCGGGGCTCTTCAAAACGAATGATGATTTCGCCCGGCCGGGCATAGCCCAGCCGTTCCCGGGCCAGCCGCTCCACGGTCTTGGTGTCGTAAAGCAACGCATCGGCGGAGGAGCGCAACTGCCGAAGCGTCTCCTCTTCCTTGCGGATCAAAGTCTCCAGCCGCAGGATTTCCTTGCGCATCCGCTGGTTCTGCTGGATGCGCGGCAGATACCACATGCCCACCAGCATGATGATGGCGATGAACAGCAGGAAAATCACCACCGGCGTCAATTTGTCCCAAATGCCAAGGTTGACTTTCACCGCGTTGAATTAACCACAAATCCCACGGGTGTAAAAGGGAATTCACCCGCCCGCGCGCCACCGATCTCCGCGGGAGCCGTCCCGCCCGGGCTTCCGCCGGCGCTCCCGGTAGCGGCTTGTCAGGCGGTGGGATCTCCCGATAAAGTGGCCCTGGAATGATTAAAGTATTGCTGCTGATCTTTGAGCCGCAAGTGACCTGGGACAAAATTGAACAGGCCCAGCGCGGCGTACTCTTCATTCTTGGCTTCTTCCTGTTGCCCCTGCTCCTGCTCACGGCCGGAATCGAGGGGTATGGCCTGGCTAATTGGGGCCGGTGGCAGGGCGAGGTTGCCCGCCTGAAAAAGATCAGTGTGGGCGAGGCCGTGGTGGTGGAAAGCGCGCAGGTCCTGCTCGCATTGCTGGTGGTTTTTGCGGGCGCCCGCCTGCTCAAGGAGGTCGGCGAAACGTTCCGGGGCGAACCCTCCTACACGCAGGCGTTTCGGACGGTGGCCTACGGCCTGGGACCGCTATTTTTGCTGCGCCTGGTGGATTTATTCCCCGTCCCCTCCCCCTGGACAAGCTGGGCCATTGGCATCGTGCTGTCGCTGGGAGTGCTCTACCATGGCGTTCCCCGGGTCATGAAGCCCGACCCGTCCTATGCCTGGGGTCTGTACTTTCTGAGCGGGCTTCTGCTGTCGCTCCTCACCGGCGTGGTGCGGTTTATCACGGGCGCGTACTGGGCGGGCAAGTTCCCCAAACTCCAGTCCGCGGTTTCGCACCTGGCAGCGCAATTGCCTTTCTGATGTTCCACCCGGCGCGCCGGAGCGCCGCTTCGGCGCCGGCGGCATCGGCCCCCGTCAACTCCCGCACAATGCGCACGGCGCGGCCCCGCAGCTTGGCGTTGGCCGGATGCAAATCAATCATCAGGTTGCTGCGCACCTTGCCGAGGCGCACCATGGCCAGGGTGGTGAGGATGTTCAGGAGTTGCTTTGTCGCCGTCCCGGCTTTCAGCCGGGTTGACCCCGTCAGCACCTCGGGGCCGAGATTCGGAGCGATGACCACATCCGGACGCCGCGCGCGCGGAATCCGCAGGAACGGATTGAAGCAGATCAACGCGGTGGTTGCGCCGCGCCGCCGGGCCGCGTCCAGCGCGCCCCACACAAAGGGGGTGGTCCCGCTGGCCGCGAGACCCACGACCACATCCCGCCGGCCCAGGCCCCGGTACGCGAGGGCGCGCGCGCCCGCCTCCGCCTGGTCCTCGGCGCCTTCGACCGATTGCCACAACGCCGGACGGCCGCCGGCAATGATGCCCTGCACCTGCCCCGGCGGGGCGCCAAAAGTGGGCGGACATTCGCTGGCATCCAGCACCCCCAGCCGGCCGCTGGTGCCCGCGCCCACATAGAACAGGCGCCCGCCGCGCCGGAAGGCGCGAACGACGGCCTGAATGAGCCGCGCCATGCGGCGATGCTCCGCCTGCAGCTTGCCGGGCACGCGGCCTTCCTCGGCCAGCATCAGCCGGATCGCCCGCTCCAGGGACAGGGTGTCCAGGCGCCGGGAGCGCGGATTGCGCTGTTCGGTGGGCGA
This sequence comes from Verrucomicrobiota bacterium, assembly GCA_012517205.1. GTDB lineage: Bacteria > Verrucomicrobiota > Verrucomicrobiia > Limisphaerales > UBA8199 > UBA8199. Next base: position 22,234 of record JAAYVL010000084.1, read on the forward strand.
AGGGCGGCGGGACCGCACCCGCTCCGGCCCGGCCTCCGGGCGGGTTTTTTTATTTCCCTCTCCGCGGACGGCGTTTTGCGCCCCGCGCGCGCCGGAGGACCGCTCCCGCTTAACCGGGGCCGCCGCGTCCGGAACGCTTTCAAGCACCTGTGACGCCACGAGGGCCCGGGGCCAAAGTTTCCGCACGGCGCGCCCCACTTGCGCCGCAAAGGACGGATGCGCCCGGAAAACACTGCCGGCCGGCACAAACTGGATGCGAACGCCGGGCCGGGCCAGCCGCCGCGCGCAAGCCGCCGCATTCCGCGCCAGTTGCCCGGCGGCGTCCGCCAGGATGTCCGCCGCCAGCTTGTCCCGCCGGCTCCGGGCGGCAAAGACTTCGGCGGCGAGGCGGGCGATTTCCTCCCTTTCGGCCGTCCGGGCCCAGTCCATTAAATCCCCGGGTTCATTAAGCTGCAGCGCCCGGAGCAGACGCCGCCCCAGGGACGGCCAGACCCCGCGCTGGTCATAGGCCGCCGCCACCGCCTGAAGCGCGCGCACCCCAAGGTCGTAGCCGCTGCCACGATCGCCCAGCACCGCGCCCCGCCCGCCAATGCCGACAGCGCGGCCGTCCCAGTTCCGGCCATAGCCGCCAGCGCGCTCCGGCTCGCTGAACACGAACACCTGGAGCCGGCGCGGCGCGGCGTCCGCGCGCGCCGCGGCCGGGGGCGCGGTTTTCCGCGCGGCGCGGCCGGAGCCGCCGGCCTGGCTCAAATATCTCTCGTCCCGGGAGTGCGAATGGCGCATCATGGCCGCACTATTCATCAGCGCCGCAGATTTTCAAAGCCGGAACTGCCGCGCGGGTGGTGAGATGCACGACGATACCATAGCTGCGATTGCAACTCCGCTGGGCGTGGGCGGGCTGGCGGTGATCCGCCTTTCCGGCCCGCAGGCGCTGGCGATAGCCGACCGCTGCTTCCGGCCGGCCGGCGAAGCGGCGCCCCGGCCTTCGGCGGCGGCCTCCCATACGCTGCACTTCGGCCACATCGTCCGCGACGGGCAGACGGTGGATGAGGCGCTGCTGGCGGTGATGCGCGCGCCGCGCACTTTCACGCGCGAGGAGGTGGTGGAAATCACCTGCCACGGCGGCCTCCTGCCCGCCCAAATGGTCCTGGCCACGGTGCTCGCCAGCGGGGCGCGCCTGGCGGCGCCCGGCGAATTCACCCTGCGCGCCTTTCTCAACGGGCGGATTGACCTCGCCCAGGCCGAAGCCGTGGTGGACCTGATTCACTCGCGCACGGAACTGGCCCTGCGCGCCGCCAACGAGCAGCTCGCCGGCCGGCTCTCCCGCCGCGTCGCCGCGCTGCGCGATCCCCTGCGCGAAATCCTGGCCCACCTCGAAGCGCATATTGACTTCCCCGAGGAGGACATCGCGCCGGATGCGCGGGAGCAGTTGATCGCCCGCCTCCAACACTGCGAAGCGCAGATGGACGAATTGCTGCGCACCGCGCCGGAGGGCCAGTTGCTCCGCCGGGGCATCCGCGTGGCGATCATCGGCCGGCCCAACGTCGGCAAATCGAGCCTGCTCAATCAGCTCCTCGGCCACGATCGCGCCATCGTCTCCGCCCTCCCCGGCACCACCCGCGACACTATCGAGGAAACCGCCAACCTCCGCGGCCTCCCGGTGGTTTTCATTGACACCGCGGGCCTGCGCGAGGCGCGCGACGAGGTGGAGGCCGAGGGCATCCGGCGCAGCCGCCGGGCGCTGGAGGAGGCGGAATGTTTCCTGCACGTGTTCGACGCGTCCGAGCCGCTGACGGCGGCCGACCGGGAGCGCCTCGCCGCGGAGGCCGGCAAACGGCGCATCCTGGTCCGCAACAAGATGGACTTGCCCGTCCGGCTGCAATTGCCGGCCGCGGCGGGCGCGCCGGTGGTGGATGTCTGCTGCCTGACCGGACAGGGCATCGAGGCGCTGAAGGACGCCATCAAGGGGCTGGTCTGGTCCGGGGAAATCCAGGCCGGGATGCTGCCGGTGATGATCAACGCCCGCCACGAGGACGCCCTCAACCGCTCCCGCGCCGCCGCGCAGCGCGCGGGCGAAACCCTGCGCGCGGGCGCGCCCCTGGAGCTCGCCGCGCTGGACCTCCGCATCGCCGTCAATGCCCTCGGGGAAATCGTCGGCCAGACCACCACCGAAGACCTGCTGGACACGATCTTCAGCCAGTTCTGTATCGGGAAATAGCCCGGGGACGCGGCCCCGGGACGCCCGGCGGGAGCGCGCAAGCGGCCGCGCCGCCCGGCGGCGCCCGCCGCCGCGTCAGACCGTCATGATTTCCTTTTCCTTGCTGGCCACGTGGGCGTCAATTTTGGCGATGTAATCGTCCGTCAGCTTCTGCAATTCCTTCTCGGCGTGCTTGACATCGTCCTCGGTGATGCCGCTGTCGTGGCCGTGTTTCTTGAACTGATCCATCGTATCGCGCCGCACGTGGCGGATGGCCACGCGGCCTTCCTCGGCCATTTTGCGGACGATTTTCACGAATTCCTGGCGTCGCTCCTCGCTCAGTTCGGGGAAAAACAGCCGGATCACCTTGCCCTGAATGGACGGGGTCAAGCCGAGGTTGCTTTTGAGAATCGCCTTTTCGATGGGGTGCAGCGAGCCGGCATCCCACGGCTGGATGCTGAGCGTGCGCGGCTCCGGGGTGGTGATGCCGGCCAGCTCGCGAATGCGCATCTGCGAGCCATAGACCTCCACCATGATATTCTCGACCAGCGCGGGCGAAGCCTTGCCGGTGCGGACCCCGGCAAACTCCTTTACGATCACCTGCTCGGTCTTGCCCATTTTATCGTCCGCTTCCAATAAAAAGTCATCCAGTGCCATAGATGCCTCCAGCGTAATCGAATCCCGCCCGGCTGTATAGCGGCAACTTACATCTCGGCCATGATCCGCTGCTCCGCCGCCGCGTTGTCGAGCTGGTGGCGGACGCGCATCACCGAAACCCCGACCACCGGCGGGTAGGCCTGGTCGGCCTTCATGCGCGGCTCGACATACTCAATGACCTCGAAGAGCAGGCGGTTGGCCGCCCGGTAGTCCAGGTTCGTGAGCCGTTGAATGTAGCGCGTCGAGCGGTCAATGAGCTTGAGATTGCTCGGCACCACCCAAATCATGTAGTTGCCCATGACGCGCCCCAGCCGCACCATCGTGCAGGTCGAAAGCGCGTTCAACAGCATCTTGAGCCCCGCGCGCGTCACGCCGTCCAGCAGGAAATCCGTGGCCGGCACCGCCGCCAGCACCAGCACACCCTCGGGGTTCCACCGGGCGGCAAAATCGCGAATCTCGGGGAAGGTCTCCGCGCGGCCGACGTAGATCAACCCGGTCCGCGCCCCCGCCTTTTTCGCCGCTTCCAGTTGTCGGCGGTAGAAACCGTCCTCCGCCAGCAGGGCCGCCTTTTCGGTCTCCGACAAAATGGCCACCGCGCTGTCGCCCGGGCGCAGCGGCCGGTGCGCCAGGCCGTCCAGCCCCACCTTGAACCGCATCAATTCCGCCGCGCTGATCTTGCGCACGATTTCGTAGGTGCGCGCCACCTTGTCCTCGCTGACCAGGGCGCGCACTTCCGCCTCGGTCCACTCGACGCACTGGGGCTGGCGCTTGATGATCCGCTCCCAGGCCTTCGGGGTGTCCGCATACGGCAGGAACAGGAACGACCAGGACTCCGTCGCCGTCGTATCATCGAATTTGCGGAACGGCGGCGAGCAAAACGTGGGCGAGCGCTCGGTGGTATCCGTCAGCACGTCAATCCCGAACCGGTCGGCATAGTAGTTGTTCTTGTGCTTGGCGCGATAAACGCCCTCTTCCAGCGACACGATCCGGGCCAGTTGCGCGCGGAAATCCGGCGCCCGCAGATTGCCGTGCATCTCCGTCAGCTTCCGGAGAAACTCCGCCGGCACGGCGTTCGAGTCCAGCGCGCAGGGCCCCTGGGGCTCCAGTTCCTTCATCAGGTCGCGCAACACCATCTCCAGCACCGTCAGCATCACGCAAAGCTGAATGGTCGTGGCCTGCATGCGCGTCGAGCCGGTAATGGACATCGGCCCGGTCGTCAGATTGATCTTCTCAATGCGCGGCTCCTCGATGACCTCGCGGCTCCGCTTCACATGCTTGCACAGGATCTCATCCGGGTTGTTATAGACAAAATAGACCTTGGCCCCCACCTCCACCCCCTTCCAGGCGGTGCCGATCACAAACGACGTCTCGCCGCCTTCGGTGATGGCAAAAACCGCGTCCCGGGCCGAAATCCCCAGGTCGCCAATCTGCTTCTTGCCGAACTCCGTGAAATCCTCGAATCCCTCCACCGCTTTGATGAGCGCGAAGTCTCCGCCCGCCATCACGCTGAACGCGCGGTGCTCGAACTCCTCCGGCGACGGCTTGCTCTGCAGGCCGCGCGCGCGCTGCTTCTGCCAGAAATCGCGCCAGATGGAAACCAGTTGAATGCTCAGCCGCCCGGTGGAGCCGCACCCGGTGAAAAACACCTTCCCGCCCCCCTTCACCACGCGCAGCACGGTATCCGCAATCTGCCGCGCCCGCCCCGACTCCGCAAATTCCCGGTACTTGCGCACATTATCCCCATCGGCCTCGAACAACAGCCCCAAACCCGCAGCCACGTCGCCTTTGGCCGTTTCGCTCAGGTTGGCGGTGACGGGATGGGAGGATTCAGTCGTAAGGACCCCCAGTTGAAATTGGTCGCTAATCTTGAGGAAGTCGTCGGATCGCTGATTGGATGTTTGGCTCATGAGAGATGCTGTATGTTCGTAATGTTAAGATCGTTTGCTGGAGCGCAGTCTGCCGGGCGGCGGCCCCCAGGTCAAACCAAATCCACGCGCACCCCGAAGGTTCTCGAAACCAGAGCCCGCGAATGACCTCGCTCTCCCAGCCCGGAATTGACCAGCATCACCCGGGCGCTCCCCCGACGCACTGCGATCCAACCCCTCCCAGGCAACCAGGCCAGATTTTCCCTCCTGCCTCTCCCGCCAACAGCAACCTCCCCATCCCCTCCCGCCCCCCTTCCATCGAGCCGTGTACAAGGGGTGTACAAGGGATGCTCACCGGAAGTTCATAGGATTTTAGCTGGTACACCCGATGAGCATCCCTTGTACACCCCTTGTACACGGCTCGATGGCGTGTATGGATGAGGCTGGAAAGACGGGAGTTACGCGAAAAACGGGGTGCGTGAGAATGACGAGAGTCGAAAAGGGGGAAGTGTCCAATAATTGGACAGTTCGGAGGGGGCTCTAAGGGTTAAGGTCGTTGCATTAGCCCGATTTTGGCTGGGCGGGCGGGGTCGGTTTTGGCTGTGCCCGGCCAGCCCGTTAGCGGGCATCAGCCGCCGTCAGCGTGAAGATGGCCAGGGGGGTGTGGCGTGCTCCCTGGGGCGAGAGCTCGCTTCGCATTAGCTTGATCTGGTCCACGGTCCACTGGCCAAATGGCTGCTGTTTCATGCCGTCCGCCCGTTCCGCTAGGGCGTCCGCTTCGGTTCGGTTCAGGTCTCTGAGGCGGGCCAGCGTGACGTGACCGGCGAATCCAGGCTCTTTCTTTTCGTTCGAGAAATCCCGGGTGGCGCCGTCCACCGCCGCCTGGAGTTGCGCCAACCGCCCCGCTTCATCCGGCACGCCGGCCCAGAGGACGCGCGGCCGGCGCAGGTTGGGGAACCCTCCGACGCCCTCGAGGCGCAGCCGCAGGGGGGCGAATGGCTGGCACGCGTTGCGCAGCGCCTCGGCCAGCGGTTCCACGCGCGCGGCTGCCACCTCCCCCAGAAACTTCAGCGTCAGGTGCAACTGCTCGCGGCGGGCCCAGCGGACGCTGGCGCCCGGCAGCGCGCGGCGCAATTCGGTTTGCGCGGTTTCCAGCCGGGCTTTGACCGGTTCGGGTATTGCTATCGCAATGAATAATCGCATTGGGTCGCTGGCGGCCATAAGCAAACACTCGGCAAACCCGCGCCGGGAGGGCGGGCGCCTCCGCGCGCCCGGACCTCCGGGAGGAGGGATTGCCGGTGCTAATTCGGGGGCAAGGCTAGCCCAGACATTTCACACCTGCAAGGCTGGAGCGCGGGCATCTTGCCCGCTTACAGCCTCCAAACGGGCTAAGCGGGCAAGATGCCCGCGCTCCGGCCTGCGGGTATTTCGTGCGGGGCGTGAAATATCCCGGCTAGGGCCGGCGCGGCGGTTGCGCCAAGCGAAAACCACGCCGGCGGAGGCGCCCGCCCGGCGGGCCGGGCCGGGAGGAGCGGCAAACCGTTTTCGGGCGGCCTACCTTGCGCTTGTCGCCGGGCGCCGTTTTGCTACGCTCGGGCCGCATGCGAACCTTTTTCCACTGGGCGCTGGCTTTGCTGGTGCTGCCGGTTGCGGCGGCGGAACGGAAGTTTGACTTCAGCGAAGTGCGCGAAGGCCAGGTGCCGCCCGGCTTTCGCAGCACCGTGACCGGGCAAGGCAAGCCGGGGGATTGGCGGGTGATTTGGGACGAGGTGCCGCCCCTGCTGCCGGCGCTGACGCCGGGGGCGCGGTCGGCCGCCCGGAAGGCGGTTCTGGCGCAACTGGCGCAGGACCCGACGGATGAACATTTCCCGCTGCTGATTTACGAGGAGGAAACGATGGGGGACTTCGAGCTGACCACCCGCTTTAAGACCGTTAAGGGCGCGGTGGAACAGATGGCGGGCATTGCTTTCCGGATTCAAAACGAGACGAATTACTATGTCGTGCGGGCGAGTTCCCGGGGCAACAACCTGCGCTTCTACAAGGTGCTCAACGGCGAACGCGGCCCGCTGGTCGGCCCGGAACTGCCGGTGCCCAGCGGGGTCTGGCATGAGCTGACGATCGAGTGCAAAGGCAATTCCATCCGGTGCCGCCTCAACGGCCAGGAATTGATCACCGCGACGGACCGGGTTAATCCGTTCGCCAGCGGGAAGATCGGGTTTTGGACCAAGTCCGACGCGGTCAGTTATTTTGCCGATACGCGGCTGGTGTACACGCCGCACGAGCCCCCGGCCCAGGCGCTGGTGCGCGCGGCGGTGAAGAAGTTTCCCCGGTTGCTCGGCTTGCAAGTCTATGTGCGGGGCGAGGAACCGCGGACGACGCGCCTTGTGGCCAGCCAGAACCCGGCCGAGGTGGGCCGCGCGGGGGGAAAGGTGGAGTGGGACGTCGTCCACCAGGGCTCGCCGTATTGTGGGAAAGAGCGGACGTCGGTTTCGGCGGTGCTGCCGCTGCGCGATCGGAATGGCGAACCCATCGCCGCCGTGCGCGTGATCCTGAAGCCGTCTCCGGGCGAAACCGAACAGCATATCTATGCCCGGGCCTTGCCGGTGATCCGGGAACTGCAAAAGCGGGTGACCGCGCTTAACGACCTGCAATAAGCGGGCGCGGCAGCCTTGCGGAGGAGGGCCGCGCCTCAGCGGCCGGGCGCGCCGGGGCGGAGATCAGGCCCGGGATTTTCTCAGTTTTGCGACTGGCGGAAGCGAAAAACCACCGGTTAGGGCCGGAAAATCGGGGTTTTTGGGCGAAAAACGCTGATTGGGAAAGCTTTATGCTGTCTCCGAAGTGTGAAACCGGGTGTGTTTATCGAACGGGATGGCATACTGAACCGGGTGCGCATCGAGCGGCGGCACCAGGTCAGCCCGCTGACGCTGGAGGATTTTCAGGTCAACCAGGAGGCGGCACCCTTGCTGCGCCAATTAAAGGCCGCGGGTCTCCTGCTGATTGCCACGACCAACCAGCCGGGCCTGTCGCGCGGGGATCAATCGCGGCGCGAGCTGGATCGGATGCACGACCTGCTGCGGCGCGTTTTCCCGCTGGATGATATCCTGGTATGCCCGCATGAGGCGGCTGACCAATGCCCCTGCCGCAAGCCGAAGCCCGGGCTGTTGTTGGAGGCCGCGTTCAAATGGCAAGTGGACCTGGACCAGTCTTTTGTCGTCAGCGATAAATGGCCGGACGCCGAAATGGCCCGGGCGGCGGGCTGCACGTCGCTGCTGCTGCAATCGCCGTGGCTGGGCGATGCGCGCCGTGACTTTACCCTGCCCAGCCTGGAAGCGATCGTGGCCAAAATCCTCGCCTTGCGGGCGCAACCGTCGGCGCTGGCCGTCCAATCCTAACCCGGGGATTTGCGACGCCGTCGGCGCGGGCCGCGCCGGCGGGGGATGTTCCGTCAAAGGTTGGGGGGCACCAACTCTCCCGGCGAGCGCAGCGGTTTGGGTTCTTCTTCCGCCGCGGGCGCCGGCTGGGGCGGGGGCACGTCTTTGGGGGTGGGGCGGCGGACTCCGCCCTGAACGATGATCTTTCCGTCCATGTCCGGCTGGAGCCGGGGGCGTTTATCGCCATAGTCATACGTGCGGCGCGCGATGATTTCGCCCTGGGGATTGATGACGACGTAGCTGAAGGAGCGGGCGCCCTCCTGGTGGAGGAGATGCAAATTGCTGAACTTGTCCACTTGCGGTTCCGGCCGGCCGAAAGAGACGGTGGGCCCGACGGGAATGACGCGGAAGGTCCGCGCCCCGGTGGCGTCGGTCAGCCGCACATACAGGCGAGGCTGCGTCTTGAGGGAGCTGGCCTGCTGGAGGATGAATTTGCGCACTTCTGGCACGGCCGGGGCGGAATCCGGGGCGGCCGGCACGCCGACTTCCTGCTCCCACAACTTGGCCCCATCGGAGACATTGAACTCTTTGGGCGGGCTGGTGACCTCGCGGTCCCACTCCCGGATCCGCACGGTGGCGGTTACGATGTAGCGCCCCGTCCGGTTGATGAAAAAGTACGGCGCCAAATCCACGTACTTCGTGGCCACTTTGGACGAGCCCAGGATGAACTCGCCGGCGACCGGGACCTCGCCCAGCTTGGGCACCACCTCGACGCCGCGGGTTTGCACGGAAAAGACCAGCCAGTCTTTCTCCGCCCCGAGGCGCAGATCCCGGGCGGAACGGTTCGTAATGCGCACCGCCGTCGGCATGGCTTCTCCCGGCAGGAACTGGTCTTGCTCCTGAATTACTTCCACGGTGACCTGCGCCGCCACCGGCCCCATGGCGGCGGCCAGCAGGCAAAGCGCCAGTCTCAAAGCTTTCATGGCGCCACTCTAAGGCGGGCCGGCGCCGTGGCAAGCCGCAAAAGTACCCGCGCCGGCGGGGGCGGGGGGGCGGGCGCGGGCTTCAGGCGCCGGCCAGGCGCTTTTGCACGGCCGCGCCGACGACGGCGGGCGGGAGCGCGCGGAGACATTCCAGCGGCCGGACGTAGGCGCAGCGGGGTTTCAGGCAGGGGACGCAGGGGAGGTCCAGTTGCAGGACGTGTTCGAGCTGCCGATACGGCCCGGTGCGGCAGGGGTCGGTGGGGCCGAACAGCGCCACGACCGGCTTGCCCAGCGCGGCGGCGATGTGCATCGGGCCGGTGTCATTGGTCACCAGTAACGCGCTGAGCCGGATCCATTCAACCAGTTCCGGCAGGGAGACCTGCCCCGTCAGATCGAGGCACCGCCGCTCTCCGGCCCGGGCGATGGCCTGGCCCAGGGCGCGGTCGTCCGCGCTGCCGAGGATGGCAAACCGCAGGCTGGGGTCCGTCGCCGCCAGCCACCGGACCAGCCCGGCAAAGGACTCGGCGGGCCAGCGTTTATTCAGCCAGCGCGCGCCGGGTTGCAGGAGAATCCAGCGCGCCGGTTCCACCGGCCATTTGCGGCGCACCGCGGCCGCGACGCCGGGACGCTCGGGCAGCCATTGAAACTCCGCCTCCGCCGGTACGCCCAGGAGCGGCAGCACCTGGCGGTACCAGTCCACGGCATGGGTGGCGGGCGACGGGCGCCGCGCGATGAGATCATAAAACCCGCGCCCGCCCTCGCGGGGCTCGTCGAGGCCGACGGTCAGCCCGCCGTTGGCCAGCCAGGCGAAGGCGCCGCTGCGCAGCAGGCCCTGCAAATCCACCACCCAGTCGAACGCCTGCCGCCGCAGCCAGCGCACGCTGCGCCCCATTTCGCCCCAGTGCCACGGCCGGGCCCAGCGCTGGCGCTCGAAGCGCACGATCCCCGCCAGGTCGGGGTCATCGGCCAGCAGCGGGGCGAGGCGGGCATCAATCCACCAATAGATTTCACTGTCGGGCCGATGCCGCTTGAGCAACCGCAGCACCGGCAGCGCCTGCACCACGTCGCCGAGCGAGCTGGGCTTGAGGATCAGGATTTTCACCAGGCGCAACGCGGGCCGCGCCCCCCGGCCGCTTCCGCCGGGCCGCGGCCGGGCGCCGGGGCGGCGGCGGCGGACGGCGCCTTACCGGCCCAGGGCGAGCCGTTCGGCCAGGCGTGGCGGCAGCCCGGCATCCAGGATCTTTCTTTGGGCGGTGGCGATGTCGTATTCCAGCCGCCGCTGCTCGATGGTCCCTTCGTCCGCATCATAAACCACGTAGCCACACTTGGGATTGTTGTCGCGGGGCTGGCCGACGGCGCTGACGTTCACGAAATACTTTTTGCCGGGCTCGACTTTGAACTTGGAGTAGGTCCCGCCGCGCACCAGGCTGTCGCGCATGAAGGCCACCGGCACATGGGTGTGGCCGAAGAAGCAGATGGCCGTGTTTTGGTAGGTGAAACTGGCCGCGGCCGCCAGCTTGTCGAATACATAGCCCCAGCGCTGCGGCCCGTCGAGGGTGGCGTGCACGATGGTGAAGTTGGTGACCATGCGGACGTATTTCAGGTCCCGCAGCCACTGGCGGTCATCCGCCGTCAACTGCTTGCGCGTCCAGTTCACCGCCTCGGCGGCCGCCGGGTTAAAGCCGTCCAGCGGCCCGTCGGTGGAGCAGTATTCATCGTGATTGCCCTTCACGACCGGCATTTTCATCGCGCGGATGATATCCAGGCATTCTTTGGGATTGGCGTTGTAGCCGACCACGTCGCCCAGGCAGGCATAGTGCGTGCATTTTTGTTCTTTGATGTCCTCCAAAACCACTTGCAGCGCCTCGAGATTGGCGTGGATGTCGGCGATGATTGCAAACTTCATTTAACTTCTATCTTACGATTTCAAACCCACGGAACGCATTCCCGGCTTCCTGCCAGGCAATATCTTCGTGCCGGATAAAATGGCCCAGGCCCGCCTCGCGGATGGCCTTCCGAAAGGCTTCCAGTTCGTCTTTCGACCCTTCGGCGACCAGTTCCACTCCGCCATCCGGCAGATTCCGAACAAACCCGGTGACGTCATAGCCCGCCGCCACCGAGCGCGCGGTGTAGCGGAACCCGACGCCTTGCACCATGCCCGAATACCGAACCTGCATTCTTTTGCGGTCTAAGCGGTTCACTCGCGCCAATATGCCATAATCCGTCCGCGCCGGGAGCAAAATTTCCTCACCACCGGCGCGGGTCCAGACGATAAAGCCATAAATCCCGCCCCGGGAGCAATCCTTTTGTTCTGCCGCGCGCGCCGCGCAGAGCCTTTGGTTATCGGCACCGAAGTTGCGGCAGATGAGGGCGAACCGTCGCCATTGCCCTGCCGGCCCCGTTGGCACACCGTTGCCCCGATCCGCCCCTTCCTCCAATCATCGGGAGCTTGCCCGCCGTCCAACACGCAGCCTCAACCTCCCCGGCTTATGCCCTGCAAAACCAAAGGCCCTGCCCGGAGGTCGAATTGAAGTTGAAACCTGAATGGCTCCGGCTTAGGATGGAAACATTATGAAATTATCCCGCAAGATAGAGAAGGCGCTCAATAGCCAGCTCAATCTCGAGCTCAGTTCCGCTTACGCCTACCTGGGCATGGCCGCTTATTTCGAAAGCACCCCGTTCACCGGCTTTGCCAAATGGATGCAGGCCCAAAGCGCGGAGGAAATAGACCACGCCAAACGGTTCTTCAAATATATTGTGGAGCGTGGCGGCAAGGTGGACTTGCAAGCCATCCCCGCGTCCCCCTGCGATTACCCATCCCCCTTGGCTGCTTTCAAGGCGGCCTTGGGCCACGAGCAGAAGGTCTCGGCTTCGATTTGTGCCATTTTTGAACTCGCCGCGGCGGAAAAAGATTATCCGACGCAGTCGTTCCTCAAGTGGTTCCTTGATGAGCAAGTTGAGGAGGAGCAAAACGTGGGCGAAATGCTGGCCAAGTTGGAGTTGGTGGGAGACCACACCATGGGCATCGTCCACCTTGACCACCAGGCCGGTCGCCGTGGCGGGGAGGACCAAAAGGACTAGTCATGGGCAGAGCCGGGTTGGCCAGTCAACTCGGCCGAGCGCAGACCCATTTATTGCTTCATGCCCCACCGAACCTTTGGTCCTGATGAAGCCGCACGCTACCTGCATCTTACCCCGGCTGATCTCAATCGGTTGGTCAAAGAAAAGGAAATCCCCTTCGAGCGATACGGGGATCGCGTGGTGTTTCGCAAGGTAGAGATTGATGCATGGGCCTCGCAACGCATTTTGGGCATGGAAGGCCCACCCCTGGCTGAATACCATCAAAAATCATCCAGTGGAGCCCGGCAAATCATTGCGCAGGACGCCATCATGCCGGAGATGATTCGGCCGGAATTCGTCGAGCCAGCCCTGACGGCGAAAACCAAAGGCTCCGTCTTGCGGCAAATGGCCGCGCTAGCCGAGAAGACCGGGTTGGTCTGCGACCCCGAGTCGCTGCTGCAGGGGCTGGAAGCGCGCGAAGAGCTATGCTCGACCGGTATCCCCGGCGGTTTGGCGCTGCTACATTCACGCAATCCGGAGTCGTATTTATTTGAGGCCGCCTTTCTGGCGCTGGGCCGGACGATCCAGCAGATTCCCTTTGGGTCGCCGGATGGACGGGCCACCGACCTGTTCTTCCTGATTGGCTGCCCGGATGAGCGAATGCACCTGCACACCCTGGCCCGCTTGTGTCTAATGGCGCAAAAGACGGATTTACTCCTCGAACTGCGCCAAGCCCCGGATGCCGAGGCCATCTGCGGCTGCATCCTGAACTGCGAACAAACGGTCCTGGCCAGTCGGAAGTCTGCATCGGGCTGATCAACGCCACGCCCATGGCCGGGCAAAGAAAGCTCGATAAAAGGCTTCGGGTCGCTTACCGTAAAGACTGACAAACTTCTGTTGTGATATGAAATCATCGGATTGCGTTTTCAGGAAAATGCCGTTGGCCTTGGGGTTGGGACTGTCGTTGTTCCTGGGCTTTTGGGCGGATGGGAGCTTGGTGGCAGCGCCGTTGCGGCTGGCCACGTTTCGTTGTGATACCACGCCTTGGAAAGGCGAACCCCTCGTTTGGACGGCCAGGCTGGTCAAGGCGGAAACCCCGCTGCTGGCCAAGGGGCTTATTCTCGCGGAGGGCACCAATCGTTTCGTGCTGTGCGCGTTTGATTGGTGCTTGATGGGGAATGATTCAGATCTGTTGTTCCGCAAGGCCCTGGCCACTGCCGTGGGAACGGATCCGGCGCGCGTTGCCATCCAGTGCATTCATCAACATGCCGCGCCGTATGCGGATGAAGGAGCCCACCAGTTGCTGGACGCCGCTCCGCAGCCGCCACCGCACCTGAGCCACGAGTTCCTGGATTCCCTCCGCCAGCAACTGGCGGCGGCCGCGCGCGCGGCAGCGGATCGCCTCGAACCTTTCAACCGGGTGGGAACCGGGCAAGCCCGGGTGGAGCGCGTTGCCTCGGCTCGGCGGCTCAAGGACGAAAACGGCCAGCCGATTACCCGGTATAGCAACGGCGCTAAAAGCCCGCAAATGGCGCAGGCCCCCGAGGGGCTTATAGATCCATGGCTTAAGACCATCACCTTCGCCCGAAACGATAAGCCCCTTGTCCGCCTGCACTACTATGCCACCCATCCGCAGACGTTTTGCTGTGACGGCCGTGCCTCGGCTGACTTTGTGGGATTGGCCCGTGAAGCCGTCGAGCAGCGAGAGAACGTGTTCCAAATCTATTTCACCGGCTGCTCCGGGGATGTCACGGCCGGCAAATACAACGACGGATCAACTCAAGCGCAGGCAGACCTCCGCCAGCGCCTACAGGCGGGCATCGAAGCCGCCATCGCCCAGACGCGCTTCACCCGGGCCAAGCCGATCGTCTGGCGCGCTCTGCCATTGACCCTGCCACCGCGAACGGATCAGTCTCAAGTTGCGGCCCAAAGCCGGGCCTGGCTGGATAACCCGGCGGAGTACGACGGGCGGCGGGTCTATAGCGGAGCCATGCGCCTGGCGTACTTCGAGCGACTCAATCGCCCCATTCAGGTCAGCTCTCTGCAAATGGGCAAGATCCATATTCTGCATTTACCCGGCGAGCCCATGCTGGATTTCCAATTCTACGCTCAACAGGCCAAACCCCGCGCCTTTGTGGCTGTCGCCGGTTACGGCGACGCCGGCCCCGCCTATATCTGCACCGATCAGGCCATCGCTGAAGGCGGCTACGAACCTTCCGCCACCAACGTCGGCCCCGGCTCTGAGGCTCGACTCAAAAATGCAATTCAGGGCTTGCTTGGATTGCATTTTTCCCCTCATCCTTAATCCGCAGCGGCGGAGGAAATGCCGCCCGCGATACCCTCGGCGCGGGCGAAATCCGTCTTTACGGCTTGCTCTCCGGAGCCGCGCGCAATTTTGCCAGCGCGGCGAGCGCGGCTTCGCTTTCGGCGGCCTTTTTGCTCTTGCCACGCCCGCGCGCCAGTTCCTTTCCGCCGTGATGCACCGTGCATTCAAAGAGGCGATCATGATCCGGCCCACTGGCGGAGGCTACGCAGTACCGTGGCGCTTCCGTGGAGGTGGCTTGCAGCAGTTCCTGCAGTTCACCTTTGGGGTTTTCCAGTTCCGGAATCGCCGAAAGTTCGCCAAAGGCGGCTTGGAACTGGCGGAGAATAAAATTGCGGGCCGCGTCATAGCCGCCATCGAGCAGGATGGCGCCGAGCAGGGCTTCATAGGTGTCAGCCAGGGCAGAGGGCCGCTCGCGGCCGCCATGCAGGTCTTCCCCCCGGCTGACGATCAGATACTGGCCAAGGTTCAGTTGCCGGGCGCGCTCGGCTAAAGTACGGCGATTAACCAGTTGAGCCCGGGCCTTGGTCAGCGGCCCCTCGTCGAAGGCGGGGAATTTTTCATAAAGCTCGCGCGTCAACACCAGTTGCAGGACGGCATCACCCAGAAACTCGAGCCGCTGGTTAGTCTGCATGGATGCCCCATGCTCATGCGCGACGGAAGGATGCGTCAACGCAAGTTGCAATAGCGCAGGATTGCCGAACCAATAGTTCAGCCGTTCCTGCAGTCCCTGGTGCCCGGTGGCGGCAGGTATTGTATCTTTCATCCCGACATCCGCACGGGGTCAGCGGGTTCCGCGGGGGCTGGGGTGGAAGAGGCGGCGGACTCAGCGGCCGGGGCGGGAAAAACGACGGCGGCATCCGTTCCGGCGGCAGCCGGGCAAACCGGGGGCGCCGGGGGCAAACCATGTTCGAGAAGCGCAGCGACGTCGCGCTGAACCTGTTCAAGTTGATCCAGTTTCAGGTTGGGGTCCGCAATGGTGAACACATCGCCGGTGGCGGGTTGCTCATAAATGAACACCCGCTGCCCCTCGCGCAGGATTTGCTCCTTGACCTTGAGCAGGCGTTTGCGTTCGAGCATGACCGCCAGGATATATCCCGCCGGAATGTACTGCGGATCATTCAACTCGATGAGTTGGCGAAGCAGTGACTCAGCCGTCTGTTTATGAATCGTTTCGACCGGAGGCGGAGGCGCGGTATAGACGCCTTGCCAATACGAAACGAAGCCTTTGCGCTCGCGCGCTCCCTCACTGTATTGCTTCAGCCAGCACGCCTGGCAGACATCCAGGCGGCGAAAATCCGCTTTCTCATCGAACAGCAGCGTATGGTAGCCTTCCTGGTCCACGAAGGGACGGCTGCAGGCGGCGCATGCGTGAGCGCGGGCTTGGATGTTCCACTCGGTCATGCGTCGGCTACCATTGTTTCATGCGATAGAAGCGCTGGGGCGCAGTGGCCGTCGGATCCGTCAGCATCCGCAGCGCTCCATTACCCGCGTTGGTGCTCACCCCCACCCAGTTCGTCTCCCCAAGACTATCCAATCGCTCCAAAACATAGGTCTTCCGGTTCATCGTCTGCGCCAAAACACGAAAACGACTCCCTTTCCGCGCCGGGCAATGCAA
>JAAYVL010000073.1 GCA_012517205.1 Verrucomicrobiota bacterium
CTCCGACCTCCCTTTTCCGGTCTCAGTTTTTCGGCTTTTCATGAGTGCCCCCATCATCAGCGTCTCCAACCTGAGCAAAGTCTATCGCCTGGGCGTCATTGGTTCCCGCACGCTCAAAGACGATTTCGCCCGAGCGTGGGCCCGGCTGCGAGGCCAGCCCGATCCGCTGCTGAAGCTCGGAGATGCCCGCGCCGAACGCCGTGAAGGCAATATCTTCTGGGCCTTGAGCGACGTGAGCTTCGAGGTTCATCAGGGCGACATCCTGGGCATTATCGGTAAGAACGGCGCCGGCAAGAGCACCCTGCTCAAGATCATATCCCGCATCACCGCCCCCAGCACCGGTTTCATTAGAATCAACGGAAGAATTGGCAGCCTGCTTGAAGTGGGAACCGGCTTCCACCCTGAGCTCACCGGACGGGAGAACATCTTCCTCAACGGCGCAATCCTGGGAATGTCCCGGGCCGAGATTCGCGGCAAGCTTGACGAAATCATCGCTTTCTCGGGAGTCGAGGAGTTTATTGACACGCCGGTGAAACGCTATTCCAGCGGGATGTATGTGCGCCTGGCCTTTTCTGTCGCCGCGCACCTGGAACCGGAGATACTTGTTCTGGACGAGGTGTTGGCCGTCGGGGACGCCGTGTTCCAGCGGAAGTGCCTCGGCAAGATGAGTCAAGTCGCCCATCAAGGCCGTACTGTCCTTTTCGTCAGTCACAACATGGTCGCGGTCCAAAGTCTCTGTACCCGCGGCCTGCTGCTGGAGGACGGCCGGATCAAGGTCCTGGGATCAGTTGACCAGGCTGTCACCAAACACCTGGAAAGCGTGACTCAAAGCCGGGTCATGGCCTCGGAGAGAGAATGGCCAGACGTGCAGAAGGCGCCGGGCAACGATTACGTGAAGCTGGCGGCGATAAGGGTCCGTCCGGCCACACCCACCCCGGATGGCCTGATCCGGATGGAAACGCCGGTTCTCATTGAAATCTGCTACCACCGAGTGCGGCGGGAGACCGTGTTCCACCTCAATTTTCACCTGGTCAACCAGCAGGAAGTCATCGTGCTGACCACCTCTACGGCTCGCTGCCCCGCCCCTCTTGGCCGCTACGTCAGCCGGTGTGTGATTCCGGGCGACTTGCTTAACAGCGGGGATTACCGCCTGCGACTTTACGTGATCAAAGACGGCACCGGCCACGATTGGGCGGACGAGTTTTTCGCCGCCTTCACGGTTGTGGACATGGCCCGGCGGGAAGCGGGCTGGATGGGACGCGAACCTTGCGCCGTGCTGCCAAAGATTCCGTGGACAACTGAGCTGGCTGCAGCCTCATAAATCAGCTTTATGAACCTTAGACATTTCCTCGCCTCACCGACACGAACAATCCGCTGGGGACTTCAACGCCGCGTGACTGCGCTGCCGGCTTACCAGTCATTAACCTCCCGAGGCAGGGCGATGGCGCAGAAGCTCAAACGCCGACTGACCAAGCCGCCCCTGGCGTATCTGGAACTGCACCTCACCGACCACTGCAATATGAACTGTTGCGGCTGCGGTCATTTCTCCAATGTGGCGTCGGCTTGGTATGCCGATCCCGAGAGCCACAACCGGGACATGCGACGGCTTTCTCAGCTCTTCTCAAACATCTCCAGCATCCACCTGTTGGGCGGGGAGCCTCTGCAGCATCCCAAGGTTACGGAGTTTCTGAGTTCCACACGGCGGGGGTTTCCTCAGGCGGTCATCCGGCTGGTCACCAACGGGATCCTGTTGCCCAGCATGGGCCAGGACTTTTGGCGGTGCTGCCGCGCCAATCGGATTAGCATTTCCATTACTCTCTATCCTCCAATGCTGAATAAAGAGGATGCCTTGCGCCGATTGGTCAGCGGGGAAAATCTGGAGTTAGTCATCAACAAAACCAGCACCTTCTGGGCGTCTCTCAACCCCAAGGGAGACTCCGATCCGGCCAGGGCCTTGCGCGCCTGTCGCAAGATGTACTACACTCCGTTCCTCAGGGAAGGGCTTCTCTACCTCTGTCCGTTTTCCGCGAACGTCCCCACCTACAACCGGGTGTTTGCTGCGCAGATTCCCGAAAAGTCGGGCGCAATAGGCATTCACGCGCCCGGGATGACAGGGTGGGACGTGCTGGAATTTCTCGAGCGCCCGGCGGAGGTCTGCCGGTTTTGTTCCTTTGGAACCGGAGTGCGTAAGTATGACTGGAAACGCACGACCAAGGCCAAAGAGGAATGGAACTTCGACTTGGTACCCGGCCAAGAATGATTGGCAATGGCTCGTGCGACCCCCTTTCGATGAGACGGCGCTGAGTTGGAAATTGGCTGCTATTTGTATGTCGTTAGGTCACCACGCAGCCCGAGGACACACTGTGAAGCCCCATGGCTGAGAAGGTAGTTATCTGGGGTGCGGGTGGCCATGCGAAGGTGGTGGCGGATATTCTGCGCCTGTCCGGGCTGGAAGTCGTCGGTTTTCTTGACGAGGTCAATTCCGGGCGTCGTGGTCAGCCCTTCTTCGGTTCGGTTGTGTTAGGCGGGGCGGAGCAGTTGGACAGCTTGTTGCACAGTGGTGTTCGGCGTGCATTTGTGGGCTTCGGGAATAACCGGCGCCGGCTGGAGGCGGGCAATCAGCTTGAGTCGCGAGGCTTTGAGCTGGTCAAAGCCATCCATCCGGCGGCCGTGGTGGCAGCAGATGTTAAGTTAGGGGTGGGAACGATGGTGGCGGCAGGAGCCGTGGTCAACCCTGGGAGCGGCATAGGAAAGAACGTGATCGTGAACACCCGCGCGAGCATTGACCATGATTGCGTGGTGGACGACGGTGCGCATGTTGGCCCCGGCGCCAGCGTCGCCGGGAGCGTCATCATCGGACGTTGCGCCTGGTTGGCCATCGGGTCAACCATTATTGACAAGAAACACGTGGGCGCTGATTCCATCGTCGGCGCGGGTGCGGTGGTGATTCATGACGTACCCGACGGAGCGACTGTGGCCGGGGTGCCCGCACAAATGCTTCAGCACGCGAAGAAAGGGGATAATCTTTTGTGATCAAGAAGCAACCTGCCATTCTTGGCGGAACGCCAGCTTTCGAGGTTCCGCTTCACGTTGGCCGTCCCAATCTTGGAGATCGGCAGGTGCTGTTGGCCCGGATCAACGACTTGCTCGACCGGCGCTGGCTGACCAATGACGGTCCAATGGTCAAGGAGTTCGAACGGCGGATCGCTGAATTTGTCGGCGTCCGCCACTGCATTGCCATGTGCAATGCCACGGTCGCGCTCGAAATCGCAATCCGCGCTTTGGGTCTGCGGGGCGAGGTCATCGTCCCCTCCTACACATTCGTCGCTACGGCACACGCCCTGCAATGGCAGGAAATCACGCCCCTGTTCGCCGACATGGATCCAGGCACCCACAACATCGCCCCGGCGGCGATCGAGCGGTTAATCACCCCGAGGACCTCAGCCATTATCGGCGTGCATGTCTGGGGCCGCGCCTGCGATGCGGAGGCCATCGAAGCCATCGGACGGAAGCATGGTCTAGAAGTGATGTATGATGCCGCGCACGCCTTCGGCTGCTCGCACAAGGGGAAAATGGTCGGAAGCTTTGGCCGGTGCGAGGTCTTTAGCTTCCACGCCACCAAGTTCCTTAACACCTTCGAGGGAGGGGCCGTGGTCACCAACGATGACGCGCTGGCTGAGAAGATGCGGCTCATGCGCAACTTCGGCTTCGCCGGCTACGACCGCGTTATCTACCTGGGAGTGAATGGCAAGATGACTGAAGTCTGCGCGGCGATGGGGCTGACTTCCCTGGACTCCATTGACGAGATCATCGCCCTCAACCGTCGCAACTACCTGGCATATCAGGAGGGGCTGCGCGCGATACCCGGCGTGTCACTCATTCATTACGACCCCGCCGAGCGGAATAACTACCAATATGTCGTGGCAGAGGTGGACCCGGACGTGGCGCCGTTACGTCGAGACGAATTGGTGTCGGTCCTCCATGCGGAGAATGTCCTGGCCCGCAAGTATTTCTGGCCCGGTTGCCACCGGATGGAGCCTTACCGCTCCTTGCAGCCCAACTCGGCGCTGCTCCTGCCCGAAACCGAGCGTGTCGCCGCTCGCGTCATGGTGCTCCCGACGGGCCAGGCGGTGACGCCTGAGGTGATCCAAACAATATGCGCGATCCTGCGCTCCGCCCTTGCGCAGAGCGCCTCTGTCCGCACCGCTCTGGCTCAACGCACATAAGCGTTCTCAGGTTTCAGGTTTCACGCCTCATCCCTCACGTTTCCGATCTCAGACCTCCAGTCTCAGGTTTCAGCATTTCAGTCTTTCAGCTTTTCCCTTCGTGCCTCCCGTCTCCGCCCAAACTTCCTGTGACCGGCCCAAGGTGAGCGTGGCGATGATTACGTACAATCACGAAAAGTTCATCGCGCAGGCCATTGAAAGCGTCTTGATTCAGGAGACCTCCTTCCCGGTTGAATTGGTCATTGGGGAAGACTGTTCAACCGACGGAACACGGCAAGTCGTAAGGGCATTTGCCCAACTCCATCCGAACATCATTCGCCCCCTCTTGCCCGAAGGCAACGTGGGAATGCACCGCAACCTCCAGTCGGTGCTGCAGGCCTGCCGCGGCGAGTATATTGCTTTCTTGGAAGGCGATGACTACTGGACTTCGCCGCAAAAGCTGCAGAAGCAGGCCAATTTCATGGACAGCCATCCCGATTTCAGCATTTGCGGCCATCGCATGATGCACATATTTCAGGATTCCGCGGAGGGCACTCCCTATCCTTCCCCGGTTCAAAAAGAATACGGAACGTTGGAGGACATTCTGCGTTGCAACTATTTGCCTACGTGTTCAGTGGTATTTCGAACGAGCTTCCTTCCCGAGATGCCTGCCTGGACCAGGACCCTGCAGCACGGCGACTGGCCAATCTGGGTGCTGCTGGCCGAGCGTGGGCCTGTTGGATTCATCAACGAGGTGTGGGCGAATTACCGCGTTCACAGCGGGGGGGTCTGGATGGGAGCATCCACAGAGGCAAGGCTGGCTGGGCTCAAGACGACCATTAAGACCATCCACAAACACCTGACCAAGCCTCACCCTGCTGCACGGCGAGCAGCTCTATTTAACATGCATTTGTTTGGGGCCAGCCAGTTCTGCCGGCAAGGGGACTACTCTCAAGTCCGCACTCGCCTGCTGCTCGCCCTGGTGATTAGCCCTGTCGCCTTCGTCAGATCTGGCGAGGTTCGGGCACTGATCGGGAAACAGGCTCGCCTCTATGCAATCAAAAAGGGACTTGAGCCGCTTAAGAGGCGATACTATAGAGCCAGAATTTGGGCCGGTGCGGAACGGCGCAAAATGTGGCAATCAGCCAAGGCGCTGGTGGGGCGATGATAGTGGCGCGTGGAGACACCGCAACGCCCCCAGGTGCCCAAGAACGGGAACCAAGCTGCTGGTTGTTATGAAGAAGCCTTTCCAAACGGTGGCACGCAGGGTCCGACAGCTCAAGAATCCTGGCCCCGTCGTGAAGGCGGTCCGATACCACGTTGGGCAAGCGTGGTCAGAATGGAAGCGCGCGACCGCTCGGAAGAAGAAGCATCGAATATTTTGTGCCTGGCTTTCGCACCTCCGTTCTAGTCCGCCAGATGTGCTAATCGGCGCCAATTATGCCAACCAGGGCGGGGTGTGCCACCATATTCGGGCGATCCGACGGTACTCAGCTTTGCGCGTTGAATTGGCGCCGAGCGACAAATTGTTGGGCAGTCTGGCGCTCAAGGATTTGCAGAACGAGTTGAAGCAGCCCTTTATGGACTTCGCGCCCACTGGCATCCGCGCGATCCATTCACACGTCTTTCCGTCGTTCATTGAATGGTGCCGGAAGCACCAAGACTCAGGCGCGCGCTGGGTGCACACTTATCACCTGCTGTACTTTCCCGAGCACGCCAAAGACGGCCTTCTTCCGTGGCAAAAGAAGGTCAACGAATCCCTGGTGAATGACGCGAGGCACGCGGACGTGCGCATCTCGGTTTCGAGGTGGCAGCAGCGTTATCTGCAAGAGAATCATGGCATCGAAACTATCTATATCCCGAACGGGGTGGACGCCGCGCTCTGCGAGCGAGCGGATGGCCAGCGTTTCGTTCGGCGGACCGGGATGAGCGGGTTCATTCTGTACGCGGGCCGCAATGATCCCGTCAAGAACCCGGCTGATTTTGTCCGCCTGGCCCAGCGGCTGCCGAACCAAGAGTTTGTAATGGTCGGCCCGGGGTTAACAAGAGAGGTTCTGGGCACGGAGTGGAGCGTTGATGTGCCTGCGAATCTGTACCTGTATGGCCCGGCAACGCATACCGAAACCCAGGACGCGATTGCAGCGTGTTCAGCCTTGGTAGTCACGAGCAAGCGCGAAGGGCTGCCAACCCTGGTACTTGAAGCCATGGCCCAGTCCAAGCCTGTCGTGGTACCGGACGAGCCTGGCTGCATGGAGGCTGTCGGCCACGGTGAGTTCGGCTCGATCTACCGGCAAGATGACTTGAACGACCTGGCCGAAAAGACTCTCACCGTGCTGGCCGATACTCAAAGAAACCAGGGCGCCCGCCAGCGAGTGCTCTCGGAGTATGATTGGCGAGTGGTTATTCCCCAACTCGACGCGATCTACCAAGGGCAGACCTGATGCTCAGCGCGGCTTTTTGCGCCTATCATGAGTCGGACGAGGTCGGTGGTTCACTTGCCGGCGTGGAACCTCTGTTTCCAGCCCGACGCACCTGAAGTATTAAAACGAGCTTCTTCTTCCCTCTGCAATGGGGCTAAACAGCGCCTGCGCTCATTGTTTTGCGTCGTCGAGCGGTTATGCCCAGAGACGGTGGCAGTGATGGTTTTAGCTCAGACAGTCACTGCGAGTCCTGGGGGGGCTGCGGGCTCCGACGTTGGAGGCAAGCCATGCTGAAACGTCTGGCACGCAGCGTCCAGCGAGGAACTCTCATTCCTGGAACTCCGGTCCGGACTGCTGAAACGTGGTCCCGCTGGCGGCGCACGGCTGCCCCAAAGACGGCCCCAGCGCAAGTCTGATGATTGGATTGCACGCCTCCGGTCGCATCCTCCCGACGTGGTAATGGGACCGAATCTTGCGTGGGGTGGTGTTCGCCAGCATATTCATGCCATAAAACAGTATTCGTCGCTGCGGGTAGAGTTGGTCCCGCCGGATGCTCTGCTGGGAGAATTTTATGGCGACTTAAGACAGGAGTTTCTGGACTGTCTGCCTGGTGACATCCGAGTGGTGCACTCGCATGTGTTGCCATGGTTTATTGACTGGTGCAAGAGGCAGCAGGAGTCAGGAGTCCGTTGGGTTCATACCTATCACAACATGTATTGGCCAGAGTTTGCCGAGGGCGATCTCTTGCCCTGGCAGAAAGGGGTTAACCACGCCATTCTCAACGACGCGAGGCGAGCCGACGTGCGCATCTCGGTGTCACGCTGGCAACAGGGTTACTTGGCCAAGACGCACGGAATTGACACGCTTTATCTCCCCAACGGCGTGGATGTGGCGCTTTGTGACCAGGCGGACGCAAAGGGCTTTCGAAGGCAAGTTGGCGATGATCGTTTCGTCCTCTACGCAGGCCGCAATGATCCGGTCAAGAACCCAGCAGATTTCGTGCGGCTGACAGCCCGCCTGCCTAGCCAGAGGTTCGTCATGCTTGGCCACGGCCTAAGCAACGAGATACTGCATGATGAGTGGGGAGTTGACGTACCGCCAAACCTGCTCGTCCAGGGGGGCAGGGTCTCGCCTCGATGTGCAAAACGCCGTTGCTGCCGCTTCCGCGTTGGTGGTCACCAGCAAGCGCGAGGGTCTGCCGACCCTGGTGTTTGAAGCTATGGCCCAGTGCAAGCCGGTCGTGGTGCCCAACGAAGCTGGCTGCATGGAGACCATCGCCGATGGGGAGTCTGGCTTCATCTATCAGCAAGACGACTTGGAGGATCTGGCCGCAAGAACCCGGGCCGCCTTGGAAGATGGTGCACGGGGTCAGCGTGCTCGACAGCGTCTGCTGGTGGAGTACGACTGGCGGGTGGTGGCGCCCAGGTTGGACGCGCTTTCCCGCGGGGAGGTGTCATGTCCAAAGTGACCTTTTGTTGCTATGACAGCCATGAGACATTGGGCGGTCCATTCACTTGGACGCAACGGCTGCTCCCCGCGTTACGTCTGCACGGAATGGAATCGCAGTGCCTTTTCCTGACATGGGGTAATAGCAATACCGGGCCGGCCCTGGAGGCGTTGCGGGCACAGGGATTCGATTGTCCTGCCGTTGCCTGCCATAACTTTGCCGAGGATCGTGTGAGATGGATACTGGCGCGGTCACACAGCCTCGCGGCCAGCAAGTCCCGGGACTGGCATCTCAGTTCCCGAAATCCGATTCTGCAGGTTCGTAGCGGGTAGTCATTTTAGCTGCCACCTTAACACTTCAATACTGTGCGGTGCGGAGGGTTGGCGCTGCACAGTTACTGAATCCCCCATCGAAAGTATGTCAGACCCCATCAACGCTGCGGAACAAATTTCAGCGCGCCCGGGGAAGCCGCGCATTCTGCTGCTCGTGGACTACCGAGGCTGGGCCTTTGACAACTCCGCGCGGGAAATTGCCGCCGAGCTCAGGAACGACTTTTCCTTCGACATAGCCTATGTGAGCGAGCAACCCATTCTGAAGCCAGCCCGCTATGACCTTGTGTATGTCTTCTTCTGGGGAGAAACGTATCACAAAAAGTTCGGGTTTAACCCTCGACGGACAATAAAGGAGGTATCCAGCCACAGGTGGGAGGATGACCCACGATTTGGTCCGTGCAAACCACAGGAAATGGTGGCCAGGTATCTAAATGATGCAGCCACGGTAATCTGCACTTCTGAAAGACTTCTCCACCTTATATCCCCTTGGCATCGTTCCGTTCTGCATGCTCCCAACGGGATAAACCCGAAACTCTTCAGAAGAGTCAGGCAGCGCTGCGGGTCCATGACGGTGGGCTGGGCTGGAAACATTGAGGATCCGGTCAAGGGGATCAGAAGTATTGTCAAACCAGCTTGCGAGGGCCGATTTGAGCTTCGAGTCGCCCCGGGTGGACTGTCACATAAGGAGATGAATGATTTCTACAATCAGCTTGATGTAATCGTCGTGGCCTCGAAACACGAAGGTGAACCATTAACACTGCTCGAAGGCATGGCGGCGGGGGCTTTCCCCGTATGCACGGATGTGGGAATTGTGCCTGAACTGATACGTAACGGGCAGAATGGATTGATTGTCCTGGAGAGATCGGCGGCGGCTTTTTGCGCGGCGTTGAAATGGTGTGAATGCCATCTGGACCAGGTGCGAGCAGCTGGCAAGGAGAATGAAGTCCTGATACACGAACAACGAGCCTGGAGCATCTGTGCTCGGAGATTTCGCACGGTATTTCTGGAGGCATTAGAGCATGCTGAGCACTCTCACATACGAAAGATGCTGGACTTCGCGGCGCGCAGCCTGTTTGGCCCGAGGCACTCTCGGCAGCGAGTTGACTCACGGATAAATGTTACCCGGGGCGGGGGACCGTCAGGTCTTGGTTGACTCACGATCCAGGTTACCCAAGACAGTGAAAAATATCTTTAGCTTGGCCTCAATCCTTTTCTTCAAAGCAAAGGGATCCAACGC
>JAAYVL010000112.1 GCA_012517205.1 Verrucomicrobiota bacterium
CATCATCGGCTCGCTGGAGAAGCGGATTAAACACGTGCAGGAGCTGGATCATTTCACCCGCCCGGTGGCGCGGGCGCGGATTCTGCAGGAAGACCGCGGGCGCAAACGCTACCTGCGAAAGTATTTCGACGCCGACCCCGATGATCCCCTGCTCTACCACCTCATCATCAACACCGATGATGTGCCGTACGAAGAAGCCGCGCGCATCATCGGCGAGGCCGTGCTGCGACGCCGCTGAGGTTCCCCCAAACGCAGGGAACGCGCAACTCGCCTGGCAGCCCTTGATTCAGGCGCCTTTCGCCGCGCTCAATTGAGCGCGGCCCCGTTGCCGTGCGGTGGCTGCGGCGGGCGGGGCGCTATTTTTTGAGCGGGCCGGGGAAGGCGATCAGGTCGGAGCGGGTCTTGCCGTTGGCCGTGATGCGCGGGAGGGTATAGATCATGCCGTCCTTGCCGATGGCCATGGCGTTGACGTAGAGCGGGCGCTGGCCGTCGGGGTAGAAGACGGCGCCGTGGTCGGTGTATCGGCCGGTCTTGAGGTCGTAGGTGATGAGGTGCAGGTCTTCGAGGCCTTTGGCTTCGCCCATCGCGGTTTTGGCCTTGCCGGCGAGGCGCTGGCCGTCAATGTAGATGGGAGCGCCGGTGAGGTAATGGATGGTCTTGCCGTCGGGGCCGAGGGCAAAGGCCAGGTAGCCATAGCTGAACTGGTCGAACATGCCGCTGCGCTTGGAGGGTTCGGAGGTGATGCGCTGCATGACTTCGAGGCGCGGCACGCGGGGGTCGAACCGGAACAGGTATCCCGAGTTGCCGTGGACGCCATAGATGAGGTTGTCCTGCTCCCGCCAGAAGGTCTGGCGCCAGTTGTAGCCCATGTGCCCGGCGTCGGTGGGGTCGTAGCTGCCGAAGTAATCCTTGACCATGGTTTCTCCCTTCATCGCGCTCACGGAGTCGCTCGCGGCATCGTAGCGGAAGATGGTGCCCTCGGAGGAGGTGAAGTAGGCGGAACCGTCCCGCGGGTCCACGACGATGGAGCGGCAGACGGTGCGGTAGGCCGGGCCGGTGCCGTTTTCCCCCTCGGCGCACATTTTGCCGAAGCTCTTCTGGTTGCGGGTGGCCAGGTCGTAGCGGTAGAAGATGCCGCTGGGCCAGGTCAGGGCAAAGAGACGGCCCCGGCGGGTGTCCATGTTCATGGTGAGCACGCCCTCGCGCTCCGGGCAGATGCCGTAGTCCTCGAACTTGCCGGTCTTCAGGTCGTAGGAGAGCAGGTGGCCGCCCGGGTAGGGTTTATAGCCCGCCGGGGGGATGCCCATGGTTTCCTTGCCGTCCACGTAGCTGTACACCCCGACGTGGGTGGCGAAATAGAGCTTATGATCCATCTCGACGAAGTTGACGTGGCTCTTGCCCTGGGGAATGGCCTTGCTGCCCTTTTCGCCGCAGGCTTCCGTCACGTCGCCCACTTCCTTGATCTGCTGGGTCTTGGGATCGAAGCAGAACATCTTGGCGCCCTGGTCAATATTCTCCGAGCTCAGGACGTAGTAGATCTTCCCGTCGCTGCCGGTGCCCATCGAGTTGTAGCTGTCGTGCCCCAGGGCAAAGTGGGAGTCATAGACCCGGGCGATGATTTTCCTGCCTTTGTAGGCCTTGCCGTCCGGGACGACGAGGCGCGGGGCGGCGTCCTGCGCGGCGCTGATGAGAACGCCGGCGCCGAGCAGCGCGGCGGTGAGCGGGAACAGAGTGTGGGCGGAGAGGATTCGGTTCATAGGTTTTGCGGATGACTAAACAAGGGGGGCGCGTTCGCGCGCCCCGGTGGGAGCCGGGCGGGCCGGTTCCGGTTCGTAGGATTTCCGGCCATAGACCACCGCATACGCCCGGCAAAACGGGCACAGGCGCGCGAAGGTCCGGACCAGCCAGAACGCCAGCCCCGCCTGCTGGCGGCGCGCGCGCTGGCACACGACGCAGTGGACGCTGCGCTGCGCGAGAAAACGGAGTCTGTCGCCGGACTGGTTCATAACCCTAATGCCGGGCATTCTGCCAAAGTCCCGGCCCGCGTCAACCGGTTTCTCGCGCCGGTTTCCCGCGCCGCCGCCCCCGGCGGCGGGGGCATCTCCCGGCTTTCCAGCGGGGCGGGTTTGGTGTTTAGTGGCAGCCGCTTATGATTAAAACCGCATTATTATTTGCCGGGCAAGGCGCGCAAGTGGTGGGCATGGGCCGGGATTGGGCGCGGGAACTGCCCACCGCCCGGAGCTGGTTTGACCGGGCCAACGCGGCGCTGGGCTACGACCTGGCCGCGCTTTGCTTTGACGGGCCGGAAGCCGAGCTGACCCGGACGGAGAACGCGCAGCCGGGCATCTTCCTCGTGAGCTGGGTGGCGCTGCAATTACTGCGGGAGCGCGTGCCGGGGCTGAGCTTCCAGGCCGCCGCGGGCCTGTCGCTGGGCGAGTTCACCGCCCTGACGGCGGCGGGCGCGCTGGGCTTTGAAGACGGCTTGAACCTCGTGCGCCAGCGGGGGCGTTTCATGCAGGAAGCCTGCGCGGCCACCCGCGGCGGCATGGCGGCCATCATCGGCCTGGATGAGACCCCCACCCGCGAGGTCTGCGCCCAGGCCGGGGTGACGCTGGCCAACCTGAACTGCCCCGGGCAGTTGGTCATTTCCGGGCCCGCCGAACACATCGCCCGGGCCTGCGAGCTGGCCCGGGCCCGGGGCGCCCGCCGCGCGCTGCCGCTGCCCGTCGCCGGCGCCTATCATTCGCCCCTCATGGCCAGCGCCCAGCCCAAACTCCAGGCCGAGCTGGAGCGGGTGACCCTGCGCCCGCCCGCCGTCCCGGTCATCGCCAACGTCACCGCCCGGCCGCACGACGGCCCGGAGACGCTCCGCGCCCGCCTGGTCGAGCAGGTCACCTCGCCGGTGCGCTGGGAGGAGTCCATGCGCTACCTGATCGAGCAGGGCTTCACCCGCTTCCTCGAACTGGGCCCCGGCACCGCGCTGACGGGTTTTATGAAGCGGATCGCCAAGACCGCGCAGGTGTATAACGTGGCGGATATGGCCAGCCTGGCCGCCACGGCGGCGGCCCTGGGCGCGGACGGGGCGCGGTAGCGGCTTGACAAGCGCCCGCGGATAGCGGAAAAGAAGCGCGTTTTATGAACGAATTAGCCCAACAAGTGGCCGTGGTGACCGGGGCCGGGCGCGGCATCGGCCAGGCCATCGCCCTGCAACTGGCCGCCGCCGGCGCCGACATCGCCGGGGTGGACCTGCAACCGGAATCCTGCGCCGAGACCGTGGCGAAAGTCCAGGCGCTGGGCCGCCGGGCCTGGGCCTTCGGGGCCAACGTCGCCGACGCCGCCAGCGTGACGGCCGCCGCGGAGCAGATCCTCGCCGCCGCCGGCAAGGTGGACATCCTGGTCAACAACGCCGGCATCACCCGGGACGGCCTGCTGATGCGCATGAGCGAGGCCGACTGGGATGCGGTGCTGGACGTCAACCTCAAGGGCACCTTCCTGTTCACCAAGGCTTTCACGCGCAGCTTCCTCAAGCAGCAATCCGGCCGCATCATCAACATCGCCTCCGTCATCGGCCTGATCGGCAACGCCGGGCAGTGCAACTACGGCGCGAGCAAAGCCGGCGTCATCGGCTTCACCAAGTCCGCCGCCCGGGAGCTGGCGTCCCGCGGCATCACCGTCAACGCCATCGCCCCCGGCTTCATCGAGACCGCCATGACGGCGAAGATCAGCCCCGAGGCGCGCGCGGCGCTGCTGAAGCAAATCCCGCTGGGCAGCCTGGGCCAGCCCGCGGACGTGGCCGGCGCCGTCCTGTTCCTGGCCGGGCCCGCCGGCCGCTACCTCACCGGGCAGGTGCTTTCGGTGGACGGCGGCATGGCCATGTAATTTATTTTCGCTTCGGGCTTGACGCCCTTTGAACCTTAACATAGACACACTGCAAAACGAAGAACTGGAGAAACACATGGCAGATAAGACGATTGAACAACGAGTCAAAGACATCATTGTCGAGCAACTGGGGGTGAATGCGGACCAGGTCACGCCCGAGGCCAAATTCATCGAAGACCTCGGGGCGGATTCCCTCGATACGGTGGAACTGGTCATGGCGCTCGAAGAGGAATTCGGCAGCGAGATACCCGACGAGCAGGCCGAAAAGCTGCAGAGCGTCGGCGACGTCATCAAATACATCGAAGACCTGGAGCAAAAGTAATTCGACCGTGAAGAGTTCCGGGGTGGCTCGAACTGGCATCAGCGAGGGCTGCCCCGTTTGATTTTTATGGGCAGTAATTGGACCGAACGCCGCGTCGTCGTCACCGGGCTGGGGGCCGTGACCCCGCTGGGCAACCAGGTGGACGAGTTTTGGCAGAACCTGCTGGCCGGCCGGTGCGGCATCGGCCGCATCACCCGCTTCGACCCCGCCCGGTTCGATTCGCAAATCGCCGGCGAGGTGAAGGCATTCGACCCCAGCCCCGCCCTGCCCTCCCCCAAGGAAATCCGGCGCACCGACCGCTTCTCCCAGTTTGGCTTGCACGCCGCCTGGCAGGCCCTGCGCGACTCGGGCCTGGACCTCGAGCGGGTCAACCGCGACGAAGTGGGCGTGCTCATCGGCTCCGGGATCGGCGGGTTGCAGACCGTCTCGGAACAATGCCAGATCCTGAGCGAGCGCGGCCCGGGCCGGCTCTCGGCCTTCATGATCCCCATGCTCATCGTCAACATGCCCTCGGGCATCTTCTCGATGTACCACAAGCTGCGGGGGCCCAACTTCGCCACCTGCTCGGCCTGCGCCACCGCCAACCACGCCCTGGGCGAAGCCTGGCGCACCGTCAAGATGGGCGACGCGCAAATCATGTTCGCCGGCGGCGCCGAGGCCACCATCGTCCCCATCGGCATCGGCGGCTTCTGCGCCATGAAGGCGCTCAGCACCCGCAACGACGACCCCGCCCGCGCCTCGCGCCCGTTTGACCGGGAACGCGACGGCTTCGTCATGGGCGAGGGCGCGGGCGTGCTCGTGCTCGAAGAACTGGAGCACGCCAAAAAACGGGGCGCCCGCATCTACGCCGAAATCGCCGGCTACGGCAACACCGCCGACGCCAACCACGTCACCGCCCCCAGCCCGGACGGCGAGGGCGCCGCCCGCTGCATGAAAATCGCCGTGCGCGGCGGCGGCCTCAACCTCGAGGCCATCTCCTACATCAACGCCCACGGCACCTCCACCCCCCAGGGCGACATCGCCGAAACCCGGGCCATCAAGGCCCTCTTTGGCGACCACGCGCGCCGCCTCGCCGTCAGCTCCATCAAGGGCGCCACCGGCCACATGCTGGGCGCGGCGGGCGCGGTCGAAATGATTGCCTGCGTCAAGGCGATCCAGACCGGCATCATCCCGCCCACCATCAATTACGAAGTGCCGGACCCCGAGTGCGACCTGGATTACGTGCCCAACACCCCGCGCCCCATGAAGATCGAGGCCGCCCTCAACAATTCCTTCGGCTTCGGCGGCCACAACGCCAGCATCCTGGTCAAAAAGTTCAACGGCTGACCCGCGCCGGGCCTCGTCCCGGGCGGAACCGCCGCCGCCCCCACCGCACCGCCCCCGCGAACCCCGCGCGCCCGCGCGCCCGCGCCCGCAAACCCGTTCCTCCCACCCCGGGCCCGCGCTTTGCCTCCCCGCGCCCCGCCTTCCCGTCCGCGGGCTGCGGGGCGGCGGCGGACCTTTCCGCGACGCGGGGTTGCGAGGCTTTTCGACGGAAGAAACCGGCGGGGAGGAGGTTGGTACCCCGGCTAGGACTCGAACCTAGAACCAATTGATTAAGAGTCAACTGCTCTACCAATTGAGCTACCGAGGCACCCGGCGCCCGCGCCGTGGCGGCACGGCATCAGCGCGGGGTTGTATTTCGCATGAACCGCCGGGAAAAGCAAGCCCTTTTGCGGTTCTTTTGCCGGGCGCACCCGGCGGGAAAGCGTCGGCGGGCGCGGACGCCGGGCCGCTCATTTCAGCCGCCGGGGCCGGGCCGCATACACGCGGACGTAATCCACCTCGAAATAGTCCGGCAACGCGGCCTTTTGAATCTCGCCGCCCCACTTGCCGATTTCCTCGGTGAGCTTGATGAACTCCGGCACCTGGGAGACGCCGCCCTGGGCGGTGCGCCAGATTTCCCGCCCGTCCACGTAAAACACATATTCCTCCGGCAGCCACAGCAGGCTGAACGTATGCCAGCCCTCCATCACTTCCGGGCGGCAAAAGTTTGTTCCCGCCGACCGATGGTCTTTGCCGTAGCCGTCCCAGTGCAGGTTGCAGGTCAGGCGCCCGTCGCGCCAGGGGGCTTCCATAATATCAATCTCCGTGCCGTCCCGGCCCTGGTTGCCCACGGTGTTCACCCCGTCGGCCATCAGCCAGAAAGCGGGCCAATGGCCTTCCTGCCGGGGCAGCTTGCAGCGCGCCACGTAGTAGCCGAAGGCGTGCTCGAACTTGCCGCGGGTATTGACGGCACCGCAGGTGTAACGCTCCCCGTCCTTGCGCGTGCGCAGCAGCAGGGTGCCCCGGCCGCTCAGGCAGGCATCCTCCCGGACCCAGTAGCCATCGCGCCGCGGCCAGTCCCCCAGCCGGTTCCACTTGGTTTCATCCAGCACGGCCCCCTCGAACTCGTCCGCCCAGGCCAGCTCCCATTTCGTCCCCGCCGGCGGCGGTGGCAGGCTGTCTTTGGCGCCGCGCCCGGGAGTGTGGACGCAGCCGGCGCCCGCGAGGGCCAGGGCCGCCAGCCCGGCGAAAAACCATTTACGCGGCCGCATGGAGCGCCTCCAGGGAGCGCCGGCAGATTTCCTCCGGCGTGCCTTCCGCGGAAATGGAGACCAGCAGGTTCTGGCGCCGGTAAAAGTCCGCCAGCGGCGCGGTGCTGCGCTCGTAGGCTTCCATGCGCACGCGAATGGATTCGGGGCGGTCATCCTCGCGCTGATACAGCTTGCCGCCGCAGTGATCGCACACCCCGGCCACCCGGGACGGCCGGCTTTCCACGTGAAACACCGCCTTGCACTGCGCGCACGTCCGCCGCCCGCTCAACCGCGCCACCACTTTCTCCAGCGGCAGCTCGTAGCTCAGCACCGCGTCGAGCCGCAGTTGCTCGCCGGCCAGGAGCCGCTCGAGCGCCTCGGCCTGGGCAACCGTGCGCGGAAAGCCATCCAGCAAAAACCCGCTCTCGCAGCGCAGGCAACCCACCCGCTCCGCCACCAGCGCCAGCACCGTCTCGTCCGGCACCAAATCGCCCCGCCGCATGTAATCCAAGGCCGCGGTCAGCGCCGGGGTGCGCTCGGCCGGATCCATCGCCTTGGCCGCGCGAAAGATGTCGCCGGTGGACAAATGGCACGCCCCCAGCCGGGCGCACAGCAATTCCGCCTGCGTCCCCTTGCCAACCCCCGGCGCGCCCAGCAAGACCAGCCGCCGCGGCGGATGCTGCGCGACGGGAGGCGGTTCACAGTGAGCGGTTCCGGCTTTGAGCCAGGCTTTTCGATCTGGTTTGTTATACATATTTGCGACTGAATTAACACAGGTATAACAGGTTTCCCCGGCGCGGCCAGATTAAACCGGACGTTTCTCTCATAAAACCGGGCCGCCGCTGAAAGCCTCGAAAGCGGCGCCAACCTTCCCGCCGGCCCGCACTCCCGCCCCCGGGGCAAGTCCGCCTCCCTTGTGAAACTATTGGATTCCCTCCGCGCCACCCGGACGGAAGTTGTGTCCGTCAAGTTCAGCAAATTGGTTATCATGGTTTCCACTCAAGGTGTTTCTTGGCTTGCCCCCTGCGGCGGCGCCGCCGCAGGGGGCAAAATCGCGCGCTACGCCGCCACCGCGAGCGCCGGCGCTTTCTTTAC
>JAAYVL010000038.1 GCA_012517205.1 Verrucomicrobiota bacterium
CGTGGTGGTGGTGCTCTCGCCGCGCGGATCAAGAATCCGCAGCCCCGCCTCCGGGTTCGCTTCGGCCGCCGCCGCCGCGGCTGCCGACGCCGGCGCCCACCCCAAAACGCCCAGGGCCAGCAGCAGCCCCCACCGGGCTCGACGGGGGACGGGCAGGATGGCGGCGGCACTACGGGCGAACGACAGATTCGGGATCGCAGTCATGGCGGCAGCATAGGGCATGGCTCCGGCCGGTGTCCATCGCATCCGCGGGGCGGCTCCCGAGGGCATTGGCGGACCAAAGACCCGCGCGCCCGCCGATGAGCCTTTGGCGCGGCGCCGGCTATCCCCGGATTAGCGGGGAGGCGGGGCCGGCTCGTGATACGGCTGGCCGGCGCGGTAGAGTTCGAGCAGTTGCGCGTTCCGCTCCGCTATATTGTGCTGCCCGGCGGCGGCCGCGAGGGCGCGGGCCTGCTCGGCCGTCCGGATGGCGTCGTCGAACCGGGCGGCTTCGGCGTAGGCGGCGGCGAGCGTGCCCAGCAGGACGGGTTCGCGGCGCTGGCTCAGTTCGCAGGCGCGTTCGGCCAGGCGCACGGCTTCCGCGCCCTCGCGCAGCGCGGCGTCGGAGCTGGCGGCGCGAATCCAGGCCAGGTCATTGAGGGCTTCCACCATATCCGGCTGCAAGGCCAGCGCCTGGCGGTAGCGGTCCACCGCCGCGCGCGGGTTTCCCTGCGCGGCCAGGACGCCTGCGTAGAGGTAGAGCAGTTGGGGATCGGCCGGCGCGTCCTGGAGCATCCGCTCGTATTGGGCGGCGGCTTCGTCCGGCCGCCCGAGCGAGGTCAGCGCCAGCGCCAGCAGGCGGCGGGCCTCGGGCCACTGGGGCTTGAGCGCCAGGGCCAGGTGAAGGTGGGCAACGGCCCCGGGCAAGTCGCCCGTCTCGGCCGCCGCGCCGGCCAGCAAATGATGCAGCGTCGGGTTGAAGGGATCCACGCGCAGCCCTTGCCGGCAGGCGGCGATGACCTGCCGGGGCTGGCCCATGAAGGCCAGGCAGGCGGCGAGCTGCTGGCCCGCCGTGGGATGGTCGGGCGCTTCGGCCAGCGCCTGCCGCAGGTGTTCGACGGCCTCCGGGTAGCGGCGGTCCAGGCTCAACAGGAGCGCCGCCTGCGTGTGGGCCGCGGCGGCGCGCGGGTGCTGCTGGAGGGCCAGCGCCGTTTCCCGCTGCGCGTCCGCGTAGCGGCCCCGGCGGCGGCAGGCCTCGGCCAGGCCCACCCGCGCCGGCAGGGAAGTCGCCTCCAGTTGCAGCGCCCGGGAAAACGCCGCCGCCGCCTCGTCATAGCGCCCGTCATCCGCCAGGCCCACCCCCCGCACCGTGTGGGTAAAGGCGTTGCCGGAGCGAATCCAGAAAGCCGTATAGACCGTCAGGGCCCAGGCCAGGACCCCCCCGCGCAGCCAGGGCCGCAGGGCCGGCCATCGCCGGGCCGCGAAATCCCAGCCCACGGCGGCCACCGCGCAAAGAGGCAGCAACGCGGGCAGGGCGTAAAAGGCTTTCACCTGCGCGTAAGACGCCACGCGCAGGCTCATCCAGCCGATGCCGGCGGCAAACGCAAAGAGCAGCCCCAGCATCAGGAACCATTCCGGGGTCGGCCGCCGGAGGAACCGGACCAGGGCAACCAGGGTTCCGGCGGCGATCAACGCCGTCGTGAGCAGCGCCAGCAGGCTGCCGATATTCATCAGGTCATAGTTCCACGGCGGGCGAAAGTTCATCAGGGCGGAGCCGCTGCACAGACCGTCCCCCCAGAGCGTGGCGTAGAGGCCGTCCGCGAACCCGTGGATGCCGCTGAACAGCGGG
The DNA here is from genome assembly GCA_012517205.1 of Verrucomicrobiota bacterium. Lineage (GTDB taxonomy): Bacteria > Verrucomicrobiota > Verrucomicrobiia > Limisphaerales > UBA8199 > UBA8199. Next base: position 1,829 of record JAAYVL010000038.1, read on the forward strand.
CAGGTCAGCGCCTCGCCGCAGCGCTGATACCACGCGGCGGTGTGCGCCCCGGGATCCTGCCACCACGCAAACGGCAGCCGGGGGTCCCAGTTGCCGATGAGCGGCGTGCCGAACCGGTGCCAGACCCGGGCAAAATGCCAGCCGCAGACCGCCAGCAGGCTGACCAGAAAAAGGCCCGCCGCGGACCCCGCGGCCCGCGCCCCGCCCGCCGCCCCGCGCCGCCAGGCCAGCGCCGCCAGCAGAAGGGGCGCCGCCAGCACCGCCGAAAACTTGGTCAGCAAGGCCAGGCCCAAACCGGCCCCCGCCGCCGCCGCAAGCCCGGCGCCGCGCGTCCCGGCCGGCGGCGGCCGCAGGACGCCATAAAGCGCGGCGGTGACGAACAAGGCGGCCAGGCCCTCATTGGTGATGTGGTGCGCCAGGCAGAGGCTCATGGGCAGGAACCCGGCCAGCAGCAGACCGGCCACCTGCGGCCGGGGCCGCTGCGGAAACAGTTGGCGCAGGCACAGGTAGATCAACAGCAGGTGCGCAACCCCGACCAGCGTGGAAAACGCGCGCAGGGTCAGGATGGCCGCGTCCGCCGAGGCCGTCCACCCGAACGGCCCGATGAGGGCGGCCGCGGCCAGGTAATACAGCGGCGGCTGGTACATCTGCCAGCCGTCGTCGGCCAGCGGCAGCGCCCGCTGCTGGAGGATGAAATCAATGTACTGCTGATGGCCGTCCCGGTCGAACCCGAAGAGCGCCGCCAACTGGGGCAGGTTGTTGCCCAGGAGCGCGATCCACGCGAGGAGGATCAACCCCAGCGCCACGGCGGGAGCCGGCGGAAAGCGGGAACCCCGCGCCCGCAGAACCCGGTGGCCGGCGACGAGCGCGGCGGCGAGCGCCAGCAGCAACAGCCCTTGCGGCCAGGCCCGGCGCAGCGAGTCGGCCGTCCGCTCCCGGTCAAACAGGGGATTGCCCGCCCGAATGGCCGGCGGGCGCGACGCCGGCACGGCCGCCTCCCAGGCCGCGTCCACCAGCGAGACCTGCCAGGCGGCGTCGCTGTACAGCGCCGGCCCGGCGCCTTCCAGCGCCAGCCAGAGCGCGGGCAGGCCGTGCGCGTTGGAAACCGTCACGGAGATTTCATTCTCGCCCGCCTTGAGGAAGCGGGCCACGTCGGCGGCGCGGCGGCTTTTCCAGTCCGCCCCATGCAGCGCCAGGCCGTCCACCGGCTGCCCGTTCACGCGCACCGCGCCCTGCCTGAAAACGCGCACGGCGAGGGTGGCCGCGGCGGGTTGGGCGGGGAGCGTGAAGGCGCGGCGGAACTCGGCCCAGAGCGGCACCGCGTGGTGCGGCGTGGTGTCGGGCGGTTTCGGATAGACAATCCACTCGGCCGGGCCGGCCCCGGGGAGGAAGGGGATGCGGGGATCGTGCCGGCATTGCCAGACAATTCCGCCGCCGCCGAGCAGCAGCGCGCCGGCGATCAGCCCGGCCAGCGGGCGGTTCCAGGAGCGCGGCCCGTTCATGGGGAAACCGCCCGGCCGGGGGCGCGGACGGCGGGCGGGAGGTTATTCGGGTTCATGGTACGCCTGGCCGGCCCGGTAAAGTTTCAGCAGCTCCTCGTTGCGTTGCGCGACGGCGGTCAACCCGGCGGACTGCGCCAGCGCGCGCGCCTTTTCGGCGGCGTTGATCGCCTCCGGAAAACGGCCCGCCTCGGCGTAGGCGGCGGCGAGCGTCCCGATCAGCAGCGGCTCCTGGTAGGCGGTGATTTGGCAGGCGCGTTCGGCCAGCGTCACCGCCTCCGCGCCGTTGCGCACGGTGGCGTCCGCGCTGGCGGCGAGGATCCAGGCCAGGTTGTTCAGCGATTCCGGCCAGTCGGGCTGGGCCTTGAGCGCGAGCCGCAACCGTTCGACGGCGGCCCGCGTTTCCTTGCGCCCCTGGTGCAGGAGCGCGAGCTGGTAATGCGCCAGCGCGTTGGTGGCCTGGAGCCGGGTGGCCTCGCGGAACTGGGCCGCCGCGTCGTCCGCCTGGCCCCGGTCGGCCAGCAGCATCCCCAGCACGGTGCGCGCCTCGCTGTCCCCGGGCTGAATCGCCAGCGCGCGCTGCAACTCGCCGATGGCCTCCTCCGGCCGGCCCTGGGCGATCAGGACATTGCCCAGCAGCCGGCGCGGGGTGAACAGCTTGGGATCCAGCGCCAGCAGGCGGCGATAACACGCGGCGGCTTCCTCCAGCTTGCCCTGGCCGTGCAGCGCCGTGGCCAGGCTGTATAGGGCCGGCAGGTGCAGGGGCGCCAGCCGCAACGCTTCGCGGCACGGCGCTTCCGCCTCGGCGAACTTGCCCTGCTTGACCAGCGCGCTGCCCAGCCCGTTGAGCGGGTCGGCATACAGCCGGTCGCCCTCGGCCGCCGCCCGGTAGTGGGCGATGGCCTCGTCGTACCGGGCCAGCGAGGCGTAAACGTTGCCCAGGGTGTTATGCGCCTCCGGGTAGTCCGGAGAAATGGCCAGCGCCTTCTGGCACCACGCAATGGCCTCGGTGGGCTGGTTCTGAATGGCGAATTCATTGGCGATGGCCGCGTAGGCGACGAAGTTTCGCGGCGTGACCCGGGCGGCATGCTGGAAGAGCGTGGCCGTGTCACGCCAATGCGCCACCTGCCGGGCCGTGAGTACCGCGCAGGCGCCCAGGACCAGCGCCGCCGCCGCCGCGGGAATCCCGCGCGGCCACGGGCGGCGGGCGATCACCGCCGCGGCGCCCCAGACCACGAGCAGGAACAGGCCGATGTGGGGCAGGTAAGTGTAGCGATCCGCCATGGCCTGCTTGCCCACCTGCACCAGCCCGATCACCGGCACCAGCATGCCCAGGAACCACAGCCAGCCGACCTGCAAGGCGCGCCGCGGCGGGCGGGCGCGCCAAATCCCGGCGGTCACCGCTGCCAGCAGCAGCCCGGCGCCGGCGGCCGCCCACGAATCAAGCCGGAAACCGGCATAGGGATAAAAGACCGCCAGGTCAGTGGGCCAAAAGGTCTTGCCCAGGTAGCGCGCATACGCCACCAGCGCATTGGCCAGGCGCAGTTCGAAGGGGTTATGCGCCAGCGACATCACCGCGCCGCTGGCCCGCTGCGCCTGAAAGGTCACCAGGCACGACAGCGCCGAGAGCGCAAAGAAAGGAACCTTCTCCAGCAACACCCGCCGCAGCGGCGCCGCGGACCGCTGCCCGGACGCCAGGGCGAGCCGCTCCAGGGGCCACCAGTCCAGCAGCAGCAGCACGCACGGCAGCGTGACCAGCATCGGCTTGCTCATCAGCCCCAGCGCAAAGCAAAGCAGGGCCAGCAGATAAAACCACCCGGCGCCGCGCGGAGCGGCGGGGGAGCGGCGGGCCGTCTCCGCGCTCGCTCGCGCTTTGCCCCCCGGAACGGCTCCCGCTTCCGCGGGCGGCGCCGGCTCTCCCCGGGCGGAAGGGGAGGACGGCGGGAGCGGGCCGCCGCCGGGGTCGTGCGCCTCCCGCGCCGGCGCGGAGGGCCGCGCCCCCGGCTTCCGGTTTTCCTCGTCCGCCGGCTCGCGCCGCCCGGCATATCGCGCATACGCCCACAGCGTCAGCAGAAAGAAGAACGCGCTCAGCACGTCCTTGCGCTCCGCGATCCAGGCGACGGATTCCACATGCAGCGGGTGCAAAGCAAACAGCGCGGCCACCAGCGCGCTGCGCCAGACGGCGCCGGTCAGGCGTTGCCACAGGCCGAACAGCAGGAGGGTGTTGGCCAGGTGCAGCAGCACGCTCGTGAGGTGATGGCCCCACGGCTTCAGCCCATAAAGCTGGCAATCGAGCATGTGCGAAAGCCACGTCAGCGGATGCCAGTTGCTGGCATGGAAACTCTGGCCCGCCCACGCGAGGTTTTCCAGGGTCAGCCCGGATTGAACCCGCGGGTTGCCGCTGACGTAGTCCGGGTCGTCGTAATTGATGAAGCCGAACTTGAGGACCGGCCAGTAAACCGCGGCAATCGCCAGCGCCAGCAGCAGGCAAAGCAGGAGGGTCCGCCGGGGGGCACCCGCCGACGTCCACTCAAACTTTCGGCCTTCCGCCATATCAGGCATGATGTTGCCGCCAGCCCATGCGGCGCAAGCGCCAAAACGACCTTAAGTCATTGGTGAACGCCGCTTGACACTGCCGCCGCAACCGAACTGTGCCAAATTGGCACACCCATAGCCAGCCGATGGCATCCTCCCGCCAACCCCATCGCCCCTGGCAAAATAACCGCCAAACAATGCCCGCAACCATGCCAATTTACCCCTCGCAACAGCACTCCCGAGTGTCCAATTATTGGACACTCCCCGCAATATCCGCCTGCTCAACCCTTTTTTTCCCACGAACCGCATCTCCTCCTTCTTTACGCATTTTCCGCCATTTCCCGCCCATTCCTGGCTACCAGCCCGCCGTGTACAAGGGGTGTACAAGGGATGCCCACCGGATGTTCATCAGATTTTCCGATGTTCATCCGGCGAGCATCCCTTGTACACCCCTTGTACACGGCTATTTGGGAGGGAGGCGGGACGGAGAGGAGGGGCTGAGGCGGGCATCGGGTTGCGGGGGTGGGGGTCGGGCGGTTTGCGCGCGATCCGGCTTTTCATGCGATTTGAAGGGTTGATGGGGTTGAATTGGGCGGCGGGTTCGGCAATGCTGGCGTCATGACTGGGTTAACCGATGTGCTGCAGTTGCGCGTTCGTTATAGCGAGACGGACCAGATGGGGACTTTTTACAACTCCCGCGCGTTGGAATGGTTCGAGTGCGGGCGGACGGAGTTGATGCGCCGCCGGCTGGGGATGTCTTATACCGTGCTGGAGGCGCGGGGGGTATTTTTGCCGCTGGTGGAGGCGCACCTGGAGTTTCTGGGCGGCGCCCGCTACGACGATTTGTTGGAAGTCGTTTCCACGGTGAAGCTATCGGGCCGGGCCCGGCTGCGGTTTGAGGTGCAGATTCATCAAAGCGAGAGCCGCCGGCCGGTGGTGCGCGGCTACACGGTTCATGCCTTCACGGATCGCCAGGCCCGGCCCCTCCGGCCGCCTCCCTGGTTTCTCGAAATGCTGGCCGGGGCGATGCCGGCGCCGGGCGCGCCGCCGTCATAACCAGGGATTGCCTCGCCGCCGTCCCATCGGCTAGGATGGGGCCATCGCTAGAGGCCTAAAGTTTATGAGCAAACACGCGAAGAACTCAGAGAGAAACTTCCACCCGCTCAGCGCGCCGGATTTTCTGCCGTTGCCGCGGTTGCGGGACCTGCAATTCCAGCGGCTGAAAGCCACGGTCCAGCGCGCCTACGACCGCGTCGCCTTGTTCCGCCAGCGCATGGAGGAACGCGATCTGACTCCCCGGGACGTGCAGTCGCTGGACGACCTGGCCAAGCTGCCGTTCACCGGGAAGAACGATTTGCGCGACACGTATCCCTTTGGCCTGTTTGCCAGCCCGATGCGGGAGATCGTGCGGCTGCACGCCTCCAGCGGCACCACGGGCAAGCCCATTGTCGTCGCCTACACCCAGGAGGATGTGCAGGTTTGGACCAATGTCATGCTGCGCAGCCTGGCCGCCTGCGGGCTGCACGAGGGCGACATCATCCAGAATGCCTATGGCTACGGCCTGTTCACCGGCGGGCTGGGCGCGCACTACGGCGCCGAGGCGCTGGGCGCAACGGTCATCCCGATTTCCGGGGGCAACACGCCCCGCCAGTTGATGGTGATGAAGGATTTTGGCGTCACGGCCATCTGCTGCACCCCCAGCTACTTTCTCCACCTGATTGACCAGGCGCCGGAGGCGGGCATCCAGTTCAAGGACCTGCCCCTGCGCGCCGGCATCTTTGGCGCCGAGCCGTGGACGGAGGCCATGCGCCGCCGCATCGAGGCTGACAGCGGCATCAAGGCCTACGACATTTACGGCCTGTCGGAAATCGTCGGGCCCGGCGTGGCCATGGAGTGCGAATGCCAGGCGGGGCCGCATATTTTCGAGGATTACTTCTATCCCGAGATCCTCCATCTCAAGACCGGCAAACCGTGCGCGGACGGCGAGGAGGGCGAGCTGGTGCTGACCACGCTGGGCAAACAGGCCATGCCGATGATTCGCTACCGCACCCGCGACATCACCGCGCTGGCCTCCGAAACCTGCGAATGCGGGCGCACGTTGCGCCGCATCAAGCGCATCGGGCGCCGCGCCGACGATATGTTCATCATCCGCGGCATCAACGTGTATCCCTCCCAGGTCGAGACCGCCCTGCTCAAGGTCGAAGGCGCCCTGCCGCATTATCAGATTGTCCTGACCCGCGAGGAGGATCTCGATGTCATGGAAGTGCAGGTCGAGGTCACGCCGGAGGTCTTTAACGACACGGTGGGCGCGCTGGAAGCCCTGCGGCTCAAGCTCACCAAGTCCCTGGAAACCATCGTCGGCGTGCGCGCCAAGGTCCGGCTGGTCCAGCCACGCACCATCCAGCGCAGCGAGGGCAAGGCCAAGCGCGTCATTGACCAGCGAAAGATGTAACCCGGAGGAAAATCCCCTATGAAGGTAAAGCAACTCTCATTATTCCTGGAAAACAAACCCGGGGCGCTGAGCCGGCCCATCAAGCTGCTGGCCAAAGCCCGGCTCAACATCCTGACGCTGTCCATCGCCGATACCCAGCAGTTTGGCATCCTGCGCTTTGTGGTGCGCGACTGGGAAAAGGCCAAACGGCTGCTGGAAAAGGAGCAGTTCGTCGTCAAGGTCTCCGACCTGGTCGCCATCGAAGTGGCCAACGAGCCGGGCGGCCTGGCCGGCATCCTGCTCGCGCTGGAGCGGGCCCGGGTCAATGTCGAATACATGTACGGGTTCACCCTCCGGGCGGAAGGCAAGGGGGTGCTGGCGTTTCGGTTCGATGACCCGGACACCGCCATCGCCTCGTTGCTGGGCGCGGGCATCAATCCCATTCGCCGCGTGGACTTGTTCAACCGCCTCACGGGTTGAGGCGCCGCCCCGCTGCCGGCAAAGATCCGTTTCGCATGCCGTCCGGGTGGCGGGCTTGCCCGCCGCGCGGGAGCTTCCGCGGGGCGCGGCGCGGTGGAAAATATTCCGCATATTTTCCTTGCCCAAAGCGCTGGCGCGGTGCTTTAATACAAGCTGATTAACATAGCCGGAGTGCATGCGGACAGGGTATGCCGCAGGCTTTCGGCAAAACGAAAAACCAATACCTGACATGAATACGATGAAACCCATCCTCACGCGACCAACCCTGCGCGGTTGGCTATTGGCGCTGGCAGCCCTCGCGCTGTCCAGCTTGATCGTCCACGCCGTCCCGTATGCCACGGAGGTCGTTAAAAACGGCGATACCGTGAGCTATATTCTGAACCAAAACGCGGCGAGCGTGGAAGTGCTGCGCGATGGCGGCAATGCGCTCCATCCGGGCACCAACGCCGGCGCCTACAACTTTGATATGACCGGCTACACCACATTCCAAATCAAGGTGATCGGCAACGATGCGCCCGGTTGGGTCCAGTACGTTCCCGATGATAAGGACGTCACGGGCTTTGAATACCCGTACGGGGTGTCCGTCAATAAGAATCCCCAGAGTCCCAATTTTGGCAAAGTGTATGTGTCCAATTCCCGGGTGGGCACGACTGGGCTCGGCCGTAGCTGCACGACGGCCATTTACATGCTGCACGCCGACGGCTCGGATGCGGGGTTTTCGGATGGTGGCGTTTACTGGACACCGACCGGTTCCGGCCCATACAAGAGCTGCATCGGTCCGGATGACCACCTTTACGTGGCCGATCTTTCCAACGATTTGGCCTATGAGTTCAGTGATGATATGAGCACGGCTACGCCGTTGATTGATTCGTCCAACCGGACGGCGGACCAGTACGTCCATAGCATTTATGTGGAAGGCACTCAGGCGGCTGGGAATCGCAAGCTGTACCTGGTCAATGGCAATATCAACGATGCGGCTCGCAAGGGCCTCATTCAGTACGACCTCGGGGCCAATGCCGCTGCCACCGCGTGGGACACCGGCACCCAGATTATCGGCCCCACGTACTGGGGAATCTACTATAGCTATGATGTTGCGCGTGACAGCAATGGCGACTGGTACATGCCCTCCTACCGGGCTAATCCGAACCAGCGGCCGGCCATCACCAAGTTCGACGGATCCCAAACTCCGCCGCTTGATAATTACGTCCTTTGGGAGACGGATAAGTCGCTTTATCTTTACTCCTTTGGCATAGACATTTGCGAGCTTAACGGGCTGGCCGCCTATGGCCATGCCAACAACGGCAATGTTTACTTCTTCAAAATGACCGACGGCTCCTTTGTGGAAAACTTCGATGCCGGGGGGGCGATCCGCGACCTGGCGTTTGACGCCGCGGGCAACATGGTGACGGTGGATAACGCGGCCGAGTGGGCGCGGTTCTGGTCGCCGGGGGGCTACACGGTCGCCACCACGACCTTTGATGGCTCGCAGACGACGTTCCAGGTTACCCGGCCGCCGGCGCAGGTGAGCGTGACTGCCAGTCAGGCGACGGTTCCCGAGGCCGGGCCGGCGGTTAACTTCATCATCTCCCGCGTCGGCAGCGTTGCCGCGGATTTGACCGTCTATTACACGCTGAGCGGCACTGCGGACAACGGGGTGGACTACACCACGTTGTCCGGCAGCGCCGTGATTCCCGCCAACGCCAACTCGGTGAATGTGGCCCTGGCGCCGATTGACGATGCGGTGGCCGAGTTGAGCGAGACGGTGATCCTGACCGTGATGGCCAACTCGAACTACTCGGTCGCCCTCCCCACCAGCGCCACGATTTCCATTCTCGATAATGAAACCCCGGAAATCTCCTTCGCCGCGGCGCCGCCCCGGAAGCTGTTGGAGAGCTACGCTCCATCGCGGGTGACGCACCAGGTGGTCCGCAAGGGGTTGTTGACGCCGGAGCTGACGGTCAACCTGTCCTACTCCGGGACCGCCACGCGCGGGGTTGACTACAATGCCCCGGCTGCCGTCACGGTTCCGGCCGGAGCGGCAACAGCCAACCTTGTCTTGACCCCCATCAACGACCAGGATTACGAGGGCGATGAGACCGCCACCGCCAATATCGCGGGCGGGACTGGCTACACGATTGGAACCCCCAGCTCGATTGACGCCACCGTGGTGGACGATGATCCCCCGCCGGGCACGGTCCTGTTCAGCGATAATTTCGACACGGACAGTTCGGCCCTGTGGGAGGTCAACCTGTATGATCCGTCCGATGCCTCCGTTGACTTCGCGTGGGATTACAGCACGGTGGGCATCCCCGCCGCGCCGGCGGGTGGCGGCACCAAGGGGCTGCGCATGCGCTGCGGCAACACCCAGCTCATCTTGAACGGGTTGAGCGTTTCGCCGAAGAACAAGAGCTTTACCGGCGATTACCGCCTCAAGTTCGACATGTGGATTAACTACAATGGCCCGATGTACGATGGCGGCCCCGGCTCGACGCAGAACTTCGACGCCGGCGTGGGCACCTCCGGCCAGATCCCGGTCTGGTTCTGGGCCCCCAGTCCCGACGACAGCGTGTGGTTCACCGTCGCGGGTGACGGGGCCTCCGGCTTCACGGTGGGGGATTACAACGCGATGATTGGGGCGACGCTCCTGAATGATGACTCGGGCGTTTACGCCGCGGGCACGGGCGCGCCGAACAGCGGCATCCGCGATGCCTCGAATGCGTATTACGCGTTGTGGGGCGGCCAGGCGGCGCCCGCGGCGCAACTGGCGATGTATCCGAATCAGACCGGGAACGCGAATATCGGCAACGCGGGCATGGCGTGGCACACGGTCGTGATTACCAAAGAAGGCGACGTGGTGACCTGGGTGATGGACGGCATCACGATTGCCACCGTGACCAATACGGCCCTGCCGTTCGGCCCCAACGTATTCGTCGGCTACCAGGACCTGTGGGCGAGCGGGTCGCTGTCTGACGTTCCCGAAATGTCCTTCGGCCTGGTGGACAACCTCAAGGTCATGACCCTGGCGGCGCCCGCCGACATTGTCATTACCGGCATCCAGTTGATCAATGGCCAGGCGGACGTGCAGATTGACTTCACTGCCGGGGCGGGCGATGCTCCGTCGGACTTCACGCTGCAGGCCACCGCCAACATCGCCTCCGCGCCCGCCGATGTCGCGGCCAACATTACCAGCACCGGCCCGGGCCAGTTCAAGGCCGTGCGGGCGGTTGCGGGCACCGCTCAGTTCTACCGGCTGCGCCGGAACTGAGCCGCGCAATTAAACGTTCAGGCGAGGCACCTGCGCGCGCGCAGGTGCCTCTGCTTTTTGGCGGGGCGGCTTTCCGCCGCGGCGGCCCGGCCCGCCGCTCAGTCCGGAATCTTCTCCGACTTCCGATACGCCAGGCCCTGGAAGACCGCCACGAGGTCGCCCGCGTCGTCCTTTACATCCACCGTGTAGGAGCCGAGCTTGAAGTTGCGCGAAAGCTCCCGGGCCTCGGCCCAAAGCGTGCCGGCGCGGCCGGCCTTCATAAAGGTGATGCTGACATTGGCGGCCACCGCCACCGTGCCGTGCGAGTTGGACGCCGCGGCAAACGCGAAGTCCGCCAGGGTGAAGATCGCCCCGCCCTGCACGGTGCCGTAGCCGTTGAGGTGGTGCGGGCCCAGCGTCATCCGGGCGCGGGCATGGCCGGGCGACACCGCGAGCAGCTCGATGCTGGCGTGCGCGGCGAATTTATCCCCCAGGAAGAAGCGCCGGATGCGGTCGAGCGCGCCGTCAGGATGCGCCGTGGGAGAGGAAGCGGGTGGGTTCATGTCATTTTAAGTTCGGGCTGGCTTGTTTCTGCGCTTCGCGCCCGGTGAGGAAGGCCTGCCGGTTGCCGGCAAAGAAGTTCTCGGCAAACCCGGCGCGCAGGGCGGCGAGCCATTGCTCCTCGGTCATGGGCAGGTGGGCGCTTAAGGCCCCCAGCAGCGCCACGTTAAGCGTTTTCCGGCTCGGCAACTGGTCCGCGCGCACGGCGTCCGGCGTAATCAGCACGCCCCCGGGCCGCAGCATGTGCTGCTGGGGCGCCACCTGGGTCGGCTCGAGCACCAGCAAGAAATCCGCTTCGCCCGCCGCCACCATCGGGCTGAAGACCTGCCCGCCGAACCGCACGTCGCCGGTGACCGAGCCCCCGCGCTGGCTCATGCCTTTGATTTCGCTTTTCTTCACATCATAGCCGGCGCGCAGGGCCACGTCCGCCAGGATGTCGGTGCCGCGGAGCACGCCCTGGCCGCCGAGGCCGGCGACGACAACATTGGTCACTTTGGTCATAAGAAGGGATGCGGGTTCCGGGCGGGCTCAGGGGGAAGCCGGGCTGGCCGCGGCGGCGCACTCGCAGCGCCGCGCTTCGTATTCTTTGAGTTGTTTGGCGATCAGGATGCACGGCCGCCGGGCGATGATGACGGCCAGCTCGCCGCTGGCGAGGCATTCGTCCAGCACGCGCTCGAAATCGCCCGAGCCGAGCCGCGGCTCGACCACATGCACGCGCCGGATGCCGAGCGCGCGGGCCAGGTCTTCGAGCACCACCTGGCCCGTCGGCTCGTGGCCGAGCGTGCGGCCGGTGCCCGGGTGCTCCTGGTGGCCGGTCATGGCGGTCGTGGAGTTATCCAGGATGATCAGCACATGGCCCAGGGGCGGCGGGTTGTACACCATCTCCACCAGCCCGTTGATGCCGCTATGCACGAAGGTGCTGTCACCAATCACGCTCACCACCCGCCGCGCCTGTTCGGGCGGCAGCACGTGGCGCAGGCCCAGCCCGACCCCCACGCTCGCCCCCATGCAGACGCAGGTGTCAATCGCCTCGAAAGGCGACAGCACTCCCAGCGTGTAGCACCCGATATCGCCCGCCACGATGCAATCCTTCCGGCGCAGCGCCTCGAAGACGATTCGATACTGGCAGCCGTCGCAAAGCTGCGGCGGCTTGCCGGGCGGCTTGGACGGTTCGGGGCTTTCGTCCCGCTGGAGAATGCGGCGCACGCGCGGCACGTCCAGCTCGCCGAACCGGAACCGGTCCGCCTTGCCTTCGACCGGGATGCCCGCCGCGCGGATGGCCTCGACCAGGAAAGGGTCGCCCTCCTCGACCACCAGGCAGCGCTCCACGCCGCGGGCAAACTGCGCGATGCGCTTCAGGGGCAGCGGGTGCGTGAAGCCCAGCTTGAGCACGCGCGCCTCCGGGGCGGCTTCGCGGACGTGCATGAACGAGATGCCCGACGTGATGATGCCCAGCGCCGGGGCGCCGTCCACCAGGCGGTTCAGGGGGCTGGCTTCGTTCCACTCCCGCAGCTCGGCCAGCTTCTGGCGCAAGCGCCGGTGGGCGGGCCGGGCGTAGGCCGGGATCATCACCCGGCCCTGAACGTCCTTTTCGTAGTTCGCCGGCCGGGGCGCTTCGGTTTGCGCGCGCGGGCGCACCACCGTATAGCTGTGGCAGACGCGGGTGGTGACCCGGAACAACACCGGGAGCTTCCAGCGCTCGGAGATTTCCACCGCCGCGAACAGGAAGTCATACGCCTCCTGCGAGTCGGACGGCTCCAGCATGGGCAGCCCGGCGGCCACGGCATAGTGGCGGTTGTCCTGCTCGTTCTGGCTCGACGCCATGCCCGGGTCATCCGCCGAGACGACAATCAGCGCGCCGGTGACCCCGGTATAAGCCGCCGTGAACAGCGGGTCCGCCGCCACATTCAGGCCGACGTGTTTCATCGTGCACAGCGCCCGGGCGCCGCCGAACGCGGCGCCGAGGGCCACTTCCAGCGCCACCTTTTCATTGGGCGACCACTGGGCGTGCCCGCCCAGGGCGTGGAAATGCTCCAGGATTTCCGTGGACGGGGTGCCGGGATAGCCGGCGCCCAGCGCGACCCCGGCATGCCGGGCCGCCAGGGCGATCGCCTCATCGCCGCTTAAGAGAAGTCGGTTGGACTCATTCATTCGATAAAATGCGCGCCTGCTTAATAACCCATTTCCGGGCCGCGGGACAACACATTCCGCGCCGCGCCGCGCGGATTTCCGAACTGGACAACGCCCGGCCGAACGGTGTACACCCCTTTGCGCATCATGTTCTGGGATCAAGCATCAGAAACACTGGCCCGGCCAACGCTGGAACACCTGCAAATCAAACTCCTGCAGGAAACCCTTCACCGCGTGAGGGAGCGCGTGCCCTTTTACCGCCAGCGGCTGGCCGAGTTGAACCTTCAGCCCGCGGACATCCGCACGCTCGCGGAGGTCCGGCGGCTGCCCTTCACCACCAGCGACGATCTGCGCGCCATTTATCCCGATGGCCTGCTGGCGGTGGACCGCGCCGAAGCCGTCCGGCTGCACACCTCCAGCGGCACCACCGGCAAGCCCAAGGCCATCTTCTTTTCGCGCGCGGACGTGGATAACGCCGCCGAACTCATCGCCCGGTCGCTCGTCTCGGCGGGCATCACCGCCGCGGACGTCTTCCAGAACATGATGAGCTACGGCCTGTTCACGGGCGGCCTGGTGATGCACTACGGCGCCGAGAAGGTCGGCTGCCTGGTCATCCCCGCCGGCCCCGGCACCTCCGAACGGCAGCTCATGCTCATGCAAGACTTCCGCACCACCGCCGTGCATATCCTGCCCAGCTACGCCCTCTATTTCGCCAGCTACCTCGAACAAAAGGGCCTGCGCCCGCGCCAGGACCTCACCGTGCGCAAGGCCTTTGTCGGCGCCGAGCCGCATACGGAGGAAACCCGCCGCCGCATCGAGCAGATCTTCGGCTGCGACGTGTATAACTCCTACGGCCTGACCGAGATGAACGGCCCGGGCGTGGCGTGCGAATGTGAATACAAGGCCGGTATGCACCTTTGGGAGGACAACTTCCTGCTGGAGATCATCAACCCGGTCACCAACGAACCCCTGCCCGACGGCCAGACCGGCGAACTGGTGCTCACCACCCTCCGGCGGGAAGCCATGCCCATCCTGCGCTACCGCACCCGGGACATCACCTCGGTGGTCCCCGAGCCCTGCCGCTGCGGCCGCACCCACCGCCGCCTGGCCCGCTTCGTCGGCCGCGCCGACGACATGCTCATCATCCGCGGCGTGAACATCTTCCCGCAGCAAGTCGAGCGCGTGCTCATGTCCTTCCCCCAGGTGGGCCGCAACTACCTCATCATCGTCGAGGGGCTGGACGACCTGACCATCAAGGTCGAGTTGACCCCCGCCGCCTTCGACGGCCAACTGGAACACCTCGAAGCCCTCCAGCAGCAGATCATCGAGAAGCTCCGGGCCGAAATCTGGATTCGGCCCAAAGTGGACCTCGTGCCCGCCGGGTCCCTGCCCGTCGGCGAAGGCAAAGCCAAGCGCGTGGTTGACAAGCGTTCCCTCTAACCGCCCCATCCCCTCCTGTTTTAGCTTATGCGCGTCGTAAACCTGTTAGCCGTCTTTGTGGAAAACAAACCGGGCCAGACCGCCCGGATCGCCGGGCTGCTCGCCGAGGCCGGGATCAACCTCTCCTGGCTGACCATTGCCAACAGCGGCAGCTTTGGCGTGATGCGGTTCCTCGTGGACCAGCGCGACACCGCCGTCCGCGCCCTCAAGGATAAAGGAGTCATGGTCTCCCTGGTCGAGGCGCTGGCCGTCGAGGTGCCCGACCAGCCCGGCTCCCTCCAGGCCGTGGCCGACCTGCTGGGCCGCAACCAAATCAACCTCGATAATTGCTCCGGCTTCGTCGTCCGCGACCGCGCCATCCTGATCATCGAAGTCCACCAGATTGCCCAGGCCGGCGCCATCCTCGAACAGCAGGGCTTCCGCCTGCTCGGCCAGGAGGAAATGCTGCGGCTTTAAGCCGCCGGGCTCACGCCCCGCCCGGGCGCGGCCTCCCCGCGCGCCCGCTATTTGATGAGTTCTTCGGCAATCTGCACGGCGTTGAGCGCGGCGCCCTTGAGGAGTTGGTCGCCGCTGACCCAGAAGCAAAGGCCGTTGTCCAGGGCGCAATCCTGGCGCAGGCGGCCCACCGCGCAATTATACTTGCCCGACAGGTAAAGCGGCAGCGGGTATTCGCTCTGGGCGGGATTATCAATTACGTCCAGCCCGGGCGCCTTCCGGAGCACCGCCAGCGCGGCCTCGACCGTCACCGGCCGCTCGAACTCGGCGCTGATCGCGATCGAGTGGGCGCGATAGACCGGCACGCGCACGCAGGTCACACTCGCCCGGAACGTGGGATGATGCATGATTTTGCGCCCTTCGTTCTCCATCTTCATTTCCTCCCGGGTATAGCCGTTCGGCAGGAAGGAATCCACGTGCGGCAGCACGTTAAAGGCAATTTGATGCGGGTAAACCTCGCGCGTCACCGGCTGGCGCTGCACAACCTGCTCCACCTGCCGCTCCAGCTCCGTGATGGCTTTGGCTCCCGTGCCCGAGACGGCCTGGTAGCTGGAGGCAAAAATCCGCCGGCACTGGAACGCGGCGTGTAACGGATACAGCGCAATCAGCGTGATCGCCGTGGTGCAGTTCGGGTTGGCGATAATGCCCTTGTGCCACTTCAGGTCGGCGGCGTTGATCTCGGGAATCACCAGCGGAACGCGGTCGTCCATGCGAAATGCGCTCGAATTATCAATAACCACGCAGCCGGCCTGGGCGGCCGCCGGGGCGTATTCCTTCGAAATACTGCCGCCGGCGCTGAAGAGCGCGATGTCTATGCCGCCAAACGAATCCTTCTTCAGCTCCGCGACCGCCAGTTCCTGGCCGCGATACTTGAGCTTTTTGCCCACCGAACGCGCCGACGCCAGCAAAGTCAGCTTCCCGGCCGGGAAGTTGCGCTTTTCCAGCGTCTTAATCATCTCGATGCCAACCGCGCCCGTTGCGCCGACCACCGCCACATGTGGATTGCGATTCATATAAGGAGCCAGAATATAGTATTCATGGGCCAAAAATGTCAATGTCGGCCCGTAGCCCCGAGCGGGGCCGGGCCTCAATCCCAGCCCCAAGCGCCTTAACTCAGCCCGTCCGCCAGCCTTTCCCAACCTAAATCCACGCTAAATATCTCTCGTCACGCGGTTTATGGCCATTGCCGCTCCGGCCATAACCCCCTGAAATACCGCTTCCAACAGGCCATGTACAAGGGGTGTACAAGGGGTGTACATCGGGTGCTCACCGGGTGAGCAAGGGAAAATCCGATGGACATCCGGTGAGCATCCCTTGTACACCCCTTGTACACGGCGTCAGGCGAGGGGGGAAGGACGGCGGCAGGCTGCCGGAACGGGGGCGGCTGGAATGCGGGGATTCCGCGGATCAGGCGGCGGTTGGCGGCAAGGCGGGGTAGTCGGTATAGCCTCCGGGGTCGGAGGCGTAGAAGGTTTCAGGAACCGGGGTGTTGAGGGGGGCGTTGAGGGCAAACCGGCGGGGGAGGTCCGGGTTGGCGATGAAAAGCTTCCCGAAGGCGACGGCGTCGGCCTCCCCGGCCTGGAGTAATTGCTCCGCCGTATCGCGGGTATGGGCTTCGTTGGCGACGTAGAGGCCGCCGAACTGCTTTTTGAGCGCGGGGCCGAGGCGGTTGGGGCCGATGGACTCGCGGGCGCAGATAAAGGCGATGCGGCGTTTGCCAAGTTCCCGGGCGACGTAGCCAAAGGTGGCGGCGGGGTCGGAATCCCCCATGTCGTGGGAATCGCAGCGCGGGGCCAGGTGCATGGCGACCCGGTCCGCCCCCCAGACGGCGATGATGGCGTCGGTGACTTCGAGCATGAGCCGGGCGCGGTTTTCGATGGGGCCGCCGTAGTCGTCGGTGCGGCGGTTGGTGCTGTCCTGGAGGAATTGGTCGAGCAGGTAGCCGTTGGCGCCGTGGATTTCGACGCCGTCAAAGCCGGCGCGCTGGGCATTTTGCGCGGCCTGGCGGTAGGCGTCCACAATGCCGGGGAGTTCGTCCGTTGCCAGCGCCCGCGGGGTGGCAAAGGGGCGTTTGGGGCGGAGCAGGCTGAGGTGCCCCCGGGCGGGGATGGCGCTGGGCGCCACCGGCTGCGCGCCGCCGAGGTAGCTTGGGTCGGAAATGCGGCCGACGTGCCAGAGTTGGAGGAAAATCCGGCCGCCGGCGGCGTGGACGGCTTCGGTGATCGTTTTCCAGCCTTGCACCTGTTCCGGGGACCAGATGCCCGGCGTATCGGGGTAGCCGACGGCCATAGGCGAGATGGCGGTGGCCTCGCTGAGGATCAGGCCGGCGGAGGCGCGCTGGACGTAGTAGTCGCGCATCAGGAGGTTGGGCACCCGCCCGGCGGAAGCGCGGCAGCGGGTCAGGGGGGACATGAAGACGCGGTTGGGCAGGTCCAGCCCGCCTAACCGGATCGGTTCGAGGAGTCGAAGGCCATGGTTCATATTCATCTCTTTGCCGGGTTCGGCGTTTGGTAAAGTCATCGGCGACAGTATAGGCCAGGTTCCGGGAAATACGAGCCGGATTATCCGGGCTGTCTTTTCTCCTTTGCGTTTGCGGGCGGCTCGCGTTTAAGCTCCGGCCATGAAGATTGTTTTAGCGTATTCGGGTGGATTGGACACGTCGGTGATTCTGTCGTGGCTGAAGGAGACGTATCAGGCGGAGATTATCGCCTATTGCGCCAATATCGGGCAGGAGGAGGAGTTGAAGGGGCTGGCGGCCAAAGCCCGGCGCACCGGGGGTTCCAAGTGCTGCATTGCGGATTTGCAGGAGGAGTTTGCGCGCGATTTCATCTTTCCCATGATCCAGGCGGGCGCGGTGTATGAGAGCCAGTATTTTCTGGGCACGAGCATCGCCCGGCCGCTCATCGCCAAGGGGATGGTGGAGGTGGCGCGCAGGGAAAAGGCGCAGGCCATCGCCCACGGCGCCACGGGCAAGGGCAACGACCAGGTGCGCTTCGAGCTGACGGCCGCGGCGCTGGCGCCCGAGCTGGAGGTGATCGCGCCCTGGCGCGACGCGCGGTTCCGGGCCGAGTTCCCCGGGCGGGCCGAGATGATCGCCTATTGCGCGAAGAAGCGGATTCCCGTGCAGGCGTCGGCGAAAAAGCCGTATTCGATGGACCGCAATCTTCTGCATATCTCGTTTGAGGCGGGCATCCTGGAAGATCCGTGGCTGGATGCGTTCGCGCCGGGCAACAAGGACATGTTTGTGCTCAGCGTCGCGCCGGAAGACGCGCCGGATAAGGCGGAATACGTCACGCTCGATTTCCAGCAGGGCAACTGCGTGGCCGTCAACGGCCGGGCGTTGAGCCCGCTGGGCGTCATGCGAACGCTCAACCGGCTCGGCGGCAGGCACGGGGTGGGGCGGGTGGACCTGGTGGAAAACCGCTACGTGGGCATGAAATCCCGGGGCGTGTATGAAACGCCCGGCGGGGCGATTCTGCAGTTTGCCCATCGCCAGATGGAAACGCTGACGATGGACCGCGAGGTGATGCACCTGCGGGATTCGCTGATTCCGCGCTACGCGGAGCTGGTGTATTACGGCTATTGGTTTTCGCCCGAGCGGCTGGCGCTGCAGGCGTTCGTGGCCGAGAGCCAGAAGAACGTGACCGGCACCGTGCGGGTGAAGCTCTACAAGGGCAATATCCTGTGCGCCGGGCGGAAGTCGCCCGTGAGCCTCTACCATCCCGCCATCGCCACGATGGAGGCCGACCCCACCCAGGCCTATAACCAGGACGATGCCACCGGCTTCATCCGGCTCAACGCGCTGCGGTTGAAAGTGGCGGCGCGGGTGCAGCGGAAGCCGCGGCCCGCAGCCCGCCGCGGCTAGCCGCCGCGCGTCACGTAGCCGTTTTGGCGAAACCACGCGACGGCGTCGGCGAGCGCCTGCCGCGGGGGCGTTTGCGGCAGGCCCAGCTCGCGGATGGCCTTGGCCGGGTTGAAGAACATCTTGTAGCGGGCCATCCGGACCCCGGCGAGCGGCGCTTTGGGGGGGCGGTGCGTGAGCCGGGCCAGGGCTTCACTGATGCCGGCCGCGCCCAGGGCCACGGCGTGCGGAATCCGCAGCCGGGGCGCGCGGATGCCGGTGATTTCCTCCAGCACGGCAAACGCCTGGCGCATCGTCCAGTTGCCGTCGGCATGGCCGAGAATGTAGCGCTCGCCGATGCGGCCGCGTTGCGCGGCGAGGATGTGGCCGGCGGCGACATCGCGGACGTGGACATAGTTCAACCCGGTGTCGAGGTAGGCGGGCATTTGGCGGTTCAGGAAGTCCACAATGACCTGGCCGGTGGGGGTGGGCTTTACGTCGCGCGGGCCGACCGGGGCGCTGGGGTTGACGATGACGACGGGGCAGCCGTCGCGGGCCAGGCGGAGGGCCACTTGTTCGGCCTGCCATTTGGATTTCTTGTAGTGGTTGACCATCTGGCTTTCGCCCGCCACCGCGGTTTCGTCAACCGGCGGGGTTGGCCCCGCTCCGGGTTCCGGCAGGGCCAGGCAGCCCACCGTGCTGGTATAGACGATGCGCTGGCAGCCGGCGGCGGCGGCGGCCTGGATGACCGTGCGGGTGCCCTCGACATTGGCGGCGTACATGGGCCGGTAGTCCCGCAGCCAAAGGTGGTAGCTGGCGGCGACATGAAAGCACCATTCGCAGCCGCGCAGGGCGGCGGTGAGCCGGGCGGCATCGCTCAGGTCGCCCTCGAGCCGCTCGAACTCCGCGCCCGCCAAACCCCGGAGGTCGCAGCCCGGCCGCAGCAGCGCTTTGACCCGGTGCTGGCGCGCCGCCAGTTCATGCACCAGGTTCGCTCCAATGAAGCCGGAAGCGCCGGTAACGAAGCAGTTCATGGCCGGAGCTTAGGATTTTCCACCCCGGCGAAGAAGCAGAAAACCCGGCGCGGTCCCAAGGCTCCGCCCGAACAAAAACCGGGACGGCGGGGGGCCGTCCCGGTTGCGGGAATGGGTAAGAAAGGGATTACGCCCGCGCTTTTCGGGCTTTCTTTTCGCCGATCGGGCCTCTCTTTTCCCGGGCGCGTTGCATCATTTCCTCGCGCTTCTTGAACTGTTCATCGGTCAGGATGGCCTTGAGTTTCTTGGTTTCCTCTTCGCGCAGGGTTTTGATTTTGGCGGGGCGCTCTTCCGGCTTCAGTTCCTTTATTTTCTTAGCCGTTTCCTCCAGCACGGCCTTGACTTTCGGCTTTTGGGCATCGGTCAGCTTGAGCTGGGTGGTCATGCGCTCCAGGCGCTGCTCGAGGTTGGGCGCTTCACGTTTTCCGCCTTTCCAGGCGGGGTTTTTGGCTCCGCCCTGGGCGGGGGCCGCGTTGCACGCGATCAGCGCACCCATGGCCGCGGCTGCGATCAGACTAAGTTTCTTCATGTTGATGATCCTCAATTTTCGATTGTATTGTTGCCGGCCTCCGCTTTATCGGGCGGCAGGCCGATTGGTTATCTCAAGGAACTAAGACGTGTGGGAAGCCGGATGGTTACACCGAAATGCGCCGCCCGGTTTTCCGGGGCGGGCGGCCGGGGCGCGCCTTTTCCGCCCCGGGGTGGGCCGGGGCGGGCGGAAGGCGGGCGGGAGGAAAGCTTCAGTGGCCTTTGCGATTTGGCGAATTCCGGGCGTGACTTGGCCGCCGGTTTATGGGAAGTTCGATGCGTTTATGAAGATAGCGACGACATGGTGTGCTTTTAGTCTGGCTTTGGGGTTGGTTGCGGCCCAGGGCCAGGGAACCAATAACCCAACCAAAGCGGAAACCAAGCCGGCGGAGCAAGCCGGCACTCAACAAAAGAAAGACCCGGTGAATACAAAAGAAGTAGCGGTGATTAAAACAACAGAAGGCGAAATGGTCATCGAGTTTTGGCCGGAAGTGGCTCCCAGGACGGTGGAGAACTTCAAGACGCTGGCGAAGAAAGGGTTCTACGACGGCACGTGTTTTCACCGGGTCATCAAGGGTTTCATGATTCAAGGGGGAGACCCGCTGACCAAGGATCCGGCCCTGGAAGCCCGCTGGGGCACCGGGGATCCCGGTTACAAGATTAAAGCCGAATTCAATGAGCGCCACCATGACCGCGGCGTGATCTCGATGGCCCGCTCCCAGGACCCCGATTCCGCCGGCAGCCAATTCTTTATCTGCCATGGCAACCCGCGGTTCCTCGACCGGCAGTACACGGCCTTTGGCAAGTTGATCAAAGGCGACGACGTGCTGGAAAAGATTGCCACGACGGCGACGCATCCCCCGGATCGGCCCAACCAGCGCATGGGGATCGAGAGCATCAAGATTGTTGCGGCGGACTCCGTAAAGTAGCGCCGGGCGGGCCGGAGACCTTGCCTGGCGGCCAACGCCCCGCGGGGCGCGGGCAACGGTGCTTGCGTCGGCCGGCTGTTGCCTTTATTAAATAGCGGTGGCTGCGGCGTTGTCGTGGCCGGGGTTGGTAGCTCAGTCGGTAGAGCAGCGGCCTTTTAAGCCGTTGGTCCTGGGTTCGAGTCCCAGCCAACCCACCATTTTCCGCCCGGCTGCGGGCTGAGGCCCCCAGGGGCGCGGCTGGCCGGCTTGACGGGGGAGAGCCCCGCCACAACCTTTTTCCCGGTGTCAGACAAAACAGCGTCGGCGAACTCCGTTCCCGGGCCCGCGCCCGGGGGAGGGAGGGATTGGGCTTCGGGCCCGGCTCGGTTCGGGTGGGGCGGCGCGGCTCGTGTTTTCAGGCGCGCGCTTCCCTGGCTTGCGGCCGGGCTGTTGATGCTTGCCTTCCTGAAGTTTCCTCCCTGCTCGGAGCCGGATGAAGAGCGGGCCTACCGGGCCGATCCTTCCCAGACGGCCGTTTTATTCTATGCCCAGCAGCACGGGCTGCAGTTTGGCAAGGACATTGCCTATACCTATGGCCCGCTGGGCTTCCTGTTGATGGATTACTTTTATCCCTGGGCGGCCTGGCTGCGCCTGGTGGTGGAGGTGGGGCTGGATTTCATGGTGGCGCTGGGGATTTGCCTTGTGGCGTGGCGGTTGCACTGGGGGTGGCGATGCCTGCTGCTGGGGGGCTGCGCGTGGAGCGCCGCCAATATCTTCGCGGGGGATATTCATCCCCGGTGTGATTTGGTCATCAATGCCGGGCTTCTATGCTGGGGGTTGCTTGGCTTTGTGGAATCCGGGCGCCGCCTGGCGTGGGTGACGGCGGCGTTTGGCGCCCTGGCCGTGTTCTGCGCCCTGGCAAAGGTTTCCTATCTCTTTCTGGCCGCGGGGCTGGTGCCGTTGCTGGGCGGCGACTTGTGGCTCCGCGGACGCCGGCGCCTGGCGCTGGGATTGGGGGCGGGTTGCGCCGGGGGTTTTCTTCTGGGCTGGAAGCTGGCCGGGCAAAGCCTGGCGTACTTGGCACCATTTCTGGCCAATGCCGTGGCCATGGTCAGGGCTTACAATGCCGCGCTGGGCTTTGAGCCGCTGCTCTGGGCCCGGAACCTGGGGTGGGTTCTGGCGCCGTTGTTTTTGGCGCTCCTGTGGCTCCGCGCCCGGAGCGCCTTTGACGGCCCGGCCGGGAGAGTGTGGGGCCGGCGCGGGTTCTTGCTGGCGTGGTTGCTGTTGCTGACGTTTGCCGCCTGGAAACACGGGTTCGTGCGGGCCTATGCGGGCTACCTGACGCTGTGCTTCTTTTATTTGGCCCTGCTCGCCGTGGCGCTGGAAGTGTTCGCCGCCGGAAAACCGGGGCGCGGGCGCGGGGATGCGCTGCTGAGCGGCGTCTGCTGGTTCTTGCCGCTGGCGGGGGCGCAGGCCCTTTCCTTTCCGGCGTTTCCGGGCTCGGTGGCTGTGGCGGTCCGCGCGGCCGGCGCCAACCTGCCGGCGCTGCTGCGTCCGGGGGAGTATTTGCGGCGTGAGAACGCCGCTTTTGCGGAGAATCGCCGCCGGGCGCAGCTGCCCAGGTTCCGCGAGCTCATCGGGAGCGCCCGCGTGGACGTCTTCGGCTATCGCCAGGCGTTTGCCATCCTCAATGATCTCAACTATCGCCCGCGCCCGAATTTCCAGAGCTACGGCGCCTGCAACGCCGATATGATGCGCTTGAACGAGCGGTTCTACCTTTCGCGCGCCGCGCCGGAGTATGTGCTGTTCGAGTTTCTGCTCCTGGACCGCAAATGGCCGTCGCTGGAAGACGGATATGTGCTGCGCCAGCTCCTGATGAATTATGAGCCGGTCGCCACCGAGCAGAACTTCATCCTGTTCCGGGCTCGCGCCGCCGACGCGCCCCGGCTGACGCTGTTGCGGGAGGGGACCGCGCGGCCCGGCGAAGCGATTGATCTGAGCGTGGGCGGCGGCGCAAACCTGTGGCTGGAGATAGACCTGCGGCCCTCGTGGAGCGGGCGCGTCCGGCAATTGCTGGCCCGCCCGCCGCCGGTGCGGCTGGCGGCCTGGCGCGAGCTGCGCCGGGGGCTGCTCCTCCGGAAGCGCGCCCCGGCTTCGATGCTGGCGGCGGGTTTCCTGGCCAGCCCGCTGCTCCAGCACAATCCAGACTTGCTGGAGCTTTATGCGGCCCATGCGGCCACCCGGCCCCGGGCGTATTCCGTGGAGTTGCTCCCGGGCGATGAACGGTTTTGGCAAGTCCCCTTTCGCTTTCGCATTTACCGGATCGAGAATCCGTTGGGCCGGAGAACGCCCAATCCCTGACCCGCCCCGGGGCGTGGATGCCCTTCCCGGCAGGCAAGCCCGCCGAGCGCTGAATCAGGGGCTTGCCAGCCGATGGAAGCCGAATAAACTGCCGCCATGAGAGCGAAGAATTGGTGGAGGTGGTTGCTGTTACTTTTGTTAGTCATTGGGACGTTTCAATTGCCAGCTCAGCAAGTGAGGCGGACCGCAAATGGCTGGCTGAGGTCCGCGCCAAGGCGGAAAAGGGCGATGCTCATTCCCAGTGTGAGTTGGGCCGTGCGTTCGCTTTTGGGAACCGTGGCGTGACGCAGGATGAAGTGGAGGCGGTGGAGTGGTATCGGAAAGCCGCGGAGCAGAACCTCGTCAAGGCTCAATTCTATCTGGGGATTTGCTACTCCCAGGGTCAAGGCGTGGCGAAGGATGAAGTGGAGGCGGTGAAGTGGTATCGGAAAGCCGCGGAGCAGAACCTCGCCCCGGCTCAATACATTCTGGGGGCTTGCTACGCCGAGGGTCAAGGCGTGGCGAAGGATGAAGCGGAGGCCTATAAGTGGTTTCTGCTGGCGGCAGGCCAGGGGGATAAGGGGGCAATAAAACAGGTGGACAAATTGAAAAGAAGCATGACGCGGCGGCAAATTGCAGAAGGGCAAAAGCGGGCGCGCGATTTTAAACCGCGAGAGGCGCCCTCTTCCGGGAGCGATAATTCCATCCCGCGCATCCTGGAGACACGCCCGGAAGGTTCCGGCACCGGATTCTTCATCACGGAGGATGGATATCTTATTACCAATGAACATGTGGCCGGGAACGGGGCGCTGGTGCGGGTGGTTACCCAGGATGGGATTCTCTCCGCCAGGGTAGTGAGGGTGGATTCGGCCAATGACCTTGCGTTGCTCAAGGCGGAGGGCAGATTTGCGCCGTTGCCGCTGGTGTCCAGCCGCGACGTGAAGCTGGGCCGCACGGTGGCCACGGTCGGTTTCCCTAACATCGGCCTGCAAGGGTTCGCGCCCAAGCTGGCCAAGGGTGAGATTGCCGCTCTTTCCGGGGCGCAGGATGACCCAAGGTATTTCCAGATAAGCGCTCCGGTGCAACCCGGCAATTCGGGCGGCGCGCTGGTGGACGAGCGCGGCAACGTGGTCGGTGTGGTGACAGCCAAGCTCAGCGCGAAGACGACCCTGGCGGCCAGCGGGGCGCTGCCGGAGAATGTGAATTACGCCGTCAAGAGCAGCTTCCTGCTCAGCTTCCTCGAATCCGTGCCGGAAGTGGCCGCCCGGCTCCGGGAGCCCAACCTCAAAGACCGCAAGTTCGAGGACGTGGTAAAGGCCGCCGAGCAAGCAGCGGTGCTGGTGTTGGTATATTGACCGGGCGCAGAATGGTTGAGGGCTGTTGAATAGCGCGAGTTGCGCCCGGGCAGTTTGTGGTGGGGAAACCACCTTGCCGAGCGGCGGGCTTATGCGAAAAACGGCTGGGGGGAGGATTCGGTTTAGGGAAGGACGCGCGCCGGGAGGCGCCCCCGCAAAGATTCCTGCCTTCGCGCTTTACTCGACGGAGGAGTTGGGATTGTATGTGGCCATAATGACAGGCAAGCACTTCAGAAGGCCGGGGCATGCGTAAGGGCGCGGCGGTAATCGAGGGGTTTCTGGCCAAGTTCACCGTACTGAAGGGCGCTTCGCGCGAGTTGTGGATTACCTTCGCCGTGAAGTTCCTAGGCGTCATCGCTTACAAAGTAACGGTGCTGACGCTGGCGCTCTGGTTGATGGCCGATTTCGGGTATGGCGACGCGGACGCGGGGAGCCTGGTGGCGGGGTGGTCCATTTTGATGACGGTCGTCACGCTGCTGGTGGGGTCGCTGACGGATGCCATTGGGTTGCGGCGGACGTTCTTTTTGGGTGTCTGGCTTAGCGTGGCGGCGCGGGCGGTGATGACCTTTACGACGATTAAGTGGCTGGCCCTGGCCGCCGGGTTGTTTCCACTGGCGGTGGCCGAGGCCCTGGGCACGCCGGTGCTGGTGGCGGCGGTGCGCAAATACTCGACCACGAAGCAGCGTTCCATTTCCTACTCGCTGTTCTACACCATCATGAACCTGGGGTTCCTGCTGGCGGCGTTTCTGTTTGATCACCTGCGCCAGAGCCTGGGCGAGCAGGGCCGGCTTACGCTGCCGCTGGTCCACTGCCAACTGACCACGTATCGCACCCTGTTCTTTGCCTCACTGGGGATACAGCTTGCCATTCTGCCGGTGATTTACTTCATCCGGCGCGATGTGGAAGTCACCGACGAGGGCATCCGGTTCCAGCCGGCCGCCAGGGGGCCGGTGGGGCTGGGCTTCTGGCGGGTCTGCTGGCAAACGGTGCGGGACAGCGCGCGGGACACGGTGAAACTGTTTGGCGGTCTGTTGCGGCAGGCCGGGTTTTATCGCTTGCTGGCGTTTCTGATGTTGATTTCGTTCCTCAAGCTCATCTTCATGCAGATGGACTATGTCTTTCCCAAGTTCGGCATCCGCGAACTGGGCGAGGGGGCGCCGGTGGGGCGCCTGGTGGCCATCAACAACATTCTGATCGTCTTTTTGGTGCCCCTCATCGGGGCGTTGACGCAGCGCTTTACGGCGTATCGCATGGTGATCGTGGGCGGCCTTATTTCGGCGGCCTCGGTTTTTATCATGGCGCTGCCCACGCTCTGGTTTCAACCGCTCGCGAACGGCTGGGTGGGGCACTGGATCGGGCATGGTTACCTGCGATTAACGGGCGAAGTGCACCCGTATTATGTGATGATTACGTTCTTTGTGATCCTGATGTCCTTTGGCGAGGCCTTTTATTCGCCGCGTGTGTATGAGTACGCCGCGGCCATTGCGCCCCGGGGGCAGGAAGCCTCTTATGCGGCGCTTTCTTACATTCCCTTTCTGCTGGCCAAGCTGATCGTTGGCACGGTTTCCTTCCGGCTGCTGGCCCGGTACTGCCCGGAGGTCGGGGTGCGGAATTCGGGGGTGATGTGGCTGGTGATCGGCATTATTGCCGCGGTTGCGCCGGTCGGGTTGATCCTGCTGCGGCGTTTTATTCGCGTGCAGGAAGCCGGACGGGAGGGTTGACGACTCCCGGGGCGAAGCCCGGGCGGAGGCGGAGTGGTTTTGCGCGGGCGGGGCGCTAACTTACGGCCGCTTCGGTGATGACCAGGTCGCCCCGGAGGGCGTCGAGGGTTGCGCGCACGCCGAGCGGCAAGGTGGCGTTGTGGGAAACGTGGCCGAAAGGCAGGCCCATGACGAGGGGCACCTTGAGCGGGAGCAGCCGTTCCCGGAGCACATCTTCCAGGGTCTGGCGGTATTCCCGGGTGCCTTTGGCTTTCGGGTCTTTGCAGTCGGCGTTGACGCCAATGGCGATGCCGGCAACCAGTTGGAGAAAGCCGGCGTTAAGCAGTTGGGTCAGCATCCGGTCAAAGCGGTAGGGCGCTTCCTCGACGTCTTCCAGGAAGAGAATGCTGTTTTTGACGGGGGGCTGTCCGGGAGTGGCCAGGGCGGCGCAGAGCAGGCTGAGATTGCCACCCACCAGCGGCCCGGAAGCGATGCCGCGGCGCAGGATGGTGACGGTTTTGCGCCGGTAGCCGCGGCAAATGCTGCCGGGGGGAGACGGCTGCATCAAGGTTCGGAGGAAGCCCTGCCGCGTGAACGAGGGCAAGTCCGGCTTCACGAAATCCGAGTTGAGCATCGGGCCGTGAAAGGAGACGAGCCGGGCATGGGTCAGGAAGGCGCAATGGAGCGAGGTAATGTCGCTGTAGCCGACGAAGATTTTGGGATTGGCGCGGATGAGGTGGTAATCGAGGAGCGGCAGCAGCCGTGCGGAGCCATAGCCGCCGCGAACGCAAAGGATGGCCTTGACCTTGCGGTGAGCGAACATGCGCATAAGGTCGCTGGCGCGGTCGCGGTCACTGCCAGCCAGGAAACCGTGGCGGCGGCGGACGTTGGGGGCGAGTAGGGGCTTGAAACCCAAGTGTTCCAGGGCCGCGGCGGCGCGGTCAATGTTTTTCGGATCGGGCGGCGCGCTGGCGGGGGCGACGACCCCAAACGTATCGCCGCGGGTTAGACGGTCTGGCTTGATCAGCATGGGCGCGCGGGCAGCGGTTATTGGTTGCGAAGGGAGAGAAGCTGGGCCCTGGTCTGGGTAAAAACAGAGTCGAGTTCCTGGACCAAAGCGGGGACGCCATGCATATTCCGGGCGCGGCCAAGATCTTCCAGCTTCTGGGAAATCTCGGCGAGGCGGGTGGCGCCCAGGTTGAGGGCGCTGCCTTTCAGCGCGTGGGCATGAAAGGTCAGCATCGGGCCATCGTTAACGGACTGGTTGATTTGGATGATGCGCTGGGGGGCGTTCTGGAGAAACAAGTCCACCAACTCCTGAAATACGCCGACGCTGCCGGTGGCGGGCAGGTTGCGCAATTCGGCAATGAGGGCGTAGTCGAGCAGCTTTTCGCTCGGGATGACGCGCGCGCGGGCCAGCAGCGTTGTATCGCTTCTTTTGGGGCGGGTGGGGCCCCAGCGTTCAATCGCAGATTGCAGATCGCCAACCCGGACCGGCTTGGAGATGTAGTCGTCCATGCCCGCCTGCAGGCATTTTTCGCGATCGCCCACGAAGGCGTTGCCGGTCATGGCAATGATGCGCGGGCGCTTGTCAGCCGGCCAGCGCTGGCAAATCTGGCGCGCCGCTTCCAGACCGTCCATCTCCGGCATTTGCACGTCCAGAAACAGAAGGTCGTAGGGCTTTTGTCCGAGCGTTTCAAGCACCTCCCGGCCATTGCTGACAACGTCGGCGCGGTAGCCAAGCTTGCTCAGCACGCTCAGGCCGACCTTTTGGTTGATGGGATTGTCATCGGCCAGCAGCACGCGCAGGGGCAGCTTGTGGGCGAGGGTGGGGTCGAGCGTCGGGGTCGGCGGTGGTTTTTTCTCACGCAGGGTCTGGACCTTCAAGGCGTGGCACAGGGCCTCCAGCAACTGGGCCGGCCGGATGGGTTTATGAATGGCAACAGCCATTCCCTCGCGCACGGGGTGGGCATCCTCGCCGGACGGACGCATGGCCGAGAGCAAAAGCAGGGGGACGCAACGCCCGGAAGGCAGCTTCCGAATCTGCTCGGCCAGCGCTGGCCCTTCCTGTCCCGGCAGTTCCCAGTCGAGGATTACGGCATCGAACAGATCGCCTTGCGCGAGCAGGGTCAGGGCTTCGCGGCGATTGTCGGCGGTTTGAACTTTCATGCCCCATTGCTGCCCGCGATGGGAAATGATGCGCCGGTTGGTCGGGTTATCTTCGATAACCAGCACGCGCCGGCCCGCAAGTTGCGGCTGCGGGTTTAACCAGGCGGGCGGGGTGGCGGCGGCGGGCGCCCGGGTGGAGATGGTGAAGTGAAAGGTGGCGCCCTGGCCGGCCTCGCTCTCGACCCAGATCCGGCCTCCCATCAACTCGGCCAGGCGTTTGGAAATCGCCAAACCCAGCCCGGTGCCGCCGTAATGGCGCGTGGTGGCGGCATCCACCTGTTGGAAAGACTTGAAGAGCCGGCTCTGGCGATCCAGCGGAATGCCGATGCCGGTGTCCCGCACGGAGAAATGGAGCAGCCAATGATTGGGATGGCGGAGAAATTCCGTGTCCGGCGCGAAGCCGGGAGGCAGGCTGCGCGCGCCGTGTTCGTCGGGGACCACCTCGACGACGACCTCTCCCTGCTGCGTAAACTTGACGGCATTGCCGATCAGGTTGACCAGGATCTGCCGCAGGCGGGTCACGTCGCTGACCAGAATCCGGGGAATGGCATCGTCCACCAGGCAGGCCAGGTCGAGGTTCTTCTGGGCGGCCCGGGGAGCCAGCAGCTTCATGACCTCCTCCAGGCAGGTGCGCAGCTCGAAGGGGCGGTATTCCAGTTCGAGCTTGCCCGACTCGATCTTGGAGAAATCCAGGATGTCGTTGATAATCGTCAGCAGCGCCTCGGCGCTGTTGCGGGTGGCTTCGACGTATTCGCGCTGCTCGTCGGTTAGCTCGGTGTCCAGCAACAGGCCGGTCATCCCAATGATGCCGTTCATGGGGGTGCGGATTTCGTGGCTCATGTTCGCCAGGAACTGGGACTTGGCCGCCGTGGCATCCTCGAGCTGGTGGTTGAGGGAAATGAGCGCGGCGTTGCTGGCGATGAGCTGCTGCTGGCTCTCGCGCAGGGCCCGGTAGGCTGCGTCGCGCTGCGACAGGTTGAGGCAGGCCTGCGCGTGGTGCCGAATGCGGGCCGCCAGCTCAATCTTATCGGGCAGCTTTACGAGGTAATCGTTGGCACCGAGGGCAAAGGCCCGGCCTTTGACCTGCGGGTCCTCGTTGGTGGAGAGGACAATGATGGAAGTGTCCCGGGTGGCCGGGTTGGCGCGGAGCTGCTCCACCAGCGCCAGGCCGTCCGCGCCCGGCATTACCAGGTCCTGGAGGATCACGCAGGGCTTGATCCGGCTGGCCATCGCGAGGGCTTCGCGGGCATCGGCGCAGTAGTGCAGGTCCAGGTTCGGCTGGCCGGCCAGCGCGCGCCGAATGGCCTCGAAGACCAGCACCTGGTCGTCCACAAGCAAAACCGCCACGCGATCCCCGGCGGGAACCTTCGGACGCGCCGCATCCGGGCGGGCGGTGTCTTTGTTGAGCTCGTCGGTCATGTTTTTTAGCCAGCGACGCTACCCTAATAGGTAGTGCAGCGGCTGATTTTGTCGAGTGTTAAAATCTTGGCGCGGCGCGAGGGGTTCGGGCGCGCGCCGCGGACGGCGCTGGCGGCGCGCCCGGGCCGCCGCCCGTCCGCCCGGGACCTCAGGCATCGGGCGCGCCAATCAAATCCGCCACCGCCTGCAGGAGCGCGTCATCCCGATAGGCGCTCTTGGTCAGGTAGAAATCGGCGCCCGTAATCCGGCCGCGCGATTGGTCCCGTTCGCGGTCCTGGTTGGAGATGATCATCACCGGCAGGGACTTGAGCTGCGGGTCCTGCTTGATCAGCGAGGTCAATTCGATGCCGCTCAGGCGGGGCATGTCCACATCGGCAATGACCAGGTCGTACTGGCTGGCGCGCACGGCGTTCCAGCCGTCCAACCCGTCCGTGGCGCCGTCGGTCAGGTAGCCGCGGCTGGCCAGCAGCTTCCGCATCAGTTCGCGGACGATCAGCGAGTCGTCCACCACCAGAATGCGTTTTCGCCGGCGGCCGGCCGGCGCGGGAGGCTGGGGGGGAACGAGCTTGAGGGGCTGCCCGGCCGCCAGTTTCCCCAGGGAGCGCAGCAGGTCGTCCACGTCCACAATCAGGACGGGCGCGCCGTTTTCCAGGAGCGCGGCGGAGCTGATGTTATTGACCTTGCCCAGGCGGGCATCCAGCGGCTGCACCACCAGCTCGCGTTCTCCCAGGAAGCGGTCCACGAGCACGCCATAGCTCGCGTTGCGATTGCCGAGAACCACCACCGCCCAGTCGTCGTCGCGCGGTTGGGGAGCTTCGGCGTCAAAGACCTGGTGGGCGGTCACCAGGGCGACCTGCCGCCCGGCGAAATGAAAATGATGGCGGCCCTCAAGGGTTTCCACCGCCGCGCGCGGCAGCCGCAAGGCGCGCGTGATCTGGTTTAGCGGGAAGGCGTAAGGTTCGCCATCCACCTCCACCAGCAAGGCGCGGAGCACCGAGAGCGTGAGCGGCAACTGCAACTGAACCTGCAAGCCCTGGCCGGGCTGGGTGCTGATACGCAAATGGCCGCGCACGCCGCGGACCATGTTCTGCACCACGTCAAGCCCGACGCCGCGCCCGGAAATCTCCGTCACGGTTTCCTTGAGCGTAAAGCCGGGCAGGCAGAGGAAGTCGAGCAGTTCGGGGGCCGTGAATTTTTCGGCCGCGGCCGGGTCGGCCAGGTTTCGCTGGCGGGCGGCTTCGCGCACGAGCTCCAGCGGAACGCCGGGGCCGTCGTCGGCGACCGTGACCAGCAACTGGCCGGCGCTGTGGCGCGCTTCCAGTCGGATGGTGCCCTCGCGGGGCTTGCCGAGGCGGTGGCGTTGCTCGGGCGTTTCGCAGCCGTGATCCACCGCGTTGCGCAGCAGGTGGGCAAGCGGGCTTTCCAATCGCTCCAGGAGGTCCCGGTCCACCGGAACGCTCTCGCCGATGATTTCGAGCCGCGCCTTTTTGCCCAGGGAATGGGCCAGGTCGCGAACCATGCGCGGAAACCGGCGGACGCCATCGCTGAAAGGGCGCATGCGCGTGCGCAGCACTTCGAGGTACAGGCGCTGGGAAAGCTGCGCGGAACGGCGGTCAAACAAGTCCAGCTCCTGCAGCCGGTCCGCCAGCAACTGCTGGCACGCGGCGGCCTTGTAGGCCAGTTCGGCAAGCTGGTGCCGCGTCCGCGCGGGCAGGCCCGCTTCATCGCCGTGCCGGCGCAGTTCTTCGAGTTGCTGCCCCAGTTCGTTTTGCTGGCGTTTGAGGCGCTGGAGGGAGTCGGCAAACGGGCGCATCCAGCGCGCTTCCACCAGGGACTCGCCGGCCAGGCCAAGCAGCCGGTTCAGGTTTTCGGCGGTGAGCCGCACCACGCGCTCGGGCACGCCCGGCCCGGGCGGGACGCTGGCCGGAGGGGGCATCTCTTCGGGGGCGGGCGGCGCGGTGTCCGGGATGGCGGGCGGCGGCGGGGCGGCGGCGGCCGCATCGCCGGCCTGGGCCAAATCCGCCAGCGCGCGGAGCAGCGTTTGGGTTTCGGCGGCCGGCGCGGATTCCCCGCCGGCGCCCGGAGTCTCGGCCTGCCGGGCGAGCTGGAGCAGCTCATCCGTGCCGCGGAGCAGCAGGTCAACTTCCGGCTGGCGCAGGACCAGTTTGCCCCGCTGGGCCAGGACGAAGCAATCCTCCAGCGCATGCGCGATTTGCACCGCGGCCTCCAGCCCCACGATGCGCGCGGCGCCCTTGAGCGAGTGGGCGGCGCGCATGAGCTCGGCCAGGTGTTCGGACGTTGCCGGTTT
The DNA here is from genome assembly GCA_012517205.1 of Verrucomicrobiota bacterium. Taxonomy (GTDB): domain Bacteria; phylum Verrucomicrobiota; class Verrucomicrobiia; order Limisphaerales; family UBA8199; genus UBA8199. Next base: position 34,246 of record JAAYVL010000038.1, read on the forward strand.
CTGTTCGAGCTCGAGCAGCCCGCGCGTGAGAATGGCGACCTGGTTTTCGGCTTCGACGCGGAACAATTCCCGCATCGAGAGATTCGCCAGATCCTCGGGAGGGTCCGTGCTCACGCCAGGCTCCGGTTCAGGGACGAAAAGACGCGCTCGGCATCGAGCAGGCCGACCACCCGGCCCTGCCAGGGAAGCAGGCCCCGGGTATAAGCAAGCCCGGATTTTGCCAGCGTGGCCGGCGGTTCGGTCAATTCCGCGGCTTGAAACTTCTGGATGCCCCGAACCTCGTCCGCGGGAAAGGCATAGCGCTGCCCCGCCCAGTTGGCCACCAGCAGCCGATCGTAGGCCGCCTGCCGCGCTTCGGGTCGCGGGGGTTCGTCCCGCCGCAGCAAACGGGCGAGCGAGACGCAAAGCAGCAACTCGCCGCGCACATTCACCAGCCCCAGCACGATCCCCTGGCGTCGATGGGGCAGCGAATGAACCGGGCGGCGTTCGGCCACTTCCTGGAACACCTGCGCCGGCAAAGCGAGCCATTCGGCCTGGAGGCGAAACAACAGCACGGCTAGTGACGCCGGGGCCGCCGGCGTCTGCGCCTGCGCGAAATGCTCCGTCCAGGCGCGCCGGTAGTCCGGGGTCAGCGGGCGGTCCAGCAACTGCCGCGCGGCGGCGGAAAAGACCGGGCAATTGCGGCAGCGAATAACCTCCGCCAGCTTCGGGCAGGTGCCATTGCCCTGCCCGCCGATTTCATTCCAGCAAGCCCTGGGGTCCAGGACGGCGGGGGGCGAGGCTGGCGAATCGGGAGTCTTCACCGGAGTGGGGCGTCTTCCCGCCGGAAATCATGGCCGCCTGTCCCCGCTTTTGGGACGCCACCCAAAACGCCGGTCCTCCCCGGTCAGGCGGATTTTCGCGCTTCCTTGGCCCAGGTATCCTTGAGCGCGATGGTGCGGTTGAACACCCGCCGGTCCGGCGTACTGTCCTGGTCGAGCGTGAAATAACCCAGGCGCTCAAATTGATAGCGCAGCTCCGGGCGGGCGTCCTTCAGCCCCGGCTCGCATTTCGCCGTGACCACCTCCAGCGAGTGCGGGTTCAGGTGCTGCTTGAAGTCGCCGCTGGCGTCGGGCACGGGCACGGTAAAGAGCCGGTCGTAGAGGCGCACCTCGGCGTCCATCGCATGCGCGGCGCTGACCCAGTGAACGGTGCCCTTGACCTTGCGCGCGGCCGTCGGCCCGCCGGTCTTGCTGCCCAGGTCCGCCGTGCAGCGCAATTCCACCACCTGGCCGGCGGCGTCCTTGATCACCTCGTCGCACTTGATGATGTAGGCATACTTGAGGCGCACCTCGCCGCCGGGCCGCAGGCGGAAGTATTTGGGCGGCGGCGCTTCCATGAAATCCTCGCGCTCGATGTAAAGCTCGCGGCTGAAGGGGACCTTGCGCTTGCCCGCGCCCGGGTCTTCGGGGTTGTTGACGGCCTCGAGCTCCTCGACCTGGCCCTCGGGGTAATTGGTGATGACCACCTTGAGGGGGCGGAGCACCGCCAGCCGGCGCAGCGCGCGCCGGTTCAGGTCTTCCCGGATGCAATACTCCAGCACGGAGACATCGGTGATGCCGTTGTACTTGGTAATGCCGATATTGTAAGCGAAGTCGCGCAGCGCCTCGGGCGTGACGCCGCGCCGGCGCAGGCCGCTGATGGTGGGCATCCGGGGATCATCCCAGCCGGAAACGAGGTTCTCGTTGACGAGCTGCATGAGCTTGCGCTTGCTCATCACGGTGTAGCCCAGGCTCAGGCGGGCAAACTCATACTGGTGCGGCAGGGGCCGGGGCAGGTCAAGTTGTTCGAGAATCCAATCGTAGAGCGGGCGGTGCACCTCGAACTCCAGCGTGCAAATCGAATGCGTGATGCCCTCGAGATAATCGCTCAGGCAGTGGGCGAAATCGTACATGGGGTAAATGACCCACTTGGCGCCGGCGTGATGATGCTCCGCGTGGCGAATGCGGTAGAGCACCGGGTCGCGCATCCAGACATTCGGCGACGTCATGTCAATCTTCGCCCGCAGCGTGCGCGCTCCATCCGGAAACTCCCCGTTCTTCATCCGGACGAAGAGATCCAGGTTTTCCTCAATGGAACGGTTGCGGAAAGGGCTTTCCTGCCCGGGGCGATCCGGGGCGCCGCGATACTTGTCGGTGTCTTCCGCCGAGAGATCGTCCACATAGGCAACCCCCTTCTTGATGAGCTGCACGGCGTATTCGTAGGTCTGGTCGAAGTAATCACTGGCATAAAACGGCTCCAGCGGAACCTCCGACGCCCCGGTCACCGGCCCCAGGTAAAAATCGTTCTTGCCGTTGACGGTCTGGGCCACCGGAAACTTGCCCTTGGGCTTGAGGCCAAGCCGGTCGTCCGCCCACCCGCGAATGAGCCACTTCACGTCCTCGATGATCGAGTCCACATATTCGACGTCTTCCTTGGTCGGGTTGGTGTCATCCATGCGCAGGTTGCAAACCCCGCCGAATTCCCGGGCAATGCCGAAGTTGAGGCAGATGGACTTGGCATGGCCGATGTGCAGGTAGCCATTCGGCTCGGGCGGGAAACGCGTATGGATCCGGGGGTATCTCTTTTCCGCGACGTGGGCAATCACGATGTCGCGGACAAAATCCGACGGCGTGTTCGGCGCACCGGTTGCGGCGGCAGGTTCAGAAGCTTTGTTAGCCATATTCATTTTGTATGGAACGAAGAATAACAGGACGGCCGCTCAATGTCCAACACGTAGCCGTCCCCCATTCCATCCCTCCCGATTATGGGAAATAAACCCGGAATCCCCGCCCTTTCGAAACCCCAACCGCTGGGTCTTTTGAGACCGCGAATCCGGCAGCCCTGGCACCCCGGCCAGCCGATAATCATCATGGAGCCCCAATGCCAAAACTAATAATTGCAACCCGCGTTGCCTTTCCGATCC
>JAAYVL010000036.1 GCA_012517205.1 Verrucomicrobiota bacterium
AGCGGATGCCCGCCGCGCGCCCGCCGCGCCCAGCGGCGCCCGCGGTGCTGCCCTCCCCGGCGGCGCCGGACCCGCTAATCCCGCCGCTTTTGCTGGAAGAAGACGAGCCGCCCTGTCCGCCGTTGCGCGGGGCGGAGCCAACGCCCGGGCCGGAGCCGGCCGCCGCGGGCGACCCGCTTGAGTCCAGGGGCGCGGCCCTGCCCGGCTCCTATGGGACGGGCCGGCTGGTGCTCACCGCGCGCGAGCCGCGCTGGCTGTATGCTTCCTGGGATTTGGCCGCGCGGCAGCAGCGCCAATACAACGCCCGGTCGGCGGATGGCCATCTCGTCGTGCGGGTGCATGCCGGTTCAATCGCGGAGCGCCCGGCGGCGGAAGTTCATGTGCATCCGGAATCACGGCATTGGTTCATCCAGGTGAGCCACGCCGGCGCGCAATACGTGGCGGAGTTGGGCTACTACCGGCCCCGGCGCCGCTGGGTGCAAATCGCCACCTCCGCCCCGGTGACCACGCCGGTGGATGCGGTTTCGGCGGATCGGACCGTGCGGTTCGTGACGATCCCTCCCCAGGTGCGGCTGACGCAACTGGCAACTCCAGCCCGCCCGGCGGCGCCCGGAAAAGAGCCGCCGCCGGAGACTGCGCGGGAAGACGCGCCGGCGGAGATGCTGGCATGGACTCCCGAATTGGGAGACGCGCTAAGCTCCTGGGCGGAGGGAGAAGCCGCCCTTTGGGCGGTTGCGGGCGGGGAAGCCGGGAGCGTCTCCAGCCCCGCAGCGGGCGCGGCGGAGCCGCCGGCGCCTGGCTTTTGGTTCCGCGTCCATACCGACCTCGTCATCCACGGCGCGACGGAGCCGGATGCGACCGTGACGATTGGCGGGCGGCCAATCCCCCTCCGGGCGGACGGCACCTTTAGCTGCCGGCTGTCGCTGCCCGACGGCGAGCACTCGGCAAGCGTGGCGGCCCTGTCGGCCCGGGGCGATTTGCGGCAGGCCCGGCTGCGGGTCACCCGCGCCACCGATTACCCGGACGGGAGCGGGGCGGACGCCTCTGAACCGGCGTCCCGGCCGGGGGAGGAACCGTGATGAACGGCGCGGGCGGGCGAACGGCGGCCGGCCGGCGGCGGAAAGGCGTTTCTTTATGGCCGGCTACTTTGCCCTGATCCTGCATGCGCACCTGCCGTTCGTCCGGCACCCGGAGCACGCGCAGTTCCTGGAGGAAAACTGGCTGTTCGAGGCCGTCGCGGAAACCTATCTCCCGCTGCTGCGGCTTTTGGAGGGCTGGCGGCGGGATGGGCTGTCCCCGCGCCTGACGCTGACGCTGACGCCCACGCTCTGCGCGATGCTGCAGGACCCGCTTTTGCAGGATCGCTGCGAGCGCTACCTCCGGGAGCAGGTTGCCCTGGCGGAAAAGGAGATTCAGCGCACGCGCTGGGAAAAGCCGCTCCAGCAGGTGGCGCGGTTTTATCACGAACGCTTTACCGCCGCGCAGGCCCTTTACGCCGGGCACGGGCGCGACCTGGTGCGGGCCTTCCGGCAGTTCCAGGAATCGGGCCACCTGGAAATCATCACCAGCGCCGCCACGCACGCCCTGTTGCCGCTGCTGGCGGATCACCCGCCTTCCCTGCGGGCGCAGGTGCGGGTGGCGTGCGACCATTACCAGCATTGCTTTGGCTGCGAGCCGCGGGGCATCTGGCTGCCGGAATGCGCTTACGTCGAGGCCCTGGAGGAGGTCCTGCAGGCTGCGGACCTCCGGTGGTTCGTCACCGACACGCACGGCCTTTTGCACGCGCGCCCGCGCCCGCGCTACGCGGTGTTTGCGCCCATCTTTACCCCGAAAGGCATCGCCGCGTTTGGCCGCGATCCGGAGTGCTCGCGCCAGGTCTGGAGCCGCCAGGCCGGCTACCCCGGCGACCCGCGCTACCGCGATTTCTACCGCGACATCGGGTTTGACCTGGACCTGGAATACATCGCCCCGCACCTGGCCGCGCCCGGCCACCGCGGCTTCACCGGCCTGAAATACCATCGCATCACCGGCCGCGCGCCCCACAAGGAAATCTACGATCGTGCCGCCGCCGTCCACGCGGCCGGCGAGCACGCGCGCCACTTCCTCGCCGCCCGGCGGGCGCAATTCCAGCGCCTGGGCGAAGCGCTCGACCGCCCGCCCATCGTGGTGGCCCCCTACGATGCCGAGTTGTTCGGCCACTGGTGGTTTGAGGGGCCCGAGTTCCTGGATGCGCTGGTGCGCCAGGCCGGCGCCGAGCCCGGGGCGTTCACCTTCATCACCCCGGGCGAGTTCCTGCGCCGGCATCCCACTCACCAGGCGGCCACCCCCGCCGCCTCAAGCTGGGGCGAGGGCGGCTATTGGCGCGTCTGGCTCAACGAGAAGAACGAGTGGATCTATCCCCACCTGCGCGCCGCCCAGGAGCGGATGACCGAGCTGGCCCGGCGTTTCCCGCGGCCGGACGCCATTCAGGAGCGCGCGCTCAAGCAAGCCGCGCGCGAGCTGCTGCTGGCGCAGGCCAGCGATTGGCCCTTTCTGCTGCGATCCGAAACCCGCCCCGGCTACGCCCGCAAGCGGGTGCGGGAGCATCTCCTGCGCTTCACCCGCCTTTACGAGCAGCTTGCCGGCGAGCCCCTCGACCGCGAATGGCTCCGCCAGGTCGAGGAGCGGGACAACCTTTTCCCCGACCTCAATTACCGTTACTGGGCCTGACCCGGGCCGCTCATCCGGACGCGGCGGCGCGGGCAACCAACCCCGCCGGGCCAGGCCGGCCGTCAGGGCTGCGGAGACCCGCACCACTCGCCCCGGAAGCGGATGAACCCGGCGGAGCCGCCAAAATTGAAGCAGTGGAAGGTTCCGGTGCGGGTGCCGTCTCCATTCGTCTCCCAGTTGCCAGCGAGGAACTCCGGTTCGGTCCAGGTAACATCTTTGGAAAACTCGGCGACGACCAGCAGGGCCGGGTCCTCGGTGACGGTGACGGTCAGCAGCCATTCGCCCCACTCGGTGAAACGGGATTGCGGCGGCGCGGGACGGTCGGGCTGCGCGGGGTTGGTCCGCCAGAGGAACTCCGCCCAGTTGGGCGCGCCGTCGCCATCCGGATCGGCATAGGGGCCGCGTTGTTCCGCGGGGAACGCCGCCAGCCGCGGCGCCGCCCAGGCGGCGAATCCGGAGGCGGGCGTGGTGGCATCTTCAATGACTACGAACAGGGTTGCCATCTGGTGGAATCCCCCCATGGCTTGCGCCCCGAGAATGGCCATTTCCGCCCCCTCCGTTTCGGCGTCGGTCAACGCGCTGAGGGTCACGCTCAGGTTGGTCTGCCCGTCGGCAAAACTGGGGAAATTCGGGTTGATGGCCCAATCCGTTTCCAGTTGCGCGTTGCCGCCCATCCCAAAGAGGAATACGCCCAGTTCGCCGTCGGCGCCGCCCTCGCGCCGCAGCGTGATCGCGCGGCTCTCGCCCTCGCGCAACCGCACCGTCCGGTCCGCAAAAACGGCCCGGCCCGGCCGGGTGTCGTCATCGCGGATTTCCAGGGTGGCATACAGCCGGAACGGATCCCGGTCGTCAATGGCCGCGCCCTGGGGATTGGTCAGCCGGTATTGCACCGTTTCGGGTTGCGTGCCCTCCTTCAGTGTGTCGTTAATGAGCTGGACCGCAAAGAATTGGTTGGTTTGTCCGGGGGCAAAAGTCAGCGTGCCGGTCAGGGGACCGGTGAAGTCCGCGCCGGGGGTGGCGGTGCTGCCGCCGGCCTGAAACTCGTAGCCCACGCTGACGGGATGATTCGCGGGCGGATCCAGGCGCACGTGGAAGCGCACTTCGGGCGGATCGTTTTCAGACGCATACAGCCAGATGGATTCCCAGGCCAGTTCGGGCCCGTCCGTGATGAAGGCTTGCGTGATGGAAGGCTCCGCCAGGCCGGGACCGCCTTCGACCTGTTTGAGATACACGTAGAAGCTCTCCGCCGGCTGCTCCCGGAGGTTGTCCGCCTGCAGCGCTACGTTGACGGTCTTTTCGGTTTCCCCGGGCGCGAAGATGAGCAGGCCCGCGCCGGGAGTGTAGTCGGCCTCGGGCGTGGCGCTTCCGGCCCAACCCCAACTGGACCAGGTGACAAAGGCAGGGCCATCACTGCCGCCTTCGCGGACGATGCGGATCGGCAGACTTTCCCCCTCGGCGCCCGTTACGGTCGCGTTGGCGAAACGGATGTTTCCCGGGTGCGCGGGGACGGGTTGCAGGCAGAACTCCACCGCGGGCGAGGCGGGCGACAACGCGCCGCCGGCCAACCGGGCCCGCACGCGCCACTGCCGCCGGACGCCGTCGCCGGATTGCGTCTCTGTCCAGGTTTGCGTGGACGCATCCACATCCGCCGCCAGCGTCCACTTGCCGTCGAACCCGCGCTCGACGCGGTAGCCGAGGATTGCCCGCGCGGTCCAGGCATCCCACCGAACCTGAACCGTGCCGTTGGAATTGGGGAGGGCGGTCAGGCCGGCCACGCCCGGAAGCGCCACGGGCAGGGCCAGCGGCCCGGCCGTCACGGGCGGGCCGGCGACGCCGTCCACGTTGAGGGCGGTGACGCGGTACCACGGGCGCGTCTCTTCGAACGGCCGCGGAACCGGCCACAGCGCCAGGCTGGTCAATTCGCCCTCCAGAACGTTGGTGAACGGGCCGCCGGCATTCGTGGCGGCCTCGATGCGCCAGAGCGTGAAGCCCGGAGTGAAATCATCAATGCCCAGCGCAAACCCGGGCTGCGCCTCGCGGGCCTGCACCGTCACGGCGACCGCCTGCGGCACGGGCGGCGCGCTGCCCGGGAAGAGCACCGTCACCGGCGCGCTCCGCGGCCCTTCGTTGCCCGCGGCGTCGAGTCCGGCGACTTCATAATTACCGCTGGCCAGCGGCGCCAGATCCACAAAGTTGGGCTGCCGCAACGGCGCGGAGCCGCTGATCAGGACCGGAGGATTGCCGGGAGCGGCCCGGTACACGCGGAAGCCGCCCCGCGCCCAGGCCAGCGCTTCCGCATCCCAGCGGAGCGCCACGCGCTGCAGCCCCGCCGCCGCCCGCACCGTGCGCGGAGCCGGCAATGCTTCCGTGACGCTGAAGGTGACGCTGGTGCGCAGCAACCCTCCCTGCAACAACGCGAACTCGATGTCCCATTGGTGGAGGCCGGGCGTGAGCGCTTCCGCCGCCGGCGTCTGCCACACAAACTCGCTGGTGTTGAGCCGCTCTTGCGGCTGCAGCAACCGGCCATCCAAACGGCAAAAAAGACTGCCGGGCAGCACGGTGTTAATGCCAAAATTCAGGAATTGCGCCCGGAGCCGGGGCCGGATGGGCACGCCGCTTGCCCCATTCGTCGGTTCGAAAGAGATGAACGGGGCAAAGCCGTCGCGGGGCGCCAGGCCGGGGGACGAAATCGGGCCGCCGGGCGCGTCCAATCGGGCCGCCAGCATCCCGTTCAGGGGCGCGGCGCCGGAAGCCGACGGCCCGTGCAGGTTCAGGGTGGCGCCGCGGTTGTACGCGCGCGCCGTGCCATCGCTGTAAAAGTCCACCACGCTGCCCGCCCAGGCCGCATCCGGCGACGAGCTGTCCTGCGACCCCGATTTCGAGTGGCCGCCGGAGGGGGAGCGCTTTTGCGGTTGATAGGCACCCTCCACGTAATTGCCGACCCAGTTTTCCACCGCGCCGCCGGGGGTGGTGACCGTCCAGCCCACCGGATCGGGAATGCCGAGCAGCCCGTCCACGGCGTTGCCAATGGCCTTGTAAACCATCATCCGCCCGTAACGGCGGGGATCGGCCTGGATGTTTTGCACAACGTTCTCCAGCGTCGCCAGGAACACCGGCGTGCGCTGATCCAGGCTGCCCTGGCCAACGACCGCCCGGATTCCGCCCACGGTGTCCGATTGCAGCACCACCCGCTGGCCATTGCAGAACCAGAGATTCAGATACGGGCTGTTGCCAAGGAATTCATTCCCGACCTGCACCACGTCCCCCGGCCGCAGGTTATCCCCGTCAACGATGGGCTGCGGCTCGAGGATCGCGCCCGCGCGCCCGATCAGCGAGGCGCAATAGGCACCGGCGACTGAGGCGTAGGGAATGTGAATATCCACCTCCCGTTGCACCGTCGCGCGATCTTTCACCGCTTTGATCCGGATGCGGCCCGACACCAGCCCCACCGCATCCGGGATGGAACTGGCGGGCGCCCGGACCGTAGCCATCGCCCGGCCGAGTTCCCCGGTGGTCAGCCAACCGGAGGAAACTTCCACTCCCTCGATCGCTTCGGCTTTCACCTCGGCGTCTGGCAGCGGCGAAAGACTGGCATCCGCCCACGAGACGTGGGTGATCGGGTTGGTGGCCATGCAGGGAACCTGGGAATGAGCGTAGAGAGGCAGCCCGCCGCCCGAACTGCCGCCCGCGCTCACGCCAATGGGTCGCGCCACAAACAAGTCGGCAAGAAAGCCCCTGCTCGGCGAATAGTTGGGATCGGTCGTATGAAGCGTCACCACGCCCTGTATCATATGCCGCTGGGCGAGCACTTCCTGGTTGGTGACTAGATTAACCGTCGAGACGGCCACCCCGCCCGCCACAGTCCACCCGGCGCCGGGAGTCATGCCGATTTCCTGGCTGACGGGATACACCCCCTCTGGCAGCGAACCATGAAAATCAGCGTACACGGTGACCGTGGCCTCTTTGGGCACCGTGTAAAGGATCACCCGATAATGGGATTCCGAATCCCCCTGCTCGCCTTCGCCAAAACATTTCACATCCTGCCCCTCCACTTTCGCCCAGACCTCCCAGTCTCCCCACGGGTTGGGACTTGGGGATGGGAGCAGATGGGTCTCCGCGAGACTCCGCCCCAGCGAGCCGGCGCCTAAAACAAGAAGCAGCAGGCCGGCCGCCAGGCGCTGCCGATAATTTATGTGCCGTCGAAACGAAGTGTTAATTTTCATAAGGTATGAAGTGCGAGGGGGGAACCCTTTAGCTGGCTAAAGCCGGACTCGCGCCATCTGTTTGCCAGGTGGCAACGGTGCGCTAAGGCGCGGATGATTCATATATCCAGCAGCCAGAAACTTGCCGCCACTGTGATCTAAACGGGGACATTTGGCAAGGCCAAAATTAATTAATCCCGCGCCCCGTTGCCCAGGGATCCGTCCCGGCGCGGCGGAAGCCGGCCGAAAAGGGTTGGGGCGCCCTCCCATGCCGCGCGACCGGATAAGAATCGCCGGAGGTTGCGCCTCGGCCCCGGGGAGCGGCCTGCCGTCCGCTAACCCATTCGCGCCGCGCTCCGCCGGAGGCCGCCCCGGCATGGAACACAGCGTTGGCCAGGGCCGATAAAATACAGCAGGCCCCGCCCAATAAGCCCTGTGGAAAACGTGTCCTTGCCGGTATATTTATGTTGCGCGCGGGAGTGGGCACGCTACGGTTGCGTTAAGCGCAAAGAGGCGGCGCCGCTGTGGGGCTGCCCGAACCGTTACGCACCAACCTTTCGTCATGAGTGGCGCCGCCGCCAGGTTACGGATTCAACGCCCGCCCGCCTTTCCGGGGTGCGGCTCCCGAACCCCATGACCCCATCCGCCCCCTGCCGCAACCTCGTCCACCTCCGCGAACCAGCCTGACCCGCTATGATCCAATTCGCTCCCGAACCCGGCAGCCGCGAGGCCTTTGACGCCTTCCTGCGCCACCTGCTGGCCGCCAACTGGGAGGCCGCCGACGGCCCGATGCGGTTCAGCCCGGACCTCACGCTGTCCGACCTGGCGGACTCCGTCTTCCTGCAAAACACCCGCCGGTTCCTCGCCGCGCTGGCGGACGCCGGCAGCACACCCGCCACCGTCACCGGCAACCTCACCCGCGCCTTCGTCCGGCAGATGTTCGACCGGCTGATTCTGCCCGCGCACTTCCGCGATATCACGCCCCGGTTCCGCAAGGTGCTGAACGAGCCGGATGTCTGGAGGCTGCATATCGCGCGGATCATCTGCGAAATCGCCGGCCTGGTGGCCCGGCGGAACCAGCGTTTCCAACTCACCCGGGCGGGCCGCGAGCTGCGCGCGGAGGCTCACGCCGGGACGCTCTACCGCAAGCTCTTCCTCGCCTACTTCCGCAAGTTCGACCTCCACTACGGCTTCCATTCCCGCAACGTGCCCGGCATCCAGCAAACCCTGGCCGTGACCCTCTGGCGCCTCGACAACGTGGCCTGCGACTGGACGCCCGTCCGCGGCCTGGCCGGAAAAATCCTGTTGCCGGGCGTGCTCAACCAACTCCAGGCCGAAATCGTATCGGTGCATAACGAGGAAGAATGGATACTGAGCGGCTATGTGCTGGAGCCGCTGCTCGACCTGGGCCTTCTGGATCGCAACCCCCGCAACGACTGGCCGCTCACAGAAAATTGCCAGGTGCGCATCACGCCCTTGTGGCAAAAATTCATCCACTTCGACCACTGGGCGGGAGGCGGGCAATGAACCCCCGCTCCCAAGGCAGACGTTAGCCGCGGGAAGATGCTCACCCTGCGCCGGGAGCCAGTGGGTCCGCCACCCGCGCCAGGTTGCACAAATCCGCCCAGGCATTTTATCACTGCAAGCCCGGCGCGCGGGCCTCTGGCCCGCTTTCAGACTCCCATTAACAGC
>JAAYVL010000032.1 GCA_012517205.1 Verrucomicrobiota bacterium
CTGCTGGATTGGTGAAATCAATGGGCGGATTGCTGGACTCCGAATGCCTTCCACCCGTAAAGCCAGGGACTTGCGCGTTTCGTGGGGTTGAATGGGGGGAGAAATCCGAGTCGGCCCGGTTAAAGGCAAGGCATCAGGGTGTGTTGAGGTGCAAGTGGGGAGTAGTGGGGGGCGTGGAAAGCAAGAACGCGAAATCCACAGCGGGAAATGGTTGATAAGCAGCGTGGATACAGCTACTTGCGGTTTATGGCCGTTATGGGTGGGGGCGAGGTATTTGATAACCCCGGGGCAGGGGAGCGAGTCATTTCGCGATTTCGAGTTTTCGGATGCTTATTTCAGGAGCAGTCTCTCTGTCGGGCGGAGAAAGGTTAAATCCCGGAATTGCGGTCGTGCCGCAGATGATTTTTTGACTAAATTCTTGACAACAATGTGCAAATGTGAAAAATGGTAGTCTGAAGTTTATTAGCGATAAGTTTTAGACGATTCCACCATGAAGCGATTTCTAGCGAGCGCGCATGGGCGCGCGATGAACGTGCCGAGAATGACTTGGATGTTGGCCGTGCTGGCCATGCTGCTGTTTACCGTTCCCCAGAGCCTGTGGGGTTATGCCCGATATTGGGATCCCGATATGAATGTCAGCGGCAACAACGCGGGCACGGGTGCGGGATTGGGCGGCAACGGCACGTGGAGTACGGCGAATGCAAACTGGTGGAATGGAGGGGCCCCGGGAGCGGAGGTTGCCTGGGACAACGTCACGCGCACTCCGCGGGATGATGCCATGATTTGGAATGCCGGAACCCTCACGCTGGGCTCCGCGATCACCGCGCGCTCAGTTCGGGCGATGGGAGGCGGGAATGTCACGCTGACCGGCACCCAGACCCTGACCATGGGCTCGTACAACGCCACCGATGTCGAACTCAGCGCGGCGGCCAATTATACCCTGACGGTGAATCCATCCATCACGATTGCCGGGACGGAACGGCTGTATATCTGCAAGAACGTCCAGGGAGGCAAGGTGGTTTATACCGGGGCGGGCACTTACAGCGGCGGCCTGACGGTTTGGAACGGAACGTTCGAGTTCAATGGCGATGTGAATGCGGTCAACAATCCCTGCGGGGCTTACCCCCCCAGCTTCGTTGCGGATAACATCATCCTGACCGTAAACGCCGTGCTGCGTTCGACCAAGACGGGTGCCGGCTCTTCGCTGGTCAAAGAGAATCGCGGCATCACGCTTACCGGCTGGGCCACCATTGACATTGCGGACTCCACGCCCGGCAATTTCCTGATTTACAACGGCGTCATCGCCATGGGGGCCAACAACCTCGTCAAGGCGGGGCCCGGCATGCTGGCCCTGAGTGGAACCACCACCGGCAACAAGACGATTGAAATTCACGAAGGCGCGCTGCGGCTGCGAACCAGCAACGAGCGCATCTCGAATGACCAGCGGGTTTACCTGAAGAACAGCGGCACGCTGTTCGACGTGGCGGGCTATACCGAAACCCTCGGGTCGCTGGCGGGCGAAATCGGCAGCGTGGTGGACATCCACGGGGCCGGCAGCGGCGGCGCGGGCACTTTGAGAGTCAACCGGGACAATACGAGCACCGTTATGTCGGGGGTGATCCAGGGAGCCGGCGGGACCCTGGTCAAGCAAGGCACGGGCTTCCTGCGGCTGGCGGGGCCGTCGCCCAACACCTACTCGGGAGCCGCGACGATCATCGAGGCGGGCGAGCTTATTTTGGACAAGACGGACGGGGTGACCGCGATTCCGAAGAACGTGACCCTGGGGGATGGCTCGGGGACGGATCAACTCACGCTCTGGAGCCACGAGCAGATTGATAACAGCGCGGTGGTGACCATCGCCGGCCCCTCGTCCGGCAACAGCGGCAAGTTCAACCTGGGCGGCTATAATGAAACCCTGGAGGGGATTAGCGCCACGGAAAGCTTTGCGGTCATCCAAAACACCGAGGCGCCCGTCAGCGCCGTCGGCACTTCGACGCTGACGGTGAGCAATGCGGGCAACTATACGTTTGCGGGGATAATCCGGGACAAGGCCAGCGGCGCCAATGCTCCGCTGGCGCTGGTCAAGGCCAATGCCGGCACGCTGACGCTCAGCGGCGCCAATAATACCTACAGCGGCATCACCGCGGTCAACGCGGGCACGCTGACCCTGGACAACGGCTCGATCGGCTCCGGCAGCGCCACTGTGGAGAGCGGCGCAATCCTGCGCGGCAAGGGCACCCTCGGCGGCGATTTGACTATCAAGAGCGGCGGGTTGCTGGCGCCGGGGCTGCTGACGGTCGGCCAGCAGTACGGCACGCTCACCCACCTGGGCGGGGGCAATCTGACCCTGCAGGCCGGGAGCAAGACCGGGGTGGACATTGACCGCGCCTACGCCCACGACCAGGTCGCCGGCATCGGCACGCTGGCCGAGGGCGGCACGCTGTATGTCACCAACCGGGGCGCGACGCTGCAGGCCAATGATCAATGGCCGCTCTTTGTCGCCGCCAACTACAGCGGCACGCCGTTTGCGGCGATTGAGCCGGCGCAGCCGGTGAGCGGCGACCCGGACCTGGTCTGGGATAAAGAGCTGCTCCGCACCAATGGAATCCTGCGGGTGCACCACGTGCCGTTCGCGACCAACCTGGTCGTGGTGCGCGCCACCAATACCACCTGGAAGATTCCGGTGGCCAAGCTGTTCCCCAATCCCGATCCGGTTGACGGCGAGACGGTGGTGCTGGAGAGCTTTGACCATATTTCGGCCAACGGCGGCCGGCTCGAGACCTATCCCGCGTATCCGGGGCTGCTCTTCTACTACCCGGCCAATGACAACAATGACACGTTTAACTACACGGTCGTGGATACCCGCGGCGAGAAGCGCAGCCGGACGATCCAGGTCGTGAAGGGCGACTGGTACGGGCAGGGGCAGGCTCCCTCGGTGCCGCCGAGCGGGCCGGTCACGGTCAAGTTCCAGGGCGTGCCGGGCCTGGCCTACGAAGTCCAGCGCGCCACGGACGTGAGTTTCAGCGGGCCGCTGCGCAGTTGGTTTATCACGCCGGCGATGAACACGACGGGCCAATTCCAAATCGCGGATGACTTCAGCGACCTGGGCAGCCGGCCCAGCCAGGCCTACTATCGCTTGAAGTACAACCAGTAATTACGGAGCACGAGGATTTTACGATGAAGAAGCTGACTTTAATCTGCCTGGCGCTGCTGAGCGCGCTCGGGGTGTCACGGGCTGAGATCGTCACGGATTCCTGGACCCAGACCCTGAGTCCGGCCGTGGTCATCCCCGACGACAACCCCGCGGGCATTACGTTCATCATGCCCATTGATTGGGAAGCGTTGCATCCCCCCAGTTTCGGCGCCAGTTGGACATTCCTGGACGTCAATGTGATCCTCAACATCTCCGGCGGCTGGAATGGGGATCTCTACGCCCATCTCTCGTATGACAGCGTGACGGTGCCCCTGCTGAACCGGGTGGGCACGGGCAATCCGCCGAACGCCGGCGAGCCGCAGTTCACCTTTGGGTTCTCGACCGCGGGATTCCCCGGCATCACCCTCGACGACCAGGCCACCGCCAACGGCCCCATTCATTTGATCGAGTTTCCCCAGGCCGGCCAGGCGTATCAGCCGGACCACGGAACCGTGGCGCTGAACAGCTTTTGCAGCCCCCTGGATGTGAACTCGGACGGGGAGTGGACGCTGTTTCTGAGCGATTTGTCCGGCAACTATGAGAGCTCGGTGTTGTATTGGACGGTGCAGATCACCGCGATGATTCCCGAGCCGTCGAGCTTCTCGCTGGGTTTGCTGGGGCTGGGGGCGTTGCTGTGGCGCCGCTTCCGCAGCCGCGCCTGAGCGGCCGCCGCGTTGCCCGCGGCGGGAGCGCATTCCGCCCTTGCGGCGGGAGAATAAAGGATTAGCTTCGGGGGATGAACCTGGCTGAAATCCTGGGCAACGAAGAGCTGCGCCACCACGAATTTCCCGTTACCCGCGACGCAATCTTCCTCGCGCACGCGGGGGATTGCCCGCTGCCGCGGCGCGTGGCCGAGGCGATCGCGGACTATGCCCGGCAGGCCACCACCGGCGACCAGGAGAAGTTTGTATATCCCGCCATCCTGAGCCGGGGACGGCAGGCCGCGGCGCGGCTGCTCAACTGCCAGCCCCGGGAAGTGGCCTTTGTGGGGCCGACCTCCCTGGCGTTGAGTTTCCTGGCCAGCGGCGTCAAGCTGCGGCGCGGGGATAACATCCTGATCTACTTTGATGATTACCCATCCAACGTGTATCCGTGGATGGCGCTGGCGGAGCAGGGCGTGGAGGTGCGCCTGATGAATACCCGCGGGCTGGGGGCCATCCGCCCGCTGGACGTGATGGGGCAGGTGGACGAAAACACGCGCCTGGTCGCCCTGGCTTCCTGTCATTTCGTCAGCGGCTACCGGCTGGATTTTGCCGCGATTGGCAGGCAGTTGCGCGAGCGCGGCATCCGGTTCTGCCTGGACGCCATTCAGACGCTGGGGGCGTTTCCCACGACGGTCGAGCAGGTGGATATGCTGGCGGCGGACGCGCATAAATGGCTGCTGGGGCCTTGCGGCGCGGGGGTCATGTACGTGCGCGATTCCATGCAGGGGCAGGTCAACCCGCCCATCTATGGCTGGAATAATGTGCAGTGCCCGAACTTCGTCGCCCAGGAGCAGCTGGTATTCCGGGAGGGCGCGCAGAAATATGAAGCGGGGACGCAGAACCTGCTGGGGATCGTCGGGCTGACGGCGGCCATGGAGCTGTTGCTGGAGGTGGGGGTGGAGAATATTGCGCGGGAGTTGTTGCGCAAGCGGGCCTGGCTGGCGCCGGCCTTGCAGGCCAAAGGCTGCACGGTCGTGCATGCCGACGCGCCCCCGGAAGCCCGCGGCGGCATCCTCTCCTTTCACCGCCCCGGCACCGATCTCGTTGCGCTGCACCAAAAGCTCGCCGAGGCCGGGGTGATCACATCCCTGCGCGGCGACCGGACGGGACAGAAATACATCCGCGTGTCGCCGCATTTTTATAACACCGACGCGGAGCTGGCGCGGCTGGTGGAGTTGATTGGCTGATCGGCCGGCGCGGGTCCGGGAAGGGAGCGCCGGAACGCCCGCCGACGCAAAAGCGGCGCATTCTTGAGGAATGCGCCGCGTGAAGCGACCGGCGGGAATGACCGCCGCGTTATGGGATCACAGTCACCCGGTAGAAGCGCACGGCGCCCCCGGCCGGATCCTGGTACTGCATTTCCCGGCCGCTGCCGGTGTTGGTGTAAACCGGAGTCCAGACCGGGTTGAAGAGGGTGGCCGAGCGTTCGAGGCGATAGCGCTTGCCGGCTACGCCGGGCCAGCGGATTACGCAATTCTGGCTTTCCCCGGCGAGCGGCCGGTCGGTGAGGACGCGCAGCACCGACTGGGCGGCGAGGGGATCGGTGCTGGCCAGGTACTCATGCCAGTTGGGAGCGCCGTCGCCATCGGCATCGGCGTCCGCGTGCGCGAGGAGGTTGTTGACGGTGCCGAAGTAGCGGAGGCGCCAGGAATCGGGGATGCCGTCGTTATAGATGGAGCCGGACCAGTCGCCGATCAGGATCAGGCCGGTGCGGGTCTGGCTCGGGAACGAAGCGATGCCGTTGGGCGAAGCCGACGCATGGTCGAAATGGACGGCGTAGGCGGCGCGATTATAGATGCCCGCGGGCAGCGTGACGGCCAGGGTGCCCAGGGTGGCGGTGCCGCTCAGCCCGGCAATGTCGCTCCGGAGCCAGGTGGCGGCATAATTGCCGTTGCCAATCGAGGAAGATATGGACGGCGCGCCCAGGGCCGCCTGGGGAGTGAACTGAACGGGGATGCCCAGGGCGGGCGAGCCTTCCAGCGGTTCCACGCTCAGGTTCAGCATGAGCACGCGCAACGGGTAATCGCCGAAGATGCTGGCCGTGATGGGGATATAGACCGTCTGCCCGGCGGAGGTTGTGGCGTCTCCGGCGGTGAAGTTCACAGACGGCGGATTCGTCAGGAATGCCAGGGAGGCTTTGGGCACCGCGGGGCCATTCAGGCCCTTGCCCTTGGGCTGGGAGAGCGGCGTGGCGCCCAGGATGCCGTTGGTCCAGAACCGCTGCCACCAGGTCAGGCTCGGGTCCAGGGAGCGCCGGAAGGTGACGTAAACGTCACACACATCCAGCACTCCATCGCCAAAGGCAATATTATTGATGTCGGTATCGTTGCCATCAAACAGTTGATTCAGGACATCCGGGTCGGTGATGTTCGTATTGGCCACCCAGTAGCCGCTGGCGGGGATGCCGTAAGCGCCGCAGGAATCCATGCAGTCCCGGAAGTCGCTGCCCGGCGGCGGGTAGTTCAGGTGGTAGATGGCGGACTGGAATACCTGCATGACGTCGCTGTTGTTGAGGACGTCAACGCTGCTGAGGGGCGGTGTATTGGTGTTGCCAAAATCACCCGCATTAAACCACCGGAACGGGGCGCTATCGCCGACCACGTACTTGCGCTGGCCCGCGGTGACAATCTTGATGGAATTGATGGCGCCTCCGTAGAGCGAGCCATTTATGGGCGTTGCGATATAGACATCGTGCCCTGGAGCGCCGATGCCGTCGGACGTCGCCGAAGGCCGCCCTATTTGGATTTGGTAAGTGTCGCCCGCAACGGCGGCGAGGGGAACTCGGAAGGCGTAGCCGCCGAGGACGACTTTGCCATCCGCCGAGCGAAAGAGCGTGTCGTGGGGCTGAGAGTAGGTGATTAAATCCTGAGACGTGGTATCATAAAGGTTTGTCTTGCCGGCGCGCTCCAGCCAGCCTACGCCGAGCAGGTTGCTGCTGGTGTTGCTGAAGAGGAGTTCTTCGAACCAGCCATCGTTGTAGGGGAAGACCGCATTCGTGGGGATAACCGGTAGAGGGTTGGCGAGGCTGTCAAGGAACATCGCCGGGGGGATCCTGATGAAATATCCCGGATTCTTGAGGTCTGGTTTTTCCAGGAAGGACTGGAAATTATAGGCGCCGGGCGTTATTGCCGGCCCGGGATTGGGGCCGCCACTGCCAACGGTCACATTGAACTGGAGGCTATAAATTCGCGTATCGGGGAGAGGATTCAGCGTCACCGGGGCATAGAAGAACTGGCCCGGCGAGGCAATGAATTCGCTGGAGGCCTCGCCGCTGGCGAAGCCGAAGCTGATTGTGTTAGCCTGGAAGTTGGTAATCGAAAAGATGGCAGAGACCACGCCGCTGGGCTTGTAATTGTCGCGGAAGGCCCGGATTCGGAACGTCATCGTGTTGCTGCCCGCGGGGAATTGGAGCGAGAGCTTGGTGCCGCTGCCGATAGGCCCGAAACTGGGCGCGGCATTGGTAGGCTCCGTTCCATCCACGGTATACCACATGAGGGCGTCGGTGGTAAGATCGGACACGGTGAATTGTGCCGCGTTGTTGCCCGTGATGACGGGATTGGCCGTAATGAACTGGAACCGGGCCTGCGCAATGGCGCTGTTCGGACTGCCATCCGCTTTAGTGCCGATGGCTTTGATGGTTAAATCGGGCATGATCTCGGCCACGCGATAAAAGGCTGCCTCGATGGGTGACAGGCCATCCTGGTAGCCGGACGGGGCGGAGGGGTCGTCTGTCGTAGGATCCGGGATGCTGCCGGAAGCCGGCGTAGGGCCGTAAGTATAGAAGGTCTGGCTGCCTTCGACTCCTTGAATGACAATGAGCGTATCATTGTTGAGGACATGGGAGGAGACGGGATGAAACACCGAGGTCGGTGGCGTCGCGGACCCCGTCGGGGGGAAGTCCACATACCCGATTATGGGATCGGGCACTGGCGGCATGGGCAGGGTGACGGCCCACGGCGGGGCGGAGTTGGCGCTTTCGCCTCCCGCACCGAGAGCGGACACGACATAATAATAGGTCGCCCCGTCGAGGAGGCCGGTGGAGTCCGTGTAGCTCGTTGTCGTGACGTTGGCGATGATGGTGTAAGGGCCGGCACTGGAAGGCGCCCGCTTCACATGGTAGCCGGTCGCGCCAGGAGACGCGGACCAGTTCAACGTGACTTGTCCGTAGTTCGTCAGAACCGACAGGATGGTCGGTGGCGGCGGCGGGAAAGGAGGAAGGTTGGCTCCCGTGGCCTTGCGGATCAAATGATAATAGTCTTCGGTGACATAGATTGCGCCGTCCTGGCTGAACAGAACGCCCTTGGGGTCGCGGGCTTCGACCGTGCCCAGGACATCCGGCGCCCAGACCGTGCCGTCCCACCAGCCGGGCCAGGTATGCGGGCCGGTCACCCATAGATTGGAGCTGACGCCGTAGAGATTGGTGACGGTGCCGATGGGGTTCACGACTTTGACCCGGTGGTTGCCGGAATCGGCGACAATCAGGAAGCCCCCGCCGGTCTTGGCCAGGCCTGTGGGCCGATTGAAGGTGGCGGTGGTTCGGGAAGCCCCGCGGTTGTTCACGCCCGTGTTGTCCCCCACCCCGTTAAAGCCGGTGTGGTTGGAAACGACCCCCGTGACCGGGTTAATGAGGAGGATGCCGTGGCGGCCGGAGTCGCAAACGGCCACCAGGCCGCTTTCCATGACGGTCACCCCGTGCAGCGAGGCGCCGGAAGCCGTGATGGTGGCGACGGTGCTCTTAACGCCGTTCGTCGTGATCTGGATTAGCGAGTTGCCGGAGGTCACGTAGGCATTATTGGCCGCGTCCAGGGCGATGGCGTTGGCATTGACCAGCGCGGTGGCGCGGGTCTCGATCAGTTGGCCGAAGTAGTCGAAGAC
>JAAYVL010000058.1 GCA_012517205.1 Verrucomicrobiota bacterium
AATAAGCATGAGACCCCTTTGAGCCTCCTTTGTACACCCGTTGTACACGGCCTAATGGGAGCGTTAGGCTGGCTGGGGCGGGTGGGGCGGGTTTGGGCGCGGGCCTGAGCCGGAATGGAGGAATGGACGAGTCGCGGATGATGTAAAAGGACGTTTCAAGGCGGGAGGGAGAGGACGCGAACGTTCGGCAAAGCTGGAACGGGCGGCGAGGTGTTGCCGTGCGTCGTGGTTTTTGGGCGGGATGGGGTCACGGCTGGCGGGGACATTTCCCCTCCCGGGTGGGGGTTGCCGAAAGGCGGCTGCTTGCGTTGTCCTCATCGTGGGCGGAGTATTCGACTGATTGGGGTGAGTTTGGTTGAAGATTTGTTCCCAGGCTATGCGCGCCGGGTGAATGATTGACGGGATGGGTTCAGGAACCTGTTCAGGGGCGTTGGTTGTGTGGATCAGGAGCCGGGGAGATTGGGGCGGCGGGTTGGGCGGCGGTTCAGCGCTTCGTTCGGGCTCCGCCCCTGCCACTTCGCCTGGGATAACCTCCCTCGCACGCCAACTCCCGCGTCCAACCTTTTATATCTATTCCTCCGCGTCAGCCGCCCCGCTGCCGCTGAGAACCCCGTCCAGAGTTCAAGAAAGCAGCCCAAGCCTCCGCATCAGCCACTCCGCTGCCACTGAGAACCCCGTCAGGGGTTCAAGAAAGTAGCCCAGGGTCAGCGAGGAACGAGCGCCACCCTGGGTAATCCACGGCGAGAAATACATCCCCCCTCTCCTCCGCCGCGGAGGAGAGGGGGAAGGGGGAGAGGTGGCCAACACCGCACACGCGCCCCCCCGGCCGCCGCGCAGACTCGGCCGCCAGTGCCACCCCGCCGCAAAGAACCCGCGCGCGCAGGGGCGCAACGGAGAACCCCGTCCGGGGTTCAAGAAAGCAGCCCAGGATTTGAACAGTCTGGTTCCTGAAGCTCGCGCCAGGTTCTGGGCGGAAATTGAAGGCAAGGTGGACAGTCAGGATAAGCGAACCCCATCCGGCAAGCAGTCCCATCGCTAAACCTCGCTCCGCGGAAAGCCAGAACTACGACGCCTCGCGCTTCGCGCCCGCCGTGAAAACCGCCGAGACAGGCGGTCTTCCCCGGCGACGTGAGAGCGGCCAGCTTCGGCTACGGTTACGATGCTCGTGCCTGTGCGTCCGGGCCTTCGCAGAACTGGCCGCGCTCCCGCCGCCCCCAACGCAGAACTCTTCGTTCGGAGGGGGTGTCTTGCCGCAGGGCAACGGCTTCGAGGTTTGGACCCCCCTTTTTCCCCTCAGCTGCCCAAACTCAGGCGCCGCTAACCAAAGACCCTGGCCAGCCGGTTTTCCGGGCCCTCGAATCGCCGTCAGTCCAACCCGGCCGCGGCGGGAATCGTCGGGAAGGGTTGATTAGGGTGAAACCTTCGGCGTCATGAATGCGTCTTAAACGACAGCGAGTTGCTTGAGTTAAACAACGGTCATGCTACCCTCAGCCATCATGGGTGCCACTTCGCCAGCCGTGCGCCAGCGCGGGAAAGTTGCCAAACCGCCGCGCGGCGGCGCGCGGCCCGCGCCATCGCGCCGGGTTCGAACGCAAGCCGGCCCCGGCCCGGCGGCGGCCGTCCGGCAAGCGCAGGTGGCGCAGGGCCAGGCCACGCACCTGGCCCTGATGGTTTCCCCCACGGAACGCGGCACGTTTCGCTCGCAGGCCCGCGCGGTCTGGTCGGCCCTGCGGGCGGCGCTCGAACAGCCGCCCGGAACGAAGGCCATCACGGCGCTGACGGTTTTCCTGAAGGATCCCCGCCAGCAGCGGGAATGCGAGCGGGTGTGCGCGGATGGGTTGGGCCCGGAACGGCCGTTCATCAATTACGTTTGGCAGCCGCCCTGCGATGGCGCGGCGCTGGCCCTCGAGGCCTGGGCCATTGGCGGCCCGGCGGTGCGCTGCGAACGCCGCGGCCCGCACGCGCTCGTGGTGGATTGCGATGGCGTCCGCTGGGTTTATTGCGCCGGCATCCAGGCGGCGGCGCGCGGGGTTTATCGCCAGACGCTGGCGGCGCTGGCGCAGTCGCGCGCGGCGCTGGCCCGCGCCGGCAGCCGTTTCGAGCGGGTGGTCCGCACCTGGTTTTACCTGGGCGGCATTACCGAGCCGGAGGCGGAGACGTGGCGCTACCAGGAGTTGAACCGCGCCCGGACGGATTTCTACCGCGCGGTTCGCTTTCACGGCGCGGCGCCGGACCCCGGCGCGGCCGCCGGCATTTATCCGGCCAGCACGGGCATCGGGATGCGGGGCCGGAAGCTGGCCCTGAGTTGCCTGGCGCTGGAGACCCGGCGGAGCGATGTTCATTTGCGGGCTTTGGAAAATCCGCGGCAAATCCCTGCCTACGCCTACGACGCCCGCTACTCGCCCCAGAGTCCCAAGTTCTCGCGCGCGGTGGCGCTGCGGGTGGGCGACCACGTGACCACCTGGATTTCCGGCACCGCCAGCATCGTCAATTCGGAAACCCGCCACCCGGACGGCGTCGAGCATCAGACCGAGCAGACGATTGACAATATCGAGCGGTTGATTGCCGCCGATAACTTCGCCCGGCACGGGCTGGCGGGCGCGGGGGCCCGCCTGCGTGACCTGGCCGGGATTCGCGTGTATCTCAAGCGCCCGGCGGATTGGAAACGGTGCCGGGCCATTTGCGAGCGGCGCTTCGGGCCGGTGCCCGCCCTGTACGTGGTGGCCGACATCTGCCGGCCGGAGCTGCGGGTCGAAATCGAGGGCGTGGCCTTCTCCCGGCTGGGCGCGCCCCCGGCGCCGCGCGAGGTTGCTTAGCCGGCCGGTTCCGCCTAAAATGCGGGGCGTGCGGCTGCAACCCTTGAGATTCGATCCCGGCTTATGTCCAAAAGCGAAACGATGACCCCGCGCGAGCGGGTCCTGAAAGCGCTCAACCACCAAATCCCGGACCGCGTGCCGATTGACCTCGGCGGCAACCAGACCGGCATCCACCGGAACGCCTACCGGTCGCTGCTCCAGCACCTGGGCGTGACGGACGAAATCCGCATCATGGACGCCGTCCAGCAGCTGGCCGCGCCCGGCGAGCAGGTCCTGCAGCGGTTCCATGTGGATACGCGCTACGTGGCGGCCGGGGCGGCGGCCAGTTGGAAGGGCGGCATCGTGCCGGCCCGGCGCGACGGGCGCAACTGGGACGATCTGACGGATGAGTTTGGCGTCCGCTGGTCCATGCCCGAGGATGCGCCCCACTACATGGACATCACCCTGCACCCGCTGGCCAACGCGACCCTGGCCGAGCTTCGGGATTACCCGTGGCCCCGGGGCGATGATCCCAGCCGGTTTGCCGGCTTGCGCGAGCGGGCGCTGACGTTGAAGCGGGAAACGCCGTATGCCGTGGTCAGCGGCATCTCCGGGGTGGTGTATGAGATTTGCTGGTATCTGCGCGGGCTGGAACAATGGTTCTGCGACCTGATGTATCAGCCGGAGTTCTGCGCGGCGATGCTGGATCAGACGCTCAAGTTCTGGCTGGACTGGTTCCGTCTGTTCCTCGACGAGGTGGGCGACGTGGTGGATGTCATCATGATCGGCGACGACCTGGCCGGTCAAAACGGGCCGTTGTTCAACCCGGCGATCTACCGTCAGATCGTCAAGCCCCGCCACCAGCGCCTGGTGCAATACCTGCGCTCCCGCACCGCGGCGAAAATCTGGTATCATACCTGCGGCGCCTGCCAGGACTTCATTCCCGACCTCATCGAGAACGGCGTGCAGGTGCTCAACCCGGTGCAGGTCAGCGCGCGCAATATGGATCCGGCGGAGCTGAAGCGCCGCTTTGGACGCCAAATCGCCTTTTGGGGCGGGGGCGTGGACGCCCAGCATGTCCTGTCGCGCGGCACGCCCCAGGAAGTGGCCGCCAACGTCCGGCAGAACCTCCAGGCCCTCATGCCCGGCGGCGGCTATATCTTCAACAACGTCCACAATATCCAGGGCGAAGTGCCGCCGGAGAATGTGGTTGCGCTGTTCGATACCGCCTACGAACACGGTTTCTACTGAGCCGCCCGGCGTTTCCGGAAGCAACCGCCCCCAAACCGGCGGCGGCGAAACGGCGGCCCGGATCCGCGCCCGGAAGACCGCGCCGCCTGGGAACCGGGCCATCGCCGGGAAAGTCCTCCCGGGTGAGGGTTGACCGGCTTCGGCGTGGCCGGGGGTTGGCATTCAGGCTGCTTTCCCAGGAGGCAAACTATGACAGGCAAGGCTGCTTTGGTTCGCATGGCCAGGTTCGCGACGCTGGCCCTGGCGCTGGGAACGCCCGTACTGGCGTTGTCCGGCGCGGAAGTAACGCTCACCCAAACCAACTGGGTGGAACGCTGGATCACCAACGTCATCGAGGTGCGGATGCCCCTCAACCAGTTCGTCAATGAATACCGCACCAACTGGGTCACGCAGTTCCAGACCAACGTCGTTAACGTGTTCGCCACCAACCGGGTGACCCGGACCCTGACCAATACGGTCGTGGTGGATCTGGTTCAAACCAATTTCGTGGTGGGCTACCAGACCAACCGGGTTGTTCGCATGCAGACCAACTATGCGGCGGTCAACCTTTTCCAGACCAATTTTGTGGATCAGTGCCAAACAAATTGGAGCGTGCTGACCCTGACCAACTGGGAGACGGTGGTTCTGTTCCGGACGAATTGGGTCGTGCAGCCGGCCACCAATGTGGTCCAAATCGAATTGCCGCCCTCCCCGGCCCCGGCTGTTGCGGCCGCCCGCGAGGCCGCCGCGGCGCCGGAACCCCCGGCGGCCGCTCCGGCGAAAGCGCCCGCGCCCGTCCCGCCGCCTGCCGCCTGGGACGGCCCGCTGGCCCTCGAGGTGGTCCGCACCGCCCGGCCCGCCGCCCAGCACCCGATCGAAGTGCTGCTCAAAGTCCGTTGGACGGATAGCACCGCCGCGCCGCCGCCGGTCCAGCAGTGGCGAATCGAGCGCGAGGACGCGGCCATTCTCCTCTTTGGCCAGGAACAGGAATTCAAACGGCAACTGCCGCCGGGCAAATACAAAGTCGAAGCCCGGCTCAAGGCCGCCGGCGACGATCTTCCGTTTTCCGTGCGCGGCATCCTGGCCGTCACCACCACTGACGCGGTCATCCAGCCGCGCTTGCTGGTGCAAAAGTAGATTCCTCGTTCTGATTCGGCGAGGCGGCAAAACCCGCCGTCCGCGCCGACACCCGGGCGCAACGGGGTCGAGGCGGGGAGCACGGGGTGCGATGGCGCCGGGAGGGGAACGCCGGTTGTCCGCGCGATTCGCTGGTTGAGCCGTCCATTTTCAAGCCGGATCCGGCCGCGGCAACGGTTGGCGCGCGTTATGCTCCGGCAGACTCAATACGGCAAACCAAACCTGTGCTATGAAAACATTCTTAAGAGACGTGGCGACCCGCCAATACTTCCGTTCCGCCGATCATTGGACTTTTGATCGGGAAGAGGCGCATGACTTCGGTTTTATTCCCCAGGCCATGCGAATTGCGCGCAAGCTGGGGGTGTCCACGCTGGAAGTGGTCGTTTCCTTCGAGGATTCCCTTCCGCTGGCGAATATGTCGCTGGCGGACTTCCTGCGTGGATTATCGCGTCCGGGACGGCGCCGGACGGCGGGCAGCCGGGCCTGACTGGCCGCGGGGCACGGCTGTAAAGATCTGAGGCACTCCGCGCCGGGCGGGCGCGCTTTAAGCGGCCGGGCGGCTGGTGGCTTCCGGTTCCGTGGCTTTGACGCCCCAGGTGTACCAGGCGCAAATGAGCAGCAGCAGCGTATTGCACACGGTCAGCGTCTTGATGATGGTGACGGGGGAGTCGTGGAACTGCGTGAGGGCGGCGACGTAGACCACGACCAGGGCGCAGAGCGCCGGGACCACTTTGAACCGGGAATGGGCCAGCAGGTGGTTCAGCAGCACGTTGGCCATCGCCAGCGGCACCACCGCCCAGGCATACCAGGGCAGCAGCGTTGCCGCCGCCGCCACGTAGCTGGGCTTGAACATAAATCGCACCACCCAGGGCCCCAGCAACCACAACCCGAGCGCGCCGCCCCCCGCAAGAATTGCGGTTCCGGCCAGCACCACCCCCAGCAGGTTCGTTTTTTCGGCCCGGGCGCTGGCGTGGACGAGCTTGGGAAACATCACCGCCGCCAGCGGCCCGACCAGCCACATTGAAGCCCGCGCCAGCGTCCCCGCGCTCACATAAAAGGCGGAGGTCTCCTCGTCGAACCAGGCCTTGACAAACATGGTGTCCGCCGTGAGCAGGAATTGATAGACGCCAAACCCCAGCATCAGGGGAATGACCTGGCGCAGCAAGCGGCGCCAGTCAAACGACCGGGGCGGCGCCAGCCAGAGCGCGCGGGTGGGCCAAATGGCAATTACCAGGGCCGCCGCCATGCCACCCAGCATGCCCATCATCATCCCCGGCGCGCGGTATTGCAGCGCCAGAACGGCAAAGGCGGCAACGGTCAGGCGCCCCACCCCGTTTGAAATCATGCTCCACCCCATCCACAGGAAGTTTTGCTGCCCTTGCAGCACGCCGTAAAACATCGGCAGCCAGACGGTGAACAGCAGCACCGGCATCGTCAGCCACAACGCGGCCGGGTTGGTGATCTTCCACTGCGCCAGAATGGGCCCCTGGAAGAACCAGACCCCCGCCACCGCCGCCAGCCACAGCAAAAACGTTCCCAGCCAGGCGGCACGAATCAGGCCCGACAGCTCCTGCCCGCGGCCCAGCGCCAGCGCCCGCGCGGTTTGTTGCGCCAGCACCATTTGCAGCGGCATGGACGGGATGAACATCGTCACCGCGAGGAACACCCCGAACTGGGCATACTCCGCCTCCGGCAACGCCCGGGCTTTCGAGAGGAAGTGCATTGCCGTCATGAAAAGGCCGCCGGCGATGGTGGCAAACATGAGCCAGCCGCTCTGACGGAAAAAGGAGGCCCGGTGCGCGGCGGTGTTCGCGGGCGGGGTTTGGGCAGGTTGGTCGCGCATGGAACGGGAAAAGGGGCGGGAATCCGGGTCAGGGAAGCGAACGCAAAAAACGCAACAGCAGCTCCCGGCCCCTTTCCAGGGATGCCAGGGAAATCCATTCCCGCGCCGTGTGCGCCTGCGCGATGTTGCCCGGGCCAAACACCACGCTGGGGATGCCGCCGCGCGCCAGCACCGCAGCGTCGCAAAAATAAGGCACGCCCACCGGCCGCCGCTGCCCCAGGCTGCGCAAAAACCGGGCGGCCAGGGGATGTGCCGGGTCCGTCGCCAGCGGCGGACAGGGCGGCTGGGGATCCGGCCCGAGCGCCGCCGGCAGGTTCTTCCGGCGCAACAGCCCGGCCAGTTCGCGCCGGACGCCGGAATCGGTTTCTCCCGGCAGCGTGCGGCGGTCCACCAGGATATGGCAATGATCGGGCACAATGTTGGGCTGCTGCCCGCCCTGGATGGCGCCGACGTTCACCGTGGCGCAGCCCAGCAGCGGATGCCGGCGGCGGCGCAACTGCGCGGCGTAGGTCGTTTGCAGCAGCTCAACCACGCGGGCCATGGCATGCACCGCGTTGCGGCCCAGTTCCGGCCGGGCGCCGTGCGCGGATTTGCCCCGCGTCTCCAGCCGCAGCCACAGGGTGCCCTTGTGCGCGGTTGCCGCCCGCAAACCGGTGGGCTCGCCCACCAGCGCCAGGTCGGCCCGCCCGCCGCCCGCCACCAGCGCGCGCGCCCCGGCCTGGTGGTGCTCTTCATCCACCAGCCCCGCAAAAACAATTTCCGTCGCCGCGGGACGCTGCCGGCTTTGCGCCAGCTCGCAGAGCGCCATGAGCATGGCGGCCGCCGAGCCTTTGGTATCGCAGGCGCCACGGCCAAAGAGACGGCCCTGGCGCGTCACGGGCCGGAACTGCTCATCGGCGGCGCCCACCGTGTCCAAATGCGGCGCCAGCAAAATCCGTTGCCGCGCCCGGCCCCGGGGCGAAAGCCGCGCCAGCACATTGGCCCGCCCGCGCGCCACGACCTGGAATTCCACATCCAGACCCGCCCGGGCCGCCGTCACCGCCAGAAAATCAGCCACCCGCTGCTCGCCGGCGCGCCCGTCCCGCGCCGGCAAAAAAGCCGGGTTCACGCTCGGCAGGGCGATCAGCTCGCGCAGCAATCGTTCGGTTTTCGTCATGCGGTTTCCCGAGGAAAATCAGTCGTCCAGCTTAGGCGGTTTCCCCGCCCGCTGTCGAGCACTTCGCCGCCGGCGCGGGTTGGGCGGCGCCCGCGCGCGGCGGGCGGACCCGTTGAAGCAGGCACCGCCGGCCCGTCCGGCCGCGCGCGGGGGAGAGGCAGGGCGCGTTCTCCGTCATTCCGCGCTTGAATTGCCCGGGCAAACTGGCATCCTGCCGGGGCCCTTGAGTGATGACGCCGCCGGGGCGGGCTGTCCGCTGCCGCGCAAAAGAGAATAAGAACATGTCCTATCGAGCCTGGTTCCAGTGCATCAACCCGCAATGCGGGGCCACCTATCCGCTGAACTCCATCGTGTACCAATGCCAGCAATGCCGCGCGCTGCTGGAGGTGCAGCACGACCTCGCGGCGTTGTCCCGGCGCGGCGCGGCGGCGTGGATGAAACTTTTTGAAGACCGTTACAAGAGCACCGCGTGGCCGTACGGCTCCGGGGTTTGGGGCAAGAAAGAATGGATCCTGCCGCAAATCCGCGATGAAAACATAGTCTCGCTCTACGAAGGCGGCACCAACCTGTTCTGGGCGGAACGCTTCGGGCGGGTGATTGGAGTGGAAGACCTCTGGATCAAGCTGTGCGGCAACACCCACAGCGGGTCGTTCAAGGATTTGGGCATGACGGTCCTGGTCTCGCAGGTCAAGCAGATGATTTCCGAGGGCGCGCCGATCCAGGCGGTGGCCTGCGCCTCGACGGGCGACACTTCGGCGGCGCTGGCCACGTATTGCGCCGCGGCGGGCATCCCGTCCGTGGTGCTGCTGCCCCGGGATAAAATCTCCCTCGCGCAGTTGATCCAGCCCGTCGCCAACGACGCCCTGGTGCTGTACCTGGACACGGATTTTGACGGCTGCATGAAGCTGGTGCAGGAGATCACCAAAGACCCGACGCTGTACCTGGCCAATTCGATGAACTCGCTGCGCGTGGAGGGCCAGAAAACCGTGGGCATCGAGATCGTGCAGCAATTTGACTGGGAGGTGCCCGACGTCATCATCATTCCCGGCGGCAACCTGGGCAACGTCTCCGCCCTGGGCAAAGGGCTGCTGCTGATGCGCGACCTGGGGCTGATCGCAACGCTGCCGCGCATTGTGGTGGCGCAGGCGCAGCGCGCCAACCCGCTTTACCTCGCCTACCAGCGCAACTTCGAGACCTTTGAGCCGGTTCAGGCCCGGAAAACCCTGGCCAGCGCGATCCAGATCGGCAACCCGGTCAGCTTCGAGAAGGCCGTTCGCACGCTCCGGCAGTTCAATGGCATCGTCGAACAGGCCAGCGAGGAAGAGCTGGCGGACGCCGCGGCCCTGGGCGACCGCACCGGCATGTTCAACTGTCCGCATACCGGCGTCGCGCTGGCGGTGCTGCTCAAACTGCTCAAGGCCGGCCAAATCAATAAGACTGACCGCGTGGTGGTGATTTCCACCGCGCATGGCCTTAAATTCGTCGAGATGAAGGTGAAGTATCACCAGCGCCAGCTTGAATTCCCCTGTCACCACGCCAACGAGCCTGTCGAATTGCCCGCGCGGCTGGACGCCGTCAAAGAAGCCCTGCATAAGGCGCTCCAGACCAAACGGCAGTTCCGGCGGTAGCGTCTCCGCGCCCGCCGGGCGGGCATTTTGCCTGCGTGCGGTGCCTGGCTGCTGAACGCGGGCCCGCGATTCGCCCTCTGAAACCGGGAAAGGCGCGTTATGGCTGCCGGGCGGCGGCTGCCGGCGGTGCGTTGGTTCCCCGCGCCGCCTGCTCGCGTTCCTCCAGATTGCGCGTCAGGCGCTGCTTCAACTCGGCGTACATCTCGTTGGTGACGGCGCTGAGATGGGCGCGGACTTCCTCGAAGCGGTTGGTTTGGAGTTTGAGCCGGGCGAAGTGCAAATATACACCCTGGCGTTCGATTTCATCCCGGGCTAGCGCGAGGGCATTGGTCCAGGAACGCAGTGCCGCTTCGAGGCGGAGCGGTTTAAAGCCGTAGTAAACCTGGGCCACATCTGAGGCGAGCGGGAAATCGGTCGGATCCAGGCTCAGGGCTTTGCGGTAGAGTTCCAGCACTTTGTCATAAATCTGCTGCTCGTCGAGGTGGTAATATTCCATGGCCTGCGTGCGATACAGGTAAATGGCGTCGCCCAGGTTGCGGTAGTAGAGCGGTTGCTGCGGACTTAACTCGATGGCCCGGCCATAATACTCGAAGGCCCGGGTGACCGGACCGGTCTGGCTGTAAAGATGGGCAAGGTTGTTATAGGCCGCCGGATCCTGGGGATTGAGTGCCAGCGCCTTTTCCCACTGCTCGCGCGCGCCCTCGTTATCGTGAAAATCGCTCAGAAAGCTGCCATAGGCCAGCCGGGCGCGGGCGTGCTTCGGGTGCCGCATCAGAAAATCATTATAGGCCTCGCGCACGGGACGAAAACGCTCACGAATCCGCCGCTCCAAATCGGCTTTCGGCACGGCACTGCCACGAGCGGCCGCCGCGTTATTATCGCGAATCCACTGGTCCACCTCGGCTTGCGCCGCATCGTCCGCCGCCATCAGGCGCTGAAACTCTTGCTCAACCGCATCGTTCGTTGTCAGTAACGAAACTGTGGCGGAATTGGTAGTTCCTGAAGCAAGGTTGTTATCCGCCATCAATTGCGTGACCATCCCGCAGATGCCAAGCAAGCTAATAAAGATTATCCGCACACCAAACGCTAACATGACGCTCCGACAAAGCAAAGGGCGAACTCAAAACCGTGATTACAGCAGGTTGACTCGATGAGCAGGTAAGGCATATTAGTGTATAGTTATCGTTAACGGTAGCGAATAAATAACCATTTCGGACTGATTTCTAACTGCTTTTGAGCGTATTTTATAATTCTGCGTTAGTTTTTAACAGCTTGGGATAGCGCGACAAAGCGCGGCCTGTCCTGGGTTCCAAAATCACGACCATATAGAGAAACAAGGTCATGAGGCCGATCATTCGCACACGACGATACTTTCTGACACCTCAAAACCAAGGCTAAAACAGGTATCCGTCCACCAGAACGGGACTTGCCAGATGTTAACGAAAAAAGTTGGTGTTGCGTAGAAACAAGCGTAAGTATATTGAATCCTTCGGCATAGTAAGACAATTATCAGGCACGAAACAACCTGGGAACACGCGCGGAAAGAGAATGAAGTTCGAAAAGTAAGACTCGTAGCTCGCCGAACATTCAGAACCAAATAATTTACGGCCCAGCTAAATACGACGATCGCAGAATGAGTCAATTTAAGGGTATTTTAGACAGAAATAGGGATGTTTTTACCTGCTTTATGCGAATTTTCAGCTATGTTATCGTTAACATAGTCTGACGGTTGACTTGCTAATTCCGTTGCTTTTAAGGAGTCATGTTCGTTTATCCAAAGCAATATGATGTTATAGTAATCGGAGCTGGACATGCCGGAATCGAGGCTGCACTGGCGGCAGCTCGTTTGGGTTGCCAAACGTTGCTGCTAACCATCAATCTCGATACGATTGGGCAATTATCGTGCAATCCTGCCATCGGCGGCCTTGGAAAAGGACATATCGCCCGTGAAATAGATGCGCTGGGCGGTGAGATGGCAAAGGCGACCGATATGACCGGGTTGCAGTTTCGGATGCTAAACCG
Source organism: Verrucomicrobiota bacterium (assembly GCA_012517205.1). Classification (GTDB taxonomy): domain Bacteria; phylum Verrucomicrobiota; class Verrucomicrobiia; order Limisphaerales; family UBA8199; genus UBA8199. The sequence goes on from JAAYVL010000058.1 coordinate 11,812, forward strand.
TAAAAAAGGGCCAGCGGTTTGGGCGCCCAGGGCGCAGTGCGACAAGAAAGCCTATCAATTTCGGATGAAGTGGATATGCGAGCGACAGCCAAACCTCGATCTTCGACAGGCACAATGCTCCAAAGTTCTGCAGCGAGATGGTCAAGCCTATGGCGTGGAAACGACCATGGAAGTGCAATATCATGGCAAGACGATTGTGCTGACAACGGGGACGTTTCTGAACGGTTTAATCCACATCGGCCAGAATCATCAGTCTGGAGGTCGTTTTGGTGAGCCGGCCGTTACTGGGCTATCAGCCTCGTTAAAAGAGATTGGGCTTGAATTAGGGCGACTCAAGACCGGAACTCCTCCACGATTGCTGCGCCGCTCGATCAATTTTGATAAGATCGAAGTCCAATCCGGAGACGAACCGGTCCCCTACTTTACCAACTGGAAAGAGGATTTGTTCCACGTGGAACAATCAGAGGCTGCCAACAACCGAAAGCTATTCGGATGGGATAGAGACCAAAAGTTCCACGTGGAACACTTCAATAAATACCCGCCGGAATCAATTCTCGATAAAATCGGAAGCCAGATTCCTTGTCATATCACCTATACCACCAAGTCCACCGCCGAGGTGATTCGGGCTAATTTACACCATTCACCACTGTATTCCGGTAAAATACACGGGATTGGCACCCGATATTGTCCGTCCATTGAAGATAAAATCGTCCGGTTCGCCGAGAAAGAGCGTCACCAGATATTCCTGGAGCCTGAAGGTGCTACTACCGAAGAGATTTACGTAAACGGCTTTTCAACTTCGCTCCCGTTCGAGGTACAAGTGCAGATGGTGCGGACGATAATCGGCTGCGAAAACGCCGAAATTCTAAGACCCGCATACGCTATCGAGTATGACTTCTGCTTTCCCAATCAGCTTCGCCCGTCACTTGAAACCAAAGTTTGCCAAAATCTTTATCTAGCCGGCCAAATCAATGGAACGTCCGGCTACGAAGAAGCTGCGGGTCAGGGACTCATGGCCGGTATTAACGCAGCCCGTCGGGTTAATGGGCTTGATCCTGTGGTATTGCGTAGAGACCAGGCTTACATCGGCGTATTGATTGATGATTTGGTGACAAAAGACACGACAGAGCCGTACCGTATATTCACTTCCCGGGCAGAGCATCGGCTGATTTTGCGGCAGGATAACGCCGACGAACGATTATCAAAACTGGGTTTCGAGATCGGACTTCTGCCAAAACGTCATTACCTAGAATCCAAAGCCCGGCAGGAAGCCGTCGCCGCCGAAATAGCGCGATTGCGGCAGACCTGGAGCGGGTCGCGCACCCTGGCCCAGTTGCTATGCCAGCCTGAATGTTCATATCGAGATATTATATCTACTGATGTTAATTTATCAGACGATATAATACTTAGAGTCGAGACTGACATTAAATACGCCGGTTATATCGCTCGTCAGGAGGAGGAAGTAGCCAGGCTTAAGAACCTGGAAGACAAGCAGATCCCTGATGGTTTTGATTACCAGGCGGTGCCGAGCCTGCGCACTGAGGCTCGGCAAAAGCTGTTGAAAATTCGCCCCGCAACGTTAGGCCAGGCGGCCCGCATTGCCGGGGTTTCGCCGGCGGACATCGGGATTCTCATGGTTTGGCTGAAGCGTGGCAGCACGCCGTCGCGCGTCGGCAAAGCTTGAGTTGGGATGCGGGTATAAAGGTTCGCCTTGAGACGGAAATCCGCCGCTGCATTTCCCGCCAAACGCGCCAAATACGTAAAAAGATGAGGCCCAGGCATGGAGCGTGACGCATAACGCCTGATTGCGCCCGGAATAAAAATGACGCCCGCCGAAAATCGCGCAGCGCGTCTCACGCTCCGAAAGCCGTTACTGCACGGAACTCCGCATCGCAAACCCGCCTGCCGCCGCCCACGCCCGATCGTGTGATGCCGCACCCTGCGCGCGCTTGCGGCCCGGGGAGCGCGGTTCTACATTGGCGGCTGGCAAATATCGAACTTTATGAAAGCTGCATTTATTACGCAAACGGGGCCGCCCGAAGTCATCACCTACGGCGATCTTCCCCAGCCCAAACCTGGACGCCGACAATGCCTGATCAAGGTTGCCGCGGTGGACGTAAACCCGATTGACGTTTACGTGCGGAGCGGGGCCATCCCGATGAAGTTGTCGTTTCCCTTCATTCTCGGGCGCGACCTGGCGGGCACGGTGGTGGAGGCGGGTGCCGGGGTCCGGGGCTATAAGCCGGGAGATCGGGTTTGGGCCTCCAACCAGGGCGCGGAAGGGCGTCCGGGCACCTTTGCCGAGTATGCCGCGGTGGATTATCGCTGGCTGAATCTCATTCCCGAGGGGGTTAGCGATGAGGATATTGTCTCACTCTCACTGACGGGCATCACCGCCCAGCTTGGCCTGGTGCGCAACGCTGCTTTGCGGCCCCGGGAGATTCTCTTTGTGAACGGTGGCACTGGCGGCGTGGGTGCCTGCGTGGTGCAGATGGCCAAAATCCTCGGCGCGCGCGTCATTGCCACGGCGGGCACGGATGAAAAAGTCGCGGCCTGCCGGGATTTGGGCGCTGACCTGGCCATCAACTACCGAACCCAGGACGTGGTGGCGGCCGTCCGGGACTTCGCGCCGGAAGGCGTCAATGTCTGGTGGGAAACGCTGCGCGAGCCAGACTTCGACCGGGCGATTCCGCTGCTGGCGCTGCGGGGCCGAATGGTCATCATGGCCGGGCGGGAGGCTCGCCCGCCGTTCCCGGTCGGGCCGTTTTATGTGAAAGACTGCTCGCTGCACGGACTGGCGGTGTTCAACTCCAGCGCGCGCGAGCAACGCGCGGCGGCCAACGCCATCAATCGCTGGGTGGCGGAAGGCAAATTGCGGGCGCGCATTGACCGGGTGCTGCCGCTGGAACAGGCCGCCGCCGCGCATCGGTTGCAGGAAGAAAGCACGGTGCAGAAGACCGGAGCGCTGGCCGGCAAACTGGTGCTCCGACCGTAGCCCGCATCCTTCACCCCCAACGCCGCCGGCAGGCGCGCGCCTGAAACGCAGCCCGGGTTTCCTGGAGCCGCGCGCGCCAGGCTCTGCCAATGGGTCATGGCTTGCGCTGGTTTCATCGGGAAAACCGCAATTTCACCTCGCTCCCGATGACACACAGCAGGTTCAAAACACTGCCCCCGCCGGAACGGGCCGCATAAAAAAGGCGCACCAAACAGGGTGCGCCCGAATACACACGGTCACTGATAGTGTACCCAGCGGGGCGAACTTGGCAACCCGGTTTTTGAACCTCATTCGCCCTGGGACGCGTTTTGCAGCGCTCCTCCTTCCTCCTCCCTGTTGCCGGCTTTCCCGCGAACGCTTTTCCTCTCCCGGGGCGAAGGATGCCGGAGCGTCGCACGCCCCTGGGGCCAGGGCGTTTTCCGGTCAACGGTCCGGGCTGCCGGCGCGTTGCGCGTCCCGTTCGCGGAGTAATTGCTCTTCGAGCCGCCGGCTGTCCTGGTGATCGGGGTGCCGCTGGCGCACGGTGCGCAGGACCGCCAGCGCCTGGTCGCGCTGTCCGGCGTGGTGCAGGTAAAAGGCGTGCGTGTAGCCATACTGCGGATTTTCGGGCCGGAGTTCCGCGGCGCGGCGGCACCACTCGAGCGCTTCCTGGGGATGCTCTTTTGCCAGCAATACGCCCAGGTTGTAGGCGGCCTGGCCTGATTGGGGGTCGGCCTTGAACGCGGCGCGGAATGCCTGCTCGGCTTCGGCCAGCTTGCCGACTTCGGCCAGCAACATGCCGAGATTGAGGTTGACCGCGGCGTTGGTGGGAGCGAGGCGGAGCGCCTGGCGCAGGCGGGCTTCGGCTTTATCGTTCTGGCCCAGGGCATTGTAGGCCAGGGCGGCATTGACCTGCGGCGGCAGGGCGTCGGGCTCCAGGCGCAGGGCCGTCTCGAACTCCTGCACCGCCTCGCGCATCTGGCCGCGGGCCAGGTAGAAGTTGCCAAGGTTGTAGTGCGACGCCATGTCGTCCGGGCGCGCGCGCATCGAGGCGATCAACTCGCGCCAGGCGCGGTTGACGGCGGGCCGCTGGCGTTCGGGCAGGCTTTCTTCCGGGATGCCGGCCAGGGCGGCGGCGGCCCGCACGCGCACGAGGCGGAAGTCGTCGCTGGTTGCCTTGACCAACGCGGCCAGGTTGGGTTGATCCAATTGTTGCCCCAGCGCCTCGGCCACACAGGCGCGGACCAGGGGCGAGGGATCCGGCATCAGGTTCCGCAGGGCCGGCCATTTCTCTTCGGAAGGGCAATCGGCCAGGAGACGGACCAGCGACGCGGTCTGGATTTCCTCGCGGTCGGGGCGGCGGAGCTCGGCCAGCATATCGGGCAGCCGCTTCCAATCCTGTTTGCGCGCCGCGGCGATCAGCGCGGCGCGTTCGAGCACCGGCCGCTGATAATCGCGCTCGTGCCACTGGCGCACCAGCCGGTCGGCCCACGCGGCGTCCTGGTTGGTGTGGCAAAGATTGCAGGCATTGGGGGACTGGTATTGGCGGGTGGCCGCCGGCGTCGGCGGGCGCATCGAGTGATCGGAGCGCCGCATGCGGGCGAACTCGGTCATCGGCATGTGGCAGGCGATGCAGACATTGCCGGTGCTGCCGGGCGGGTGATGAGTGTGGGCGGGCGCCTCCCCGACCCGGGCGGCGTGGCAGGGGAGGCAGGCGTGGTTGGCCTTGGCCGGATCCGCAAACCGGTAGCGCCCGCTGGAAGTGTGGCAGTGGATGCAGTCCAGCTTGCCGGATTTCGCGCAGGGGCTGAGCCGCCAGGTGGTGAAGGTGTAATTTTCTCCCAGGTCCCGTCCGTCGGGATAGAAATCCGGATGCTCCAGCGTGACCAGGTCGAAGTGATCAAAGTAGCGGTCGCCGGGGGCGAAGCTGAGGGTCAGGGGCGACATTTTGGCGTGGCAGGGCGCGCAGGAGTCATTGCGCTGCTCCGTCGTCAGTGCGCGGGTGACGATGAGCTTGAGGTCGGCGGGGGGAGGCTGGTTGGTGGGCCACCGGCGAAACAGCTCGACGTGCGCCGCCGAGGGGCCGTGGCAGGTCTCGCAGTTAATGCCCGGCTCGGCCCAGGTGGTGTGGTAGCGGTCGGAAGCCAGGTCGTAGTTCTGCTCAAGCTGGCTGACGTGGCAACTGAAGCACGCCGTGTTGAAGGTCAGCGGGCGCTCCTTCCAGTAGAGCGCCTCGTCGTGGCGGTCGCCGAAATGGCGAATTGCGCTGGCGGTGGTATCCAGCCATTCCCGGCGGCGCACGTCATAAGCGACCGGCAGCACCTGCAGCTTGCCCCGCTCCAGCGGCGTGAGGAAATAGAACACATTCTTGCCTCCCATCACCTGCACCATCGGGAAACTCGCTTCGCCCTCCGGGCCGCGCTCAATCACCACCCCGCGCTCGAGATCGGCCCGGAACCGGTAGGGACCCGCCACCACCTCCTGCGCCTGCGGGGTCAGCTTGCTTCGGGCCAGTTCCGCCGTGTAGGGCTGCATGGCCAGGCCGTGAAACGACGTGGACCATAATTCGTAGAACTTCGCGTGGCATTCGCGGCAACTGCGGGACCCGGCAAACCCCGCCGCCGCCGCGGGCGCCGCCGCGGGACCGGCTGCCGCCGCGCTGAACTGCGCCAGGGCCATTCCTCCCCCGATCAGCCGCCAACCCCAACTCCCCCAACGCGCCGCCGCGCGCCGTCCGGCGCGGGTTCTCCCCGCCCGGCCCGGCCACTCTTTCGCCGGGCCTTTTCTGCGACCACCGGGATTTGGGGCGCTACGACAGAACATCCCGGGAATCCTGCCGGAGCCGGAGACTCCGGGCCCCGCCCGGCGGCGCCGGGGGGCGGAACGCTTTTTTATCCGCGGAGGCCGGTCGTTCGGGGCACAACATGAGCGCCGCTCCGCGGGGGTTACCGGCTGCGCCGCTGGATTGGCGGCAGTTGGGGCAGTTCGCGGCCGGACAGGTCGGTAGTCGTGAGGCGAATCTGCTCGCGGGTCACGTCGCCGCGAATGACCGTTTCAGTTCCGCCGATGATCAGGGGAAAGTCCCGCCCCTCGTGGCCCGCCGGGTGGAGGCTATACTTATGCATGTGGCCGCAAATCAGCAAATCCAACTGGCCGCGATTCAGGATCGGCACCAGGTGATCCTGCAGCCACTTGCGGCGGATGAACTTGGGATCGGGATCGTTGGCGGGCGGGATATGCAGCAGCCCGATGCGGAACGGGGCGCGCTGGAAGGCGGGGTCCTGGATTTGCCGGGCCAGCCACTCCGCTTCGCGATGCAGATAGGGGTCGAAATCCACCAGGCCGGAATATTCACTGCTGCCGTCCGCTTTATCTTCGCCGCCGTCCAGCACCAGAAACATCACCGGCCCCTCCTGCAGGGTGTAGTAGTAACGGCCGGAGTCCGTGGGAAAATAGTTTAGCAACTGGCGCGCGAATTTGCCGCGCGTATCATGGTTGCCGCGCACATACACCAGCGGGATGCGGGTCGCGAACGGCGGAACAATCGGGTCCACCAAACAGCGATATAACTGCGATTCGCTCTCCACCGAGTTCACCGCGTCGCCATTGAAGAACACCAAACCCACCCGGGCCCAGTCCACCGCCGCCAGGGAGGCTGCCAGCGGCTCGACCTTCTCATGCCGATCGTTCAAGACCACAAAAGCCGCCGCCGGTTTGCGCGGGTCAAAGGTGGTAAAGCCATACTCCGGGCTGGCGAGGGTTGCGCCGTAAGTGACCTGGTAGGGTTTGAACTCGACGATCTCGCGCGAAACCACGCGGTAGCGGTAGGCCGTGCCCGGCTCCAACCCGGCCAGCGCCACGTTGTGCGTGGTGACGTCGGCATCTATCAGGCCATGATGCGCCGGAAAATTGGTCTGCCATTGTGTGGCTGATTCCAGCCGGTATTCCACCCGGGAAACGCCCTTGCGGCTTGTGGCCCAGGAAATGGTGATGCCCGTCGGCGAGGGCGCTTGCAGAAACGGCCCATGCGTGATGGCGAAGGCGGCGGGCGCATTACTCCCGGCCGCCGCCGGTGGCGGGTTTTGCGCGCGGGCCGCCGATGCGGCGGCAAGCGCCCATCCGACGGCGAGCGCGCCGGCGCCGAAGAGTCCGGCGCGGGCCGCCGCCGCCGCGCGCCGCCGCGCGTGGGCAGACGAGGTGCGGGTCAACACGGGAAGAAGAGCTGCCAGTAATTTAATCATGGATGTCCTGATGGTACCCTTGCAGTGATTTGACGCCGGCCCTGCCGGTGCGCGCGGCTGCGATGCCGGCCACCGCGGCTTTGGCGGCGGCGGTCGTCGTCACGTAAGGGATTTTGTACTTGATGGCGGCCTTGCGAATGGCGGCGCCGTCCGCCGCCCCGGTCTTGCCGCGCGGGGTGTTGATGACCAGGTCAATCTGCTTGCTTTTGATCTCATCGGCAATATTGGGCCGATAGTGCTCGCTGATCTTGAAGCTGATCTCGCAGGGGATGCCGTTGGCCTGCAGAAACTTGAAGGTGCTGTGGGTGGCTTTGAGGCGGAACCCCAGCTCGGCAAAGCGCCGGGCGGTTGGCAGCATCACCGGCTTGTCCTTGTCGGTGACGGAGATGAAGACGGTGCCCTTGAGCGGCAGCGGGCTGCCCGCGGCCTCCTGGGATTTGAAGTAGGCCAGGTCGAACGTCGGCGCCATGCCGAGGACTTCGCCTGTGGAACGCATTTCCGGCCCCAGCACCGGGTCCACCTCCGGGAACATATTGAAGGGGAGCACCACTTCCTTGACGCCGGTGTGGCGGATGGGGCGGTGGCGCAGATCGAGGTCGCGCAGCCGCTGGCCCAGCATCAGGCGCGTGGCGATGGCGGCCATCGGAATATTGCAAACCTTCGAGACCAGCGGCACGGTCCGCGACGCGCGCGGGTTGGCCTCCAGGACATAGACCTTGTCCTGGTGCACCGCGTATTGGATGTTCATCACCCCGCACACCTTGAGCTCGCGGCTGATGCGCAGCGTGTATTCCTCGATGGTCTTGATATGTTTGCGGGGCAGGGTCACCGGGGGAATGGCGCAGGCGGAATCCCCGGAATGAATGCCCGCCAGCTCGATGTGCTCCATGATGGCCGGGATAAACGCGTCCTGGCCGTCGGCCAGGGCGTCAGCCTCGGCCTCGACGGCATTATCCAGAAACCGATCAATCAGGATGGGCCGCTCGGGCGTGACCTCCACCGCCGCGTGGATATAATGCCGGAGCATTTCCTCATCGTGCACGATTTCCATGCCGCGCCCGCCCAGCACGAACGAGGGCCGGACCATGACCGGGTAGCCGATCTGTTCGGCAATGCGGCGGGCTTCCGCGAAGCTGCTGGCCATGCCCGACGCGGGCATCGGGATGTCCAGTTGCTCCATCATCTTCCGGAACCGGTCGCGGTCCTCCGCCAGGTCAATCATGTCGGGGGTGGTGCCGAGAATCCTGACGCCGGCGGCGGCCAGGTCATTGGCCAGGTTCAGGGGCGTCTGGCCGCCAAACTGGACGACGACCCCTTCCGGCTTCTCCTTTTCGTAAATGGCAAGCACGTCCTCCAGGGTCAACGGCTCGAAGTAGAGCTTGTCCGAGGTGTCATAGTCCGTGGATACCGTTTCCGGGTTGCAGTTGACCATGATCGTCTCGTAGCCCGCGTCCCGCAGGGTAAAGGCGGCATGCACGCAGCAGTAATCAAACTCGATGCCCTGCCCGATGCGGTTGGGCCCGCCGCCCAGCACCATGACCTTCTTGCGGCTCGAAGTCGTCACGCGGTCGGGGCCGTTATAGGTCGAGTAGTAGTACGCGGCTTTTTCGACGCCGCTGACCGGCAGGGCGTCCCAGGCTTCCGTCACCCCGAGCTTCCGCCGCTGCTCGCGCAGGCGCGCCTCGTCCACCCCCAGCAACCGGGCCAGGTAGCGGTCGGCGAAGCCGTCCTTTTTGGCCTGGACCAGGAGCGCGTCGGGCGGGAGTTTGCCCTTGTGCGCCAGCAACTGTTCCTCCAGGTCCACCAATTCCTTCATCTGCTGGATGAACCACGGCTTGAGGTGCGTCTTGCGGTTCAGCTCGTCCACCGTCGCGCCCTTGCGCAGCGCTTCGTACATGATCCACTGCCGCTCGCTGCTCGGCTCGTTGAGCAGCAGCAGGAGTTCGGCGAGCGGTTTCTGGTGGTAATCGCGCGCGAAGCCCAGGCCATACCGCCCATTCTCCAGCGAGCGGATCGCCTTTTGAAAGGCCTCCTTGTAGGTCTTGCCAATGCTCATCACCTCGCCCACCGCGCGCATCTGCGTCCCCAGCTTGTCCTCCGAGCCTTTGAACTTCTCGAACGCCCACCGTGCGAATTTCACCACCACGTAATCGCCCGCGGGGGTGTATTTCTCCAGCGTGCCGTCGCGCCAGTAGGGGATTTCGTCCAGCGTGAGGCCGGCGGCCAGCTTGGCCGAGATCAGCGCAATGGGCAGGCCCGTGGCCTTGGACGCCAGCGCCGAAGACCGCGACGTGCGCGGATTGATCTCGATGATCACCACGCGCCCGGTCCGGGGATCGTGCGCGAATTGGACGTTGGTGCCCCCGATCACGCCAATCGCCTCGACGATCCGGTAGGCCAGCTCCTGCAGCCGGGCCTGCAGCCGGGGATCAATCGTCAGCATCGGCGCCACGCAATAGGAATCCCCCGTATGCACGCCCATCGCATCCACGTTCTCGATGAAGCAGGCCGTGATCATCTGATTTTTGGCGTCGCGCACCACCTCCAGCTCCAGCTCCTCCCAGCCCACCACGGATTCCTCCACCAGGATCTGCCCGACGATGCTGGCATCCAGCCCGCGGCTGGCCACCAAACGCAGCTCCTCCACGTTATAGACATGGCCGCCGCCGGTGCCGCCCATGGTGTAGGCCGGGCGAATGACCAGCGGGTAGCCCAGCTCCGCCGCCACCCGCTCCGCCTCCTCCACGCTGAACGCCGGCGCGCTCCGCGGCATTTCGATCCCCAGCTTCTTCATCGTCTCCTTGAAGATGATGCGATCCTCGCCCTTCTCGATCGCGTCGGCTTCCACGCCGATCACGCGCACGCCATACTTGGCCAGCACGCCCGCTTTGGCGAGTTGGGACGAAAGATTCAACCCCGTCTGCCCTCCCAGGTTGGGCAGCAAGGCGTCCGGCCGCTCCTTTTCGATGATCTCCGTCAACGCCGCCACGGTGAGCGGCTCGATATACGTCGCGTCCGCCATGCCCGGATCCGTCATAATGGTCGCGGGATTGGAGTTCACCAGCACGACCTGAAAACCCAGGCTGCGCAGGGCTTTGCACGCCTGGGTGCCGGAATAATCAAATTCGCACGCCTGGCCGATCACGATCGGGCCGGAGCCAATGATAAGCACTTTCCTGATGTCGGTTCGTCGCGGCATAAAGGTCGTTCTGTCCAGCGGAACGGCTGGATTGCTTTCCAGAACCCGCCCACTACGGCGCGAAGTATTACTGCGCCCCCGCGCCAAGTCAAACGCCGACGCCAACGAACCCACCCGCTCATCTGCGAAACCCGCCGCCGCCGAGGCGATGCGCCGTATCCTGATTGACAACGCCCGCCGGAAGATGCACTGCAAGGGCAACCCGTCGGCGCGCGGGCCTCTGGCCCGCTTTCAGCGGTCTATTAACAAA
>JAAYVL010000020.1 GCA_012517205.1 Verrucomicrobiota bacterium
CCGCCGGGGCGGGCGGCGGGCGGGGCGCCGGCGGACAGCCCCTTCAGCACCCGCGTGTAGCGTCGGCGCACCACCTCGGCCACCGAGGCGAAATCATCCTGCCCGGCCACGGTCTTGATCTGGAAACGCCGGTAGTTGGCCCGGTCCGGGCGGCCGTGGCGGAAGCTGACCAGCGCCGCCACCTTAAAGGTGCCGCTGATGTTGGAAATATCAAACCCCTCGATGCGCGGCGGCGGCGCGGGCAGGCCGAGCACCCGCGCCAGCTCGGCCAGGTCCTTCTCCGGATCCAGCGCGCGCGGCAGGCGGTAAGGCACGCGCGGGAAGCGGCTCAGCTTCCGGGTCGTGCTCTGCAAATCCGACAGCAGGTCCCGCAACCGGGCCGCCCGCTCGTATTCCTGCGCCGCCGCCGCCGCCCGCATCTCCGCCGCCAGTTGCTCCTGCATCTCCGCGCACTGGCCCTCGAGGAACTCGCACGCCGCCCGCACCTGCGCCCGGTATTCCGCGGACGACACATTGCCGATGCACGGCGCGGTGCAGTAGCGCAGGTGGGCGTAGAGGCAATGCCGGTAATCCCGCGCGGTGGGGGTGAGCGGGCGGCAGCCGCGCAGGTGATACCGCCGCCGCACCAGCGCCAGCGTGGTGCGCAGCGCGCTCGAGTTCGGGAACGGCCCAAAATAGCGCGCGCCGTCGTCCTGCTTCAGGCGCGTCAGCGTAAACCGCGGGATCGGGTCGTTCAGGTTGACCTTGAGCATCAGGAACTGCTTGTCGTCGCGGAAACTGACGTTGTAGCGCGGGTGAAACTCCTTGATGAGCTTGCCCTCCAGCAGCACCGCCTCCGGATCGCTGCGCACCACGTGCACATCGAAATCGTGAATCGCCTCGACCAGCGCCTTGAACTTCAAATCCCATCCCCGCCGCCGCGCGGGCTGGAAATACTGGCTCACCCGCTTGCGCAAATCCCGCGCCTTGCCCACATAGATGACCGTCCCGAAGCGGTCCCGCATCAGGTAAATGCCCGGCTGGTGGGGCAATGTCCCGAGCTTCTTCCGTATCTGGTCGGTGGCGTTCATGCCGCCAACAGCTTACAACCCGCCGCCCCCGCGCGCGACTCCCAATCGCGCCGCCCGCCGCATTTTCCGTTTCCCATTCCCCCGCCTTCCGCTATCCTGGCCGGCATGACACTGCTGCAACGCGCAATTCAGGATTCCCTCGCCGTCACCCGCGCCCTGGGCGCGCTGGCCAAACCCCTCGACCGGGCGGTGGCCCTGGTGGTGGACTGCCTGTCCCGCGGGCATAAACTGCTGCTGTGCGGCAATGGCGGCAGCGCCACCGACGCCTCCCACGTGGCCACCGAGTTCCTCTGCCGCTTCCGCGAGGACCGCCGCCCCTACCCCGCCCTCTCGCTCACCGTCAACGGCGAGTTCATGACCGCCGTCTGCAACGACTACCACGCCGACGAAATCTTCGCCCGCCAGGTCTGGGGCCTCGGCCAAAAGGGCGACCTCCTCATCGCCTTCACCACCAGCGGCAAATCCCGCAACATCCTGCGCGCGCTCGAAGAGGCCAACCGCAAGAAGATGAAGAGCATCTGCTTCCTGGGCCGCGACGGCGGCTTCACCAAAGGCGTCGCCACGCTCGACCTGCTGGCCCCCGGCGACAATACCGCCCGCATCCAGGAAGCCCACACCCTCCTCTTCCACGTCCTCTGCGAGGCCGCCGACCAGAAGCTCCCCAAGTAGGCCCCGCGCCCGGGAGCGAAACCCCGCCGCCCGGAAGCGGACCCCGGCGCCACGGCCGGGAGTCCGCCCGCCCGGCGCCCCGCGAAACCGGAAGCGCGCGCCCACCCCGCAAGCCCGACGCAAAGGCGGGCGCGCAAATCACCCACCCGGACGGGTTTCCGGAATTAGTGGAACCGGGCCGGGAACTGCTTGGCGATGCCTTCGGTCAGAATATCTGCCAGGTGCAGCATGTGACGCAGGGCTTCTTCAAAACCGCCGAACGACTGGTTGTAATCGCCCTTCAGAATGCTGACCGAATAGGCAATGGTGTGCGTAATGTGCATCTCCAGGGCGCCCTCGGTTTCCTTGGCCGTCCAGTTTTTAGGGTTGGCGGTGGCCAGGAAACTTCCAATCTCCTTGGCGTTGGCGTACCAGTTCTTCACCGCTTTATCCAGCTCGGCCTTGTTATCCTCCTTGGCCGCTTTCAGGACCGGCACGGCCAACTGGATATGCTCCGTTAGCAGCTTGGCCAGTTGGTCGCCGGCGGCTTTCCCGTAGTAAGGCACAATGGCCGCGCCAATGTCTTTTTGGTTTTGCAGCAGGCGATCCAGCTTCGCCCCCAGCCCTTTGGGATCGTTATAGTAGGCATCCACGGTAATCAGCGTCCAATACATGTGGGCGCTCCAAAGCTCTCTCATGGCGCTGTTCAAGGCCTGCACTTTGGGCTGGCGCAGCAGCTTTACCAGGTCTGCGGAGGGGGCATTATTTGTCATCCCCCCGCCATGGTTCATGGGTTGTGCGTTTACGCCGGCAACGGCGCTCGCGAATACAAGGATTGCGATAAGTGTTTTTTTCATGCTTTCAACTATACGTGTTTATTACCTGTTTAGGACGTCTTGTCTCTATTATAAATAATACTATGCACAGTCTCCCCCCGGCAGTCAACTTTTTTTAAGGGGCGAAGGAGGGGGGGGCCACGGAATCCAGCGGTTTGGCCGGGGACAGCCAACCTGGGGGCCGGAATGAAAGCGCCCATCAATCCAAAGCAGCGGCCGCCCCTGAGAGCAACGCTGCCCTGCGGGCGTGCCCGGTGGGCGCGAGATTGCCAAAACCGCCCGCCTTGCCACCTCCTTAACCCAAACGCGGAACGGGGGGCCGGGTGTTGTCGCGCGCCCTGGTTTTTGGGCGGGATGGGGTCAAAGCTGGCGGGGAGATTCCCCCTCCCGGGCGGAGGTTGCCGAAAGGCGGCTGCTTGCGTTGCCCTCATCGTGGGCGGAGTATTCGACTGATTGGGGTGAGTTTGGTTGGAAGTTTAGCCTCAGGCTATTCGCGCAGGGGGAGTGATTGGCGGGATTGGTTCGGGAACGTGTTCAGGGGCGTTGGTTTTATCGTTCAGGAACCGAGGAGGGTGCGGTTGTGGGTTGACGGTGGTTAAGCGCTTCGGAGAGGGGGTCTTGCCGCACAGCAACGGCTTTGGGTTTAGAAAAATCTTTTCGCCCTCCTCTACCGAAACCCAGGCGCCGATAACAAACGACCCGGAGTCCCCCGCCGGAATCAGCCCGTGAGTGCCTTGAGGAAGAAGTTGCGCTGCTTTTCGCTGATCGGCAGGCGAAGGCGTTCCATCACCAGCAGCATGTCCTCCCAAACCCGGCGTTTCTCGTCCAGCGACGTTTTGCGCAGCAGGTAAGCCGGATGGTAGGTGGGCATCAGCGGCGTGCCGCGATACGTATGCCACTGGCCGCGGATTCGGGTGATGCCGGCTGTCCGGCCCAGCAACCCCTCGACCGCGGTCGCCCCCAGCGCGACGATGACCTCCGGCCGGATGATATCAATTTGCTCGTGCAAATAGGGAAGGCAGGTCTGCATCTCCTCCGGGGTGGGCTTGCGATTGCCGGAAGCCTGGCCGGGCGTGTCCGGGCGGCACTTGAGAATATTCCCGATATAGACCGCCTCCCGGGTCAGCCCCATTGTGCGGATGATCTTGGTAAGCAACTCACCCGCCCGCCCAACGAACGGCTCGCCCTGGGCATCTTCATCGGCGCCCGGCGCTTCGCCGACGAACATGAGCCGGGCGTCCAGGGCACCCACGCCAAAAACCACGTTCCGGCGCGCCGCCGCCAGCCGGGGACACTTCACGCAAGCCAGCACGCGCTGGCGCAACCCGGCCATAGCCGCCGCCCGGGCTTCCAAACTCAACGGCGGCGAGGCCGCCAGGGGCGGCGGCGGGGCCGCCGGAGCCGTGGGAAGCGCCGGAGTTGCCGACGGGAACGGGGACGGCACGGATCGGGCCGGGCCGGCGGGAACGGCAACCGGCGGCGGTTCGCGCAGCCGCGCCAGGGTCTCCGGCGCGACCGGGATAAAGCGAACCCCGCGCTCCTGCAGCGCTTCCACATGCTGAATGATCGCGTCTAGCGCCTGATAATACGCCGTGGACATCCCGGCAAATCTAGCCCGAAGGCCGCCCCGGCACGAGGGATTTATTTGAGGCATCCCCAACCGTCTGAAACCCGCTTGACAAGCACGGGAACAGCGATTATATTTCGCCTTGGCGGATAACAACTGATTGTAGCAGGTGCCCGGCGCCAAGACTGGGCCGGGCGGAAATAGTATGAAAACGTCCACGCAGGGCGGCCCTCCATTGGCTACAGGAGGGGTGCGCCCTGCTCACTGGCGGCGAGGGCAAAACCAAAAATCCGCCCGCCCACGCCTCCGTCCATGAACAACCTGAAACCAAACCTCCCATGAAAACAAAACTCCCCTCCCCCGCCCGCGGGGCCTGCGGCACCCGGGCATTCCGCGCCGGCCTCGCCGGCGCATTCCTGATCCTGGCTGTGGCGGCTTCCCTGCCCGCGGCAACGGTGAAACTGCAGCCGGGAATTAATGGCTACGCCGGTGCGGCCGATGCCTAGCTGGACGAGAGCCACAAGTCGGACAACTACGGCGGCTGCTCTTATCTCCGCGTCCAATACAACAGCGGCATGAGTGATTGCACGCTGGTCCAATTCACCCTGCCGTCGCTCAGCTTCCAGAGCCTGACCCGCGCCACACTGGGGCTTTATTACTATAACGACTACAGCATGCAAAAGGATAACGCCCTTGGCATCACCCCTTACCGCATTATCAGCGGCATGTCCTGGTATGAAAACATCTACAACGGCACCTCCGGCCACGGAGTCAACTGGAGGTACCGCGACGACCTGCAGACCCAGCCGTGGACCCTCCAAAATGGGGCCTGGAACGACAAGGTGGACGACGGCAATCCCCCGCGCAAAATCAAGCGGGCGGACGGCACCCCGCCGGATGCCATTGCGCCGCCAGCCTGGGTCACCTGGGAAGTCCAGCGTTCCGTCGCCCAATGGTACGGCGGCCAGCAAAATAACGGCCTGGTGCTGTATCAATCCAGCTTCGGGGGGCCGGGCTCCATCGTCGCCGGGCTGTTTCATGCGCGGGAAAACGGCCTTCCCAGCTACAGTCCCTACCTCGAGATCGCCTACGCGGGGGCGAACCTTTACTGGAGTGGCGCCGCCTCCGCGATCTGGGATAACGTGGCCGGCAATTGGGACGTGGGCGGTTTCCCGGGCGCCTACGGGGACGGTGATTTCGTCACCTTCCGCGATGGCGCCAGCCACCCGGACATCACGATCGCGGTGGGCGGCGTGGCGCCCGGCTCGGTGCTGATCAGCAATACGGCGACCGCCTACCGCTTTTCCGGTGGCAGCCTCGGCGGCGCGGGTCCGCTGGTCAAACAAGGTGCCGGCCCGGCCACGCTGGGGGCCGGCAACAGTTACGGCGGGCTGACGCTGGTCAAGGCGGGCACGCTGATTATCACCGCCCCCAACGCGCTGGGCGCCACGAGCAGCGGCACCGTCGTCAGCAACGGCGCGGCCCTGGCCTTTCAGGGCGGCGTGAACTACAGCAGCGCCGAGCCGGTGACGCTCGCCGGAAACGGTGACGGCGGCGGCGCGCTTTACGCCGTCAGCGGCAACAACCGCTTCTCCGGGCCGATCACCCTGGCGGCGGCGGCGACGATCTCCTGCGCCAGCGGAGAACTGGCGCTGGCGGGAATCAACAGCGCCGGGTTCGGCCTGACCTGCGACGCCGCCGGCACCATCGCGGTCAACGGCCCCATCAGCGGAACGGGCAGTTCCTTAACCAAGAACGGCAGCGGACTATTGCGCCTGTCCGGCGCCGGCGCCAGCCCCTACAGCGGAAACACCGTCATCCACCGCGGCACGCTCGCCCTGGCCGATGCGGCGGCGATCCCCTACAGCCCGGTCATCACGGTGGCGGACGGCGCGTCGCTGGAGGTGTCCATGGTCACGGGCGGGTTCGAGCTGGGCGGCCTTGCCAACCAGACACTCCAGGGCGGCGGCAGCGTGAGCGGCGACGTCACCGTCCAGATGCGGGGCCGTCTTGAACCGGGCGACAGCCTGGGAACCCTTACCTTCCTGGGCAACCTGACCCTGGCGAGCGGCGCGCTCACCGTTTTCGAGCTGACCAACGCGCCGGCCATGAGCGGCGGCACCAACGACCTGATCCGGGTGGGAGGCGACCTGGCGGTGGATAACCAAGTCGTGACGATTCGAGTGCTGGGCGCCGGCCCCTTGCGCGACGGCAGTTATCAGCTCTTCCATTATGCCGGGGCCAAAACCGGCGCCTTCAATCCCACCCCCGTTTTCCTGAGCGGCGCCCCGGCGCCTGGCAGCACGGTGTGGATAGATGAAAGCGTGACCAATCAGATCCGTCTCGAGGTGGTGACGCCCGTGCCCACCGTGACCTCGGTGACGACTCGACCGAATCCCTCGCTGCCGGAGGAGACGGTCACACTTCGGGCCCTCGTCAACGCGCTCAACGCGGAAACGAACGTTACGCCCACCGGCAGCGTCACCTTTACGACCAACGGCGTCCCGCTCGGGCCGCCCGTGCCCCTGGACAATGGCCAGGCGCTCATGGACACCGCCGGCCTGGCGCATGGCCTAACCCCAATCCTGGCCGAATACCCGGGCAACAGCCAATTCCTCGGCAGCACCGGCAGCGTCGTCCACCTCGCCAACACGCCACCCGTTCCCGGCCCGCACATCCTCTACGTGCTCCAGAATGAAAAACAGCTCCTGCCCGTCGCGGCGCTGCTGGCCGAAGACCTGGACCCTGATGGCGACCCCCTGAACCTTGCGGACGTCAGCGCCCTGAGCACCAACGGCGGCCCCGCCGCGCTGGTCGGCACCAGTTCCCTGGCCTGGCTGCCCAAACCCGACTACGTCGGCGGCGACCTGCTCACTTACACCCTGTCCGACCCCTACACCAGCGTCACCGGCGCGATCTGCTTCCACGTGCTGACCGGAGACGACCTGACCAACAGCGTCCTCGATATCAGCAACCTGGGCGGTGGGGTGATGGCCCTCACCGCAACCGGCATCCCGGGCTGGCCCTACGTGGTCCAGTCCGTCCCCAGCCTCACGCTCCCCCTGTCCTGGCAAACCCTCGGCACCAACCTTGCCAACTCGGCGGGCTGGTTTCAGTTCACCGACACGGTCGCGACCAACCTCGAGCGCTACTACCGTGTGTTCACAGCCCCCAACCCGACTGCCTGGCAAATCTACGACGCCGAACTGCTGACCCTGGAAACCACGGGCGCCACCAGCTCCTTTAGTGTCATGCTCCGCGAAAGCCCCTCCCTGCTTTCGCGCGGCGTAACCCTGATTAAACCAAGCGCCACCAGCCACTGCACCATCAGCAGCGGCTTTGACGTGTTCACCGAGATCAGCCTCGACCAGGGCCATAGCTGGCACCCCGCCACCAACGGACCCGTCTCGCTAATCCTGACGGGCGGCCTGCCGCTAAACCAGTTCCCCGGTGAAAGTCTTCCGCCGCTGATGGGCCGGTATCTCTCACCGCCGGAGCAACCGGAACTCTATTCGCCCGGAATCCTTATCAAAGACCTCGCCCTTCACGGTTTCAGCGCCACCTTCGCGCCTCCCAATCCCGGCGAGGTTTTGCTCTATCACTTGGATGCCATGCTGGACTTCTGGGTGTCTTTTGACGGCGGGCAAACCTTCCAACCCCACAGCGCTCCCGCGCGGGTCGTCATCCAAATCAAGTGCCGATAATGGCTCCATAAGCCGCAAGCCAATGCCCCCGGCGGTTTGAACGGCCGCCGGGGGGTTGGTGGCTAATAAATAACGGCCAAACCCGCATTGGAAGATTTACCGGCGCAAGCAGTGATTCAGCCCGCCGCGAAGCCGGAAGGATGGGCTTTCCCCGGGGTTTGCATCTCTGCATAACTGAAAAATCAAGGCCCGCAGCCCTTCGCGCTCTCCCGCAAAGCAGCGGCAGCACGGGAGCGCGCGCTACTGTTCACGGCCAAATTCCCCCGGCAGCGGATTCGGCCAGCCCGCGCGGGCGCTTTTTTAAGCGGCTTACTTCAGCCACAGAATGGTGATGCCCTCGTTGGTGGCGTTCAAATCCGGGTCGCCGCGCAATTCGGGCACGGCGTCCAGCAGGGCCAGCACCTGGGGGGTGAATATGGAAAAATCGTCACCGGGGATAAAATCCCGGATGACCCCCTCTTTTCGGCGCAGCCGGAAGGATTTGCGCAGGCCGACGCACAGCGCCCCGCCCTTGCCGGACGAGCCGTAGCCGTGAATCACTTTGAGCACCCGGACGCCCTCGCGTTTGGCCCGGCGGATTTCCTCGAGCACCCGCCGGCGCGCCTCTTCGAGCGAGGGCAGCCCGGCTTCGATAAGACAGGTTCGAATCACGCGCATATCCCGAACGCCAAAGGTCGGCGGCGGTCAGTTTTCCGCCCGCCGGGCGGTGTGAATCCCGATCAGAATCAGGAGGGCGCAGGCGAGTTTGAGCGCCTGCACGAGCGTGATGCCGCGCCAGGAGAGGTCGGCGAAACGGTCCACGGCGTGCAGCGATACGAGGTTGGCCGCGGAAATGCCGAGGTAAAGGCCGCCGGCCAGCAGCAGCAGCCGGCGCGGGCGGCGGGCGCGGCCGCCGAGGATCAGCCAGACGAGGGTCGCCGCGCCGGCGAGGCTGACGCTGATTTTCTGGAACGCGGATCGCAGGTAGTAGAGATCATGCGCACGCGCGATTTCCCGGGCGCGCGCGCCCAGCCAGTCCTCCACCGCGAACAGTTCCCCCAGGCCGGCCAGCAGCAGCAGCACGGCGAGGATCTGCCAAAAGCGGGTGTCCGCGCCGGCGGCGGAGGCGGCGGGGGCGGCCACGGCTCGCCGCGCCATCACGGCGCCGGCCAGGAACAGCAGCGCGGTCAGCCAGCGGGGGACCGCCGCCGCGCGCGGGGAACGGCCCGCGCGGTCGTCGGGCGGTTGCACGCGCAGGGGTTTGAGTTGCGTCTCGACCCGGGCGCCCGCGCCGTCGCGCACCGGGATGAACTCGGTGAACGCCATCCGGGTATGGTCGCGCCACTGGCCCGTCCGGCTCAGGTAGATGAGCCCGGAGACGAATTGCAGTTCCTTCATGGAGGGCACCCGGAGGGTGAAATCAAAGGTGCCGCCCTCCGGGCCGGCGGGTTGGGAGCCGCCGCAGGCCAGGCATCCGAGGGTGCCGTTGCGCGTTGTTCCCCAATGGAGATCGGCGCACACGCGCGCCGGCTCCGCCAGCGGGGCCAGGTGCACGCGCAGCGTCAGGGGCTGTCCGGCAACCGCGCGGCGCGGGGCTTCCACCCGCAGCCAGTTGACGCGCGGTTCCAGGGCATCGAGCCCCCACCAGATGACCGCCGCGGCGGCCAGAGCCAGCCCGGCGGAGACACGCCAGTCAAGTTTCAGCCACGGCGGCATGAGGCTCACGGAATCCGCTGCCGCGCCAACTGTCCGGCCACGCGGGCCACCGTTCGGCCCGGCAGGCTGTCCGCGTCGAAGGGCCGCAGGCGGAAGTGGTAGCGCTGCGCCTGGCAGGGGATGAGATAGGGCTCGTGCGGCCAGTAGCCCCAACTGTTGTCGCCGCCCAGGCCCTGCTGCCGCCAGTCCAGGTTGAGCACCACGAAATCCCGCCGCGGCAGCTCGAACGGATGCGCCGCGGCCTGGAGGTCGTCGGGCGTGTGGTGGAGGGCATTGACGCTGAGCCGCGGCTGCCCGACGGCGAGCAAGCCGAGGCCCTTGCGATTGGTCAGCGCCGCCCAGCGGACTTCCACCTTGTTGCCGCTTTCCCCCGGCTCGACGTAGTCCGCGAAGAATTGTTCGCGCACCGAACCCGAGTACAGGCCGACGCGCGCGTCCTGGCGGTCGCAGTAGGTTTCCTGCGGCCCGGGCCCCAGCCAGGTGATGTGGTCAAACCCGGGCGGCATGATCATTTGCAGGCCCAGGCGCGGCAGTGGGGGCAGGTTGGTCCGGCCGGGGGCGAACGCCGCCTCCACCTCGATATCGCCCGTCCGATGCACGGTGTAAGTGGCGGTCCAATCCGCTTCCACCCGGGGCAGCCGCTGGTGGATGGTCACGACAACCGTGTCCGCCTTTTCCTCGGCGCGGAAGGCGCGCACCTCGGCGCCGGTGTGCGCGGTGCGCCAGATGCCTTGCGATTGGGCCATGTCGCGCCCGCGGTCGTTATCCGTCGGGGCGCGCCAGAAGTCGGGGCGCGGCGGCGCCTGGATCAGATCGACGCCCTTGAACTTCAGCGAGCAAAGCGTGCCGGCCCGCGGGTCGAAGGTGGCGGCAAAGTCCCGGCCGGTGACGGTGGTTTGCGAGGGCGCCTGTCGGAGGCGCAGCGCCGGGAGGCGGGCCAGGTCCGGCGCCACCGCCGGCGCCATCTCCGGCAGTTGGAACTGCTCCCAGGCGAGCTCATGCCCCCGCCGGGCCCAGGGTTCGTCATGCTTCAGGCGGAAGCTGACTTCGAGAAAGTATTCCACGCCCGGCGCGGGCTTAAAGGGCTTCACCGGGAGGGCGAGGGACGCGGTTGCGCGGGGCGGGAGATTGGGGGCGGGCAATTCGCCCTTTTGCAGTTCCCGGCCCTCCCCGGTCAGGCGCCAGCTTACCGTTGCCAGGTCTTTCAGGTTGAGGAAATCAAACCCGTTCTTCACTTCGATCACCCGCGGCTGCCGGGGGCTGGTTGAGGCCGGCGAACCGCCCGCCAGGTCAACCGGCCGGCAGTGGATGGACTGGTAAACGTGCTTCACTTCCAGCAAGCCCGGGTGCGGCCGACGATCGGGCGTCACTAGGCCATTGCACAGGAAGTTCTGGTCGCTGGGCGTGCCGGGGGGGCCATAATCGCCGCCGAACGCCCAGAAGGTGGGCTCGCCCGGCTTGGGCCGGCGCACCGTGCGCGCGGCGTTGCGGGCGCAGGGCTCGCGCAGCGCCTGGTCCGCCCAATCCCAGATAAACCCGCCCTGCAGGAAGGGCTGGGTATAGATCAAATCCCAGTAGAGCCAGAGATTGCCGGTGCTGTTGCCCATGGCGTGGGCGTATTCGCACATGATGAACGGGCGCGCGCGCCGGGATCCCGCCGGGAGCGTGAATTCGTCCCCCCACTTGCTTTCGATGCGTTCGCCCGCGGCGTATTGCCGGAGCATGCTCGGGCGGGGATACATCGGGCAGATGATGTCGGTGTTGCGCGCGAAGCCGGCGCGCTCATACTGCGCCGGGCGGCTGGGATCGCGCTGTTTAATCCAGTCGTAGGTGGCCATGAAATTGGTGCCGTTGCCGGCCTCGTTGCCGAGGGACCAGATGATCACCGAGGGGTGATTTTTATCGCGCTCGACCATCCGGAGGGTGCGGTCCAGGTGCGCGGCCCGCCATTCCGGGACCCGCGCGAGCGATTCCGCGCCGTAGCCCATGCCGTGGCTTTCGATGTTGGCTTCGTCCACCAAATACAGTCCGTAACGGTCGCAGAGATCATACCAGGCCGGCTGGTTCGGGTAATGCGCGGTGCGGACGGCGTTGAAGTTGTATTGCTTCATCAGGTGGATATCGCGGATCATGCTGTCCACGGTGACGGCCTGGCCGTAGTCGGGGTCGCTTTCGTGCCGGTTCACGCCCTTGATCAGGATGCGCTGGCCGTTGACCAGCAGGTTTCCGTCCTTGATCTCGACTTTTCGGAACCCGACCTTTACGGGAATCACCTCCAGCACGCGTTTCCGGTTGTCCTGGAGGGTGAGCAGCAACTGATAGAGCCAGGGCGTCTCCGCGCTCCATTTCAGCGGGTTGGATACGCGGGCATGAAGGGCCGCCTCGGTTTCCCGGCCCGGCTCGGCATAAGCCGGCTTCGGCGCGCCGAAGCCCCCGACGGGGCGGCCGGCCGGATCGAGCAGGGTCGCCTCGAGGAATAACGCGCGGGGCCGGCGGGTGTAATTGGTAATCTTCAAGTTAACCTGCAGCGTGGCGTCGCGGTACCGGGCATCCAGGTCGGTCTGGACCTCGAAGTCGCGGATATGGACCTCGGGCGGCGACCAGAGATAGACATCCCGGAAAATGCCGCTCAGGCGCCAGAAGTCCTGATCTTCGAGATAGGAGCCGTCGCACCAGCGGAAGTTCTCGACCGCCAGCATGTTCTCGCCGGGGACAAGGAACGGCGTGAGGTCGAACTCCAGCGGCGTTCGGGAATCCTTGCCCATGCCGACGAAGTGGCCGTTGACCCAGACCTGGCAAAAGGAGTTCACGCCGTCAAAGGTCAGCAGCACCGGGCGGCCCGCCCAGGCCGCGGGCACGGTGAACGGGCGGCGGTAGGAATTGACGGTATTGTTCGGGTCATCGGCCGGCACCAGCGGCGGGCGCCAGGGTTTGGGCCACGGGTAGGGGATGTTCACGTAAATCGGGATGCCATAGCCCTCCAGCTCGACGTTGGCCGGCACCGGGATGGCCGGCCAGGCCTGGTCGCAAAATCCGGGTTTCCAGAAATCCGGCACGCGGGCGCGGTGGTTCTGGCCGTAATGGTATTTCCACCGGCCGTTGAGCGAGCGATAGAAGGGCGATTTCACCCGCTCGGCATTCGATACCGGGCCGATCTGCCGCGCGGTCCTGGCGTCCGGGCAGATGACCATGGTGGCGTGGGGCGCCAGGTTGTTGCGGCCCGTCAGCTGGGGATTTTGCCAGTCTTCGAGCGCGCCCGCCGGGCCGGGGCCGGCGACGGCCAGCGCCAAAAGCAGCGCCGGCATCCGGGACGGGAACGGTTTGATCGTTGTCATACGCCCATGATGTAGCCGAAAGACCCGCTGGGTGGCAACTCGTACCCCGCCCGCGCGGTGGGCGTTTCCTTGACCTGGCGGCCCGGCTCCTTCATCCTGTCGGGGCGAACTGTTATGGCACTCGAGCAACACATGCTCTCCGAACTGCGGCGTCTCGTGGGCGCCGACCAGGTCCTGACGGCAAAGGAAGACCTGATCCCCTACTCCTTCGACGGCACCGCCGCGCTGCAGCAACTGCCGGAGTGCGTTGTCTTTGCCCGCTCCACCGAACAGGTCGTCGGCGTGCTCAAGCTGGCCGGCCAGGCCCGGACCCCCGTCGTGACGCGCGGCTCCGGCACCGGCCTGAGCGGCGGCAGCCTGCCCAGCCCCGGGAGCCTCGTCCTGGGCCTGGCCAAAATGGACAAAGTGCTGGAACTGGACCGCGCCAATCTCACCCTGCTGGCCGAGGCGGGCGCCACGACGCAGGCCATCGCCGACGCCGCGAGCGCGGCGGGCCTGTTCTATCCCCCGGACCCCGGTTCCCTGAAGATATCCACCATCGGCGGCAACGTGGCCGAGAACTCCGGCGGGCTGCGCGGCCTCAAATACGGCGTCACGCGCAATTACGTCATGGGGCTGGAGGTGGTGCTGCCGGAAGGCGAAGTGCTTTGGACGGGCAATAAGTGCGTGAAGGATGCGGCGGGCTACTCACTGCGCGACCTGTTCATCGGCTCCGAGGGCACGCTGGGAGTCATCACCAAAGTGCTGCTCAAGCTCATCCCCAAACCGGCGGCCCAGAAAACCCTGCTGGCGACCTTTCCCCAGATGGACCAGGCCGCCCAGACGGTTTCGGACATTATTGCCGCCCAAATTATTCCCTGCACGCTGGAGTTCCTGGACCGCACCACCATCCAGTGCGTTGAAGACTTCGCCCGGGTCGGCCTGCCGCTGGATTGCGAGGCGCTGCTGCTTATGGAAACCGACGGCCACCCCGGCGCGGTTGCCGAGGAAGCCGCCCAAATGGAACGCATCGCCCGCCAGAACGGGGCGACGGAGGTGCGCGTTGCCAAAGACGACGCCGAGGCCGCCCGGCTGGCCACGGCGCGGCGCAGCGCCCTCTCCGCCCTGGCCCGGGTTTCCCCGACGACCATTCTCGAAGACGCCACCGTGCCCCGCAGCGAGCTGGCCCGGATGATTCGCTTCGTGGCCGCCGTCGCCGCCAAATACCAGTTGCGCATCGGCACCTTCGGCCACATGGGCGACGGCAACCTGCATCCCACCTTCCTCACCGACGAGCGCAACGCGGAGGAAATGCACCGGGTCGAGCAGGCTTTCCAGGAAATCTTCACCGAGGCGATTCGCCTGGGCGGCACCATCACCGGCGAGCATGGCATTGGCGTGTCCAAGAAATCCTTCCTGCCCCGGTTTGCCGGGGACGCCCAGATGCGCGTCATGCGCGAGCTGCGCCGGGCGCTCGACCCGCGCGGGATTCTGAACCCGGGAAAGATGTTTGACGCGTGACACCCCCGGTTTCTCACCTGAAGGGCCTCGACTACGCGGTGGTGCAGCAGTGCATGCACTGCGGGTTATGCCTGCCCACCTGCCCGACCTACGACGCGACCAAGGTCGAGCGCCACAGCCCGCGCGGGCGCATCGCGCTCCTGCGCGCCCTGGCCGACGACCGGATGGAATTGACGCGCACCTTTGCGGAAGAAATGTATTTCTGCCTCGGCTGCCTGGCCTGCATGACCGCCTGCCCGGCGGGGGTCAATTACGCCGAGCTGTTTGAGCATGCCCGCGCCGAAGCCGAGTCCAGCGGCCTGCTCCGCTCGCCACGGCGCAATCTGATTCGGGCGTTTGCCATCCGCTGGCTGTTCATGGACCTGGGCCGCCTGCGGTTCGTGGGCCGGCTGCTGCGGCTTTACCAGCAGCTCGGCCTGCAAACACTGGTCCGGCGCAGCGGCGCGCTCCGGCTCCTGCCCCGGCGCCTGCGCGAGCTGGAGGCGTTGACGCCCGATATTCAGCCCCGGTTCTCCGCCGAGCTGATCGCGCCCGTCACGCCCGCCCTGGGCCCCCGGCGCTACCGCGTCGCCCTGCTCACCGGCTGCGCCCAGGACCTGATCTTCAGCGATGTCAACCAGGACACGGCGGAAGTGCTGGCGCGCAACGGCTGCGAAGTCATCACCCCGCCGAAGCAGCTCTGCTGCGGCTCGCTCCACGCCCACAACGGCGAATGGGCGCTGGCGCAGGAACTGGCGCGCAAGCAAATCGAGCAGTTTCCGCCCGACCAGTTCGACGCCATCATCAGCAACGCCGGCGGCTGCGGCTCGCACCTCAAGCACTACCACAAACTGCTGGCCGCCGACCCGGTTTACCGCGACCGGGCCGCGCTCTGGGACCGGAAGGTGAAAGACATCCACGAGTGGCTGATGGAGATCGGCGTCCAGCCGCCCGCCCGGCCCGCGCCGTTGCAGGTGGTGACCTACCACGAATCCTGCCACCTGGCGCATGGGCAAAAGATCACCGCCCAGCCCCGCCAACTGCTGCGGCTCATCCCCAACCTGCGGTTGGTCGAGCTGCCCGAAAGCACCTGGTGCTGCGGCAGCGCCGGCATCTACAACATCGTGCAGCCGGAGATGGCCAACCAGCTCCTGGAACGCAAGCTCCGGCATATTCAATCCACCGGCGCGGCCATCGTGGCCAATGGCAATTCGGGGTGCCTCCTGCAACTCATCAACGGCGCGAAGCAGAAGAACCTCCCGGTGCGCGTGGTCCACCCGGTCACGCTGCTCGCGGAAGCCTACCGGCGATGACCGAATAGCTTTATGCCCACCCGTCCGGACCTTATCGCGCGCCTGACCCAGGCGGGGATCATCGCCATTGTCCGCGCGCCGCGGGCCGCCCAGGTGGAGCCGCTGTTTGGCGCGCTCCTGGCCGGGGGCCTGAACGCCATCGAAATCACCCTGACCACCCCCAACGCGCTGGAGGCCATCCGCGAAGCGCGGGCCAAAATCGGCGCCCGCGCCGTGACAGGCGTCGGCACCGTGCTCCAGGCGGAGGACTGCCGGGCGGCCCTGGCGGCGGGGGCGGAGTTTGTGGTCACACCCGTCTGCCGCCCGGAGCTGGTGGCCATTGCGCATGCCGCCGGGCGCCCCATCATGCTCGGCGCCTATACCCCCACGGAAGCGCAAACCGCGCACGAAGCGGGCGCGGACTTCGTGAAGATCTTTCCGGCGGACAAGCTGGGGCCGGGGTATATCAAGGCGCTGCGCGGGCCGTTGCCGCATTTGCGCCTGGTGCCAACCGGCGGCGTGGACGTGCCGAACGTCGCGGATTTCCTGAAGGCCGGCTGCGCGGCGCTGGGCGTCGGCACGGCGCTGGTCTCCCCCGCCCTCCTCCAGGCGGGAGACTGGCCGGAGCTGACCCGCCGGGCCGCCGCTTTCGTCGCCGCCGTCCGCGCGGCGCGGGAGGGCGCCTTTTCGCATTGATTCGGCCCGGAAGCTGCCTAAATTGAGCGGGTGAGCTCGACGAACTATCGCGCGCGGCGGGCGACGCTGGATGATCTCGGCCGGCTGGCGGTGCTCTGGAAGTCCATGCAATTCCCGGCCGAAGACCTGGCCCGGCGCGTGACGGAATTCCAGGTGATCGAGGATGCGCAGGGGAACCTGCTGGGCGCGTTGGGGCTTCAAATCGCCGAGCGCCAGGGCCTGCTCCACAGCGAGGCCTTTGCCGACTACGCGCTGGCCGAACAACTGCGGCCGCTGCTGTGGGAGCGCGCGCGCGCCGTCGCGACCAACCACGGACTGCTGCGGCTCTGGACGCAGGAAACGGCGCCCTTCTGGAGCCGCTGCGGCCTGCTCCCGGCTGACGCGCCGGCGCGGGAAAAACTGCCGCTCCTGTGGCGCGGGCCATCCGCCGCCTGGCTGACCCTGAAGCTGAAGGACGATGTGGAAACGGTGATCTCCGCCGACCAGGAATTCGCCCTGTTCATGCAAGCGGAAAAGCGGCGCACCGAGCGGGTCTTTCGGCAGGCGCGCATCCTGAAGGCGGTGCTAACCCTGGCGGCCCTGGCGCTGCTGATCGCGGTGGCAGCCTGGGCGTTCAGCCTGTATCTGCGCCACTCGCAGCTACCCCACCACTGAACCCGGCGCGGGCGGGAGGGTGAACTCGTCGGCGTGATAGGAGCTGCGAACCATCGGCGCGCTGGCGACGTGCCGGAACCCCAGCGCCCGGGCGCGCGCGCCGTATTCCGCAAATTTCTCCGGCGGAATAAACTCCACCACCGGCAGATGCCGGAGCGTCGGCTGCAGGTATTGCCCCAGGGTGAGCAGGTCGCAGCCGGCCCGGCGCAAGTCGGCCAGGGTGGCGAATAATTCCTCCTCGGATTCCCCCAGCCCCAGCATCAGGCCGGACTTGGTATAGACCGTCGCGCCGGCCTTCGCCTTGACCCGTTGCAGCACGAACAGCGAACGCTCATACGTCGCCCGGAACCGCACCGTTGGCGTAAGCCGCCGCACGGTCTCGAGGTTGTGGTTGAAAATCTGCGGCCGCGCGGACAGCACGGTGTCGAGCGCCGCCTCCCGCGCGTTGAAATCCGGGGTGAGCACCTCGATCACCGTGCGGGGGCTCACCGCGCGCACCGCCTCGATGGTGCGCCGGAAATGGTCGGCGCCGCCGTCGGGCAGGTCGTCGCGGGCGACGGCGGTGAGGACCAGGTGCCGGAGTTGCAGGCGCCGGACGGCTTCCGCGACGCGGGCGGGTTCGTCGGCTTCCAGCGCGAGGGGTTTGGCGGTGTTCACGGCGCAGAAACCGCAAGCCCGGGTGCAGCGGTCGCCGCCGATCATGAAGGTGGCGGTGCCCTTGCTCCAGCATTCCCAATGGTTCGGGCAGGCGGCGCTCTGGCAGACCGTATGCAGCCGCAACTCGTCCAGCAGCGACCGCGTGCGGGCGAAATTGTCCGTCGTGGGCAGGCTCGTGCGCAGCCAGGCGGGCAGGCGGCGGCGGGGCGGGGTGGTAGTGTGAGTCAGTTTCGGCACGTCGGTTTTGGTTTCACCTCCATACAATGGCCGAGCGCGGGCCAATTAGCAAATGGCGCGGACGAGGCTCCGCGCGAGCCACGGCCCATCCAGGCCGCGGCTAATGCCCGGGCGCGCGGGGAAGTTCGCCTTCCCCTCCCGCGGTCACTCCCCGCCGATCTGCGCCTTGTATTCCTTGGCGGAGAGCAGTCCGTCCAACTCCCCCGGGTGGGATAGTTTGACTTTGAAGAACCATCCGCTGGTGTACGGGTCGCTATTGACCTGCGCCGGGTCGGCGACTATCGCGGAGTTGGTTTCGACCACTTCGCCGCTGACCGGCGAGTAAATATCGTTGGCCGTTTTCACCGACTCGACCACCGCGCAGGCGTCGCCGGCCCTGATCTTCCGGCCGACGTCAGGCAGCTCGACGAAGACCACGTCGGTCAGCTCGCGCTGGGCGTGGTCGGTGATGCCCACCGTCGCCACCTCGCCCGACACGCGCACCCATTCGTGCGTTTTCGCATACTTCAATTCCGTAGGAACTTTAGCCATGCGCCTATTGAGTCAGGGACAAGGCAAGCGGTCAATCCGGTTTTCGCGGCAACACGGCTTTTGGGCGCGTCCCGGTTTCTTGCCTTGCAGCGCAAACTGAAGCTGCGAAAAAGCGACCTGCCTTGAATCTCTCCCTGATGCGTATGCAAGCCACCCAAACCGTCCGGGAATGGTCTTGCCGAGCCATTGAGCCAAGGGGCTCAAGCCAAAATCCAGGCCGCCCCACCACACGGCCCCGCCTGCGGGAATCCCTGAGCCGACCTTAGCCAGAACGATTCAGTTGGGTAGTTCAACCGCTTTCCCTCGGTTTATTGGAGCTTGGACAATCCTGATCGTCCAGACTATAGCTCCGGCGAGCACTTTATTTAGCAAATTCAAAGGCATGGCTGCTGAATCCCGAGCCTTTCGTCAGTAAAATCAACGGTTTATCTATAGGGAGGGATAAAATAGAGGCAGAATCATGCCGACTTCGGCATACCCCGGAACCACCTTGAATTTACCCTGCCTCTACGCCGTGTACAAGGGGTGTACAAGGGATGCTCAACGGATGTACCAGCTAAAAGCCTATGAACTCCCGTTGAGCATCCCTTGTACACCCCTTGTACACGGCGTAGTAGTAAGGAAAAACCAAGGCATCTGGATGAAGGCGCGACTAGGCCGGAGTAATTTAGGTTCCCCTTCGATTCCATCCCTCCTCGCAATCGTAAATCGCTGATTTTACAGCCGAAAGCCAATATGGATTTGATAATTATATCGTGGAAATCGCCAGCCAAAAGGCCTGAAAAGTCTACGATCCGAACGGCCATACCTCTCCAGATTCCGGTGAAATGACACCAAACTGTTGGATTTTCCAGCTAAACCGCTCCAGTTTAGAGTATCATTAACGTTAACATACCCTAAATCTTCGCGCCGGAAGTCAAAAATTAACCAAAATATGCCATTTCCGCCCCGGCGCGCGGGCCTCCGGCCCGCTTTGAATGTTCTACTAACAGCAGCGGGACTACAGCCTATAATCCGGCGGATTGCCCTTCCCCACAATCTCCAAATCCCGCCCGGATGCAAAAATAGCCAGGATTGCCTGTGCTGAGGGACAAATCCGCCACGCTTCGTTGATAGGACGCTGAAAGCGGGCCAGAGGCCCGCGCGTCGGTTGGGTGTCTTTTCTTGTGGGGGTAGTGTCCTAAAAGTTCTGCAAAAAGCAGCGGGTCATGGTAAGCCACTGGGGTGAATAAAGAACCCAGAAACGAAAGGCAAAGAACCATGACCCGAAAGGTTGGAAAGAACGTAAAGACAGTAGCATTGGAGTTGGA
>JAAYVL010000066.1 GCA_012517205.1 Verrucomicrobiota bacterium
ACTACGGGGTCGCCTTTAACTGGGGACGCCCCACCGTCCACAGCGGCGGGGCCAACATCACCGCGGCCGACGGCCACGTCGAGCGCATCGCCTACCGGGTGCTCTGGCGGTTGAACCCGGCCAACCAAATGCCGGCCAGCCTTTTCTGGTACATGGAGTAGGCGCCGGGCCCGGAGGATTTGGCGCGCGCGCCCAAATCGCCCGCACCAACGGCAAGCAAGCCCTCCGCATCGCCGGCCCGGCGTGATCCTGCCCGCCGCGATTGGCAGACGGGTTTGAAGCTTCAAGGGGCGCCGCCGCCGGCGGTTGAGTTCCAAACGCCGTTCGCCTGTCAAGGTACGTCCAAGGCACGGGGGCCGAGGCTCCGGATGCCTGGAAAAGTCGAAGCGATGAGACGGAACCGAGGGACGGGTGCTAACTCGCTGAAAAACAGTTAGTTATGCATCCCGGGCGGGCGGGAAGCGGGTTTTCGAGGGGGATCGAACGTTCGGCTGCCTGCTGGATTCGCGGATCGCCTGGCCGGAACGATTCCGTTGGGCAGTTTAACCGTGCGCCCTCCTTCCATCGGGGCCTGGGCGGGCCGGGCAGTTCAGAACGCGGTCCCGACGTATCCTTCGGCGGGCGGCTTCGACGGCCTGGCTGATGGGTTCCCGATGTCTTTCCGCGGCAAAAGTTGCGGCGAAGGGAATGGGGGCTGGCGGTTCTCAATTCCGGGAGCGCGGGCGCGTGGAAAAGGTCGTTTCTGTGAACAACTAATTCCAAGATTCTATTGCCATCTCCCGGGGGGCACCTTACGTTAGAGAACCAGATAGTGCAACCCGGCTGCCCGGTGGCCGCCGGCCCGTATCGTACAATGACAATATGCTCGCGCTGAAAGTGAAGTTCTGCCTTCGTTGGGGTCGCCGGCGTGCGTTTACGCTGATCGAACTGCTGGTGGTCATTGCCATTATTGCGATTCTGGCGGCTTTGCTGCTTCCCGCGCTGGCCAAGGCCAAATCCAAGGCCAACGCGATCACGTGCTTGAACAATCAGAAGCAATGGGGCCTGGCCTCGAAAATGTATGCCGATGAAAACAACGACTACGTCCCGCAGGAAGGCAATACCATTGCGCCCGTAAACCGGAAGCCGGATAACGTGGATGCCTGGTATAATACGGTCTCGGTGTATGTCAAACAGCCCTCGCTGGAAAGCCTCTACACGGCTATCCCGCCCGCGCCGCCGCTGCCGTCCACCCGCATCATCTATTCCTGTCCCAGCGCGGAAAAGCCCAACTGGGAGCCATCGGTGACCAAGGCGTATTTCATGTATGGCGAAAACGGGCGGCTGTGCGTGAACAAGTCGTCGAGCAACAGTGGGCGCTCGCAGACCAAGTTCAGCCAGATTGTTTATCCCGTGGACACGATTCTCTTTGCCGAAGTGAATGGCAATTCGCCCACCGCGGGTGCGGCCCAGTCCAACGTGACCGGCCAGTATGCGGTCGCCAAACACGAGGGGCGCGGCCAATTTGCCATGTGCGACGGCAGCGCGCGCTCGGCCCGGACCAATGAATTCCTCCGGACGCCCACGGAGTCCAACAGTTGCAAAGCGGAATGGGATCCCGCCAAGATGCCCCGCCGGATGTATTGGTATCCCACCCCCAACACTCCGGATAGCTGAACCCTTTTGCCCGCCGAATATCTGTGAACGAACCTTAAACCGAATACTTCGCGATCCCCCAAACAAAACAACACCCATTAAGCCTATGAAAAGAACACTCCTCCTCCTCGCAGTCTGCGCCGGTTGCGCGCTCAACGCGCCGGCCGACCTGGTCTTTACTGATAACTTCGATAGCTACGCGGACGGCCCGCTCGTCTCCGGATCGGGCGGCGTCTGGAAGTATCACAGTGGAACTTCCAATCAATTAATGGTCGCCAGCGGCCAGGTGGTGCTGGGAGGGCCAAACTCCGAAGACGTTAACGCCTATATCACCAATTCCATCTTCCCCAAGCCGTTTGAAACCGGGCCGGGCAATGGCAGCCTCTATGCCAGTTTCACGCTCAACATGTCTTCGAGTTATCTGCCAAAAGGTAATGGTGCCTACTTCTTTCACTTTAAAGATACCACCACAAACTTCCGGGCCCGCGTGTGGGCGAAAACCGGGGGTGCGGCCCCGGGGAAATTCCGCCTTGGCATCGCCGCAACCAGCGGTATCCCAGAGTATATAACGACCGATTTTGATCCGGATATCACCTACGCTATTGTCGTGCGCTTTAACCTGGAGCAAACCAATGCGACGGTGTGGGTGAATCCCGCTTCGGAAGCCAGCATGGTGAACCGGATAGACTCGACGGACGACGCCTCCTCGTCCCACTTCAAGACTTACGCGGTTGCTCTGCGTGAAGATTCGGCCAATAACAACGCGGGGGTGCTTTATTTTGACAATCTTAAAGTCGGCACCAATTTTTTGGACGTTTACACGCCTGCCGGGGGGCCTTCCATTGGCGGCATAGCTGACCAAAGCATCCCGAAGAACGGCAATACCGGGCCGGTTGCCTTTATAATTGACAGCCCGGCTTACAATCCCGCCAGCCTGACGCTCGAGGGCACTTCCGATAACCCGGCGGTGGTGCCCAACCACCCGGCGAACATCAGTTTTGGCGGCAGCGGCCAGAACCGGACGATCACCATCACCCCCGCGGCCGGGCAACAGGGCGATGCCACGATTACGGTGGTGGTCACCGACCCGGCCAGCCAGACCAAGGAGACCTCCTTCCTTGTCCGGGTCGGCGCGCCGGGCTTTGCCACCAGCATCGCCAACCAGTTGATCCCGACCAACACCCCCACGGCGGCGCTGCCGTTCACGCTTACGGACGCCGAGGGCGATAACCTGACCGTCACCGCCGTTTCATCCAATCCGACGCTGGTGCAGGATTCGGATATTGTGGTCAGCCCCGCGAGCGGCACCAGCAAGAGCCGCACGGTGAAGGTTACCCCCCAGCCGGACAAGGCCGGCCTCACGACCATCACCCTCACGGTCAATGATGGGTTCTCCACCACCAGCACGAGTTTCGCCCTCAATGTGTATCAGCACCTGGGGAGACTGCTGCTGAGCGAGGACTTTACGTATCCCGACGGTGAAATCAGCTCGGTCAGCGGCGGCCTTTGGCAGTCGCACAGCGGGGGTCTCTCGAATGATTGCCTGGTGGTGGATAACCAGTTGCGGGTTTCCTACACGAATTCTGAAGATATCTACCGCGGCTTTTCCAACTCGGTTTATTTCGTCGCGACGGGTGACAGTTCGCCGCCGGATTCCTTTTCCGGGGTAATTCTCTATGCGCGGTTCAAGGTGAATTTTGAGGTGCTGCCGAGAGGCAGCGGCGGCGATTATTTTGCGCACTTCAAGGACCTGGGCACATTCAATTTCCGCGCGCGCATCTATGCCCTGACCAACAACGCGGCGGCCGGGAAGTTCCGGCTGGGGATTGCCAACGGGGCCGCCTCCGTCTCGGCGGTGGTGCCGCAGGATCTCAGCCTGGGAACCACCTACACGGTGATCTCGCGCTATAACGTGAGCACGGGCGAAAGCACGCTGTGGGTGGATCCCTCCTCGGAAGCCAGCGGAGGCGTCACCGCCACGGACAATTTCCCCCCGATAGAAATAGACTATTATTGCTTCCGGCAAAGCACGGGCATCGGGGTGTCGCTGGTGGATGACCTGGCCATCGGCTCGGCCTGGAGCGATGTTTTCCTCGCGCCGCCGCTCTCCCCGGTGACCCTCAGCACCGGCAGCGGCAAATGGGATGCGGCCAGCAGCACCGTGAGCTACACCGGCGGCAGCGGCGCGCGGTTCGTGCTGCTGGAGTCCGCCAACGCCACGGCGCCGATGGCGGCGTGGACGCGCGTGGCCACCAACACGGTCACGCCGGGCAGCTTTGCCATTCCGGCGGTGGGCTCGGCGGCGGCCAAGTTCTACCGCGTGCAGAGCGAGTAGGCGCGCCGGTTTCGGAATCCGGTGTTTTCGGCGCGGGCCGGGTCGGGTGACCCGGCCCGTTTGCCGTGGAGCCGGGGGCGGCGGCGGGAGCGGGGGCGCGCACGGCGGGCTTGCCCGCGGGCGGGCGGCGGATTACAACTCCGGCTGTGTCAACGAATACGTTAACAGAGATCCGGAAGGTTCGGCTGGGCAAGGCCGCGGCGCTGCGGGGCCTGGGGCTGGATCCGTATCCCTCGCGCAGCCGGCGCACGCATTACGCGCAGGCCGTCCGGGATGATTTTGCCGCGCTTGAAGGGCGGGAGGTGACGGTGGCGGGGCGGCTGATGTCGTGGCGGAAGCAGGGGGCGCTGGCGTTTGGGCATGTGCAGGACCAGACGGGGCGTCTGCAGTTGTTTTTGCGGCGGACGGTGGTGCAGCCGACCCAGGCGGAGGGGGGATGCCTGGGCTACGCGGATTTGAACCTGCTGGATCTGGGGGACGTGGTGGAGGCGACCGGCAAGGTGACGCGGACGGAGCGGGGGGAGATCTCCGTGCTGGTCGAGCGACTGCGGCTGCTGACCAAGGCCCTGCGGCCGCTGCCCGACCAATGGGCGGGGCTCAAGGACCGGGAGCTGGTGCTGCGCAAGCGCTACCTGGACTTGATCCTGGACCGGCAGCCGCAGGAGCGGTTTGCCGCGATCAGCCGGATGGTGGCGGAGATTCGCGCCTTTCTGAACGGGCGCGGGTTTATGGAGTTCCACACGCCGGTGATCCAGCCGCAGTATGGCGGGGGCACGGCCAAGCCGTTCAAGACGCATGTGAACGCGCTGGGATGCGATATGTACCTGGCCATTTCGCATGAGCTGTATCTGAAGCGGCTGATCGTGGCGGGGTTTGACAAGGTTTATACCATCGGCCGCTATTTTCGCAACGAGGGGATTGACCGGAGCCATCACCCGGAGTTCTCGATGGTCGAGACCATGACGGCCTACGAGAACTACGAGTATAACATGAGCCTGATTGAGGACCTGTTCCGGCACGTGGCGGAGGCCGCCTTTGGGCGGACGCAATTCCAGGTGCGCGGGCATGTGATTGATTTCCGCCAGCCCTGGCGGCGGGTGAGCATGGCGGAGGCGGTGCGGGAGCGGACGGGGGTGGATTTCCGGGCGGTGGCGACGGTGGCCGAGGCCAACGCGCGGCTGGCGGCGCTGGGCATCCACGAACCGCAGCCGAGCGTGGGCGAGGCGATGGTGAAGGCCTTTGAGCAGGTCGAGCCGACGCTGATCCAGCCCACGCTGGTGTATGGGCACCCGGTGGAGATTTCCCCGCTGGCCAAGCCGCTGGCGGCGGACCCGCGTTTTGCCGAGCGCTTCGAGATATTCATCGCCGGCATGGAGTGCGGCGACAACTGGTCGGAGCAGAACGACCCGGCGCACCTGCTGGAAACGTGGCGCCGGGCGTACCGGGCCGAGGAGCGGGACAGCGGGAAGTTTCACACGCTGGACTTTGATTTCATCGAGGCGCTCGAATATGGGATGCCGCCGACCACGGGCATTGGGCCGGGCGTCGAGCGCATGGCGATGATTTTTACCGAGCAGGAGATTATTGACGATGTCATCTTCTTCCCGATGATGCGGCCCCTGGTGGCGCCGGTGAACGCCGCGATCTACGGGGTGGCGGAGCCGGCGCTGGCGCCGGTCGAGGACCTGGCGCTGACGGTGCCGGACTTCGAGGCGCTGTGCCGCGAGGGGCTTTTGCGGCCGCACGCGCGGAACCTGGCGCTCAAGCCGCACGTGCGGCAGTGGGGCCTTTCCGAGGGCCGGCCGCGGACTTCGGTCCATGTGGACATCGAGGGATTCCTGGCCGGCAGCGTCCTGCGGCTCGCCGGAGGTTCTCTGCCGGCCGGCGAAGCGGCCCTGAAGCCGGGCGGCGAGCATGGGGTTGCCGGGGCCGGCGCGCCCGCCGGGCCGGAGGGTTCCCGCCCGGAAAGCGCGGAGCTGCCGCTCGCCCGGTTCCTGCGGGACACTTTCCCGGATTGCCAGGTCACGGTTTCCCCCGCGACCGTGCTGCGCCACGGCTGACCGGCGGCGGCGTCAGGTCAGCCGCATGGGCATGACCACGTAGAGGAAAGGGCCGTTGATTTTGAGGACCCCGGGGCTGAGGTCGTCAATCAGCTCGAGGAAAACCTCGTCGTGGGTGAGGGCGTTCAGGGGGTCAATGACGTACTTGGGATTGAAGGCGATGGTGATTTCGCGGCCCTTGTAATTGAGGGCCATGGTTTCCTTGGCCTCGCCCACGTCGGGGGAATTGACCGTGATCTCCAGCTTATTGTTCGTGAAGCTCAGTTTGACGGAGTTGGACTTCTCGGTGGTCATGATCTCCGCCCGCCGCAGGGCGTGGAGGAACTCCTCCCGGACCAGGGTGACGCGCTCTTTGGTTTCCGCCGGGATGACCTGGCGGTAGTTGGGGTAATTGCCCTCGACCAGCTTGGTGATGACGAGGATGGGGGACGTTTTCTCATCCTTGAGGGTGAACGAGGCCTGGTTTTCCGCGTAACGCACCTCCACCGTGCCTTTTTCCTGCAGCAGCCGGTTCAATTCCAGCACGGTCTTGGTGGGGATGATGAACTCGCCCTGGTTCTTTTCCGCGATGTCCACCTCCTCATCCACCAGTGCCAGGCGCCGGCCATCGGTGGCCACCATGGTCATCTTATGGTCTTTGAGGCTGATGAAAACCCCGTTCAGCACGTAGCGCGATTCGTCATTGGAAATCGCGAAGGAGGTCTTGCGCATCATGCCCTTGAAGGTCTCCTGCGGCACCACGACCTTTTTGTCCTCCTTGAACTGGGGCATGGGCGGGAACTCATCCGCGCTCAAGCCGTGGATTTTGTAGAAGGACGAGCCGGCATGGATGGCGCAAATATTTTTGTCGTCCACTTCCAGGTCGAGCTCCAGGGCGGCCAGCTCACGCACGATGCCAAAGAGCTTCTTGACGGGAACCGTCGCCGCGCCGGGGGTCTTGATTTTGGCCTCCACCGCGCAGGAGATGGTCACGTCCAGGTCCGTGGCGGTGAACTCGAGGTGTTGTTCCGAGGCACGCAGCAGCACATTGGACAAAATGGGAAGCGTGGTTCGGGCGCTTACGACATTTTGCACTGCCTGCAACCCATTGATCATTTGCTCCTTTGCAATCGTCAGCTTCATTACGTGCTTAATATATCTGTGTTTGTCTTTGAATGACTATCCGTATTAAGGGCCGTGAATAAGGCCAATAACCCCAATAGTCAACGCCAGCGCAACAACTTACGCAAGCATGAAACGTGAATGCAATTCCCAATGCCAGTGAAAAAAGCAGCTGCGCCGTGGTTGTTCACTTTGCCCACAAGTTATCCATATTCCCTTCCGGGCTTTTTCACCGGGTCATTCACACCGGCGGCCCGGCGGCCGGGGCGGGCGCCGTTTCCGGGGGCGGCGCGGCTAAAATCGGGTTTGGTTCCCGGCCCGGATTCGCCTAAGCTGTCGGCATGTTCCAGCCCGCAGATTTGTTCGACCTGCAGCAGACGGCGCATCCGGAGGTCTTTGCCGGATGCGAATACGCCTGGGACGCGCTGAAGCGGCTGGCGGCGTATCTCGAAGCCGGCCGGTTCCCGAACCCGGCGGGCCGCCGCGGCGGGGCGGTGTTTATTGGCGAGCGCGTATTTATCGGGGAAGGCACGGAAATCGAGGATGGCGCGATGATTAAAGGCCCGGCCATCATCGGGCGGAATTGCCAGATCCGGCATAATGCCTACGTGCGCGAGCATGTGATTGTGGGCGATAATTGCGTGGTGGGCAACGCGTGCGAGTTGAAGAACGCCCTGCTCTTTAACGGGGTGGTCGCCCCGCACTTCAACTATATCGGGGATTCCATTCTCGGTCATCGCGCGCACCTCGGGGCCGGGGTGAAGATTTCCAACGTCCGCTTCGGGCCGGGCAACGTCACGGTGGAAATGAACGGCCAGCCCTACGACACCGGCCTGGCCAAGTTCGGCGCGCTGCTCGGGGACGGCGCCGACATTGGCTGCAACGCCGTGTTGAACCCGGGCAGCATCATCGGGCGCGGCGCGGTCGTGTACCCGAACACCAATTGGCGCGGGATTCTGCCCGCCCACATGATGGTGAAGAACCGCGCGGCCCAGGAGGTCGTCGTGCGCCGGCCGCGGGAATCCGGCTGAGCCGCCCGCGCCCGCCGCCCGCTTCGCATGATCAGCGTCATTGAATCCCAGCCCGCCGGTTCCGGGACGGACTTGGTGCGGCAGACGGCGGATATTTTCTCCCCGACCGGGCTGCTTTCGCAGGCCCGGAACTTCGAGTTCCGCCCCCAGCAACAGGAGATGGCGGTGGCGGTGGCGCGCGCGCTGGACGCGGGCGAGCACCTGGCCGTCGAGGCCGGCACCGGGGTGGGGAAAAGTTTTGCGTACTTGGTGCCGGCCATCCTGTATGCGGTGGCGAACCGGAAGAAGGCGGTGATTGCCACGCATACCATCAACCTG
This sequence comes from Verrucomicrobiota bacterium, assembly GCA_012517205.1. Taxonomy (GTDB): domain Bacteria; phylum Verrucomicrobiota; class Verrucomicrobiia; order Limisphaerales; family UBA8199; genus UBA8199. The sequence continues at coordinate 8,481 of JAAYVL010000066.1, forward strand.
CAGGAGCAACTGACGCAGAAAGACCTGCCCGTGCTGGCGCAAGTCCTGCCGGTGAAGTTCAGCTTCGCCATGCTCAAGGGCCGGGCCAACTACCTGTGCACCCGCCGCCTCCGGAAGGCGCTCCAGCAGGCGCCCAACCTCTTTACCACGTCGGAAACGCAGGAGCTGCAGCGCATCGCCGAATGGGCCCGGACCACCGAGGACGGCAGCCGTTCGGATTTCGACGTGGAGCCGGACCTGAAGGTGTGGGACCAGGTCTGCTCCGAGCGCGGCCTGTGCGCGCCCAAGCTGTGCGGCTACCCGTCCGATTTCGCCCGGGAGCACGGCGTTTGCTTTTTCCAGCGGGCGCGGCAGCGCATCCTTTCGGCGGATGTGGTGGTGCTGAATCACACCCTGCTGTTCACCCTGCTGGGCGGCCAGGAAGAGAGCGCGGACGGCGGCATCCTGTTCCGCAATGACTTTGTCATTTTCGACGAGGCCCACCAAATGGAGCACGAGGCCTCGAAGCATATCGGGCTGACCGTTTCCAGCGGCCAGGTGCGCTACGCGTTGCATCGCCTCTGGAATCCCCGCACCGAGAAGGGGCTCCTGGCCACCCTGCGCAAGGGCGCGGCGGTGAAGCTGGTCGCCGAGCTGCTGGCGGCGGCGGACGGCTTCTTTGCCAGCGTGGAGCACGCCTGCGACGAACTGCTGCCCGCGTCCCGGAAACGCATCGGCGGCGGCGGCGACGCTCCGGGCGCGCGGCGGCGCGAGTGGACCGAGCTGCGCATCCGCCGTCCCGAGCTGGTGCCGGACAAGGTCACGCTGCCTCTCCAGCGCCTGCGCGAGGCGGTGGCCGACCTGATCAAGCTGAGCGAGGACAGCGAGATGGGGCTGGAACTGATGGAAGGCAACCGGCGCCTGGCGGAACTGCGGGAGGGAATTGCCGCCTTCCTCAGCCAGAGCGCCGCGGACCACGTTTATTGGGTCGAGCGAACCGGCCGGGCCCAGAAGACGCTGGCGCTGCATGCGGCGCCGGTTGACGTGGCCGATTACCTGCGGCAGCGGCTGTTCCTGCCGGGCACCTCGGTCGTGATGACCAGCGCCACGCTCTCGGTCTCCGGCCGGGAGGCGCCGGCGGTTTCCGACGACGACCCCCCGCGCGGCGCGCGGTCGGCCGGCGGCGCGCCGCCGGGAGCGGGGCTCGATTACTTCGTCCATCGCGTGGGCGCCGAAGCCGCCGTCCGGCTTCAGGTGGGCACCCCGTTTGACTTCGAGCGCCAGATGAAGCTGTGCGTGGTGCGGCAAATGCCCGACCCGCGGACGGAAGACTACCGGGACGCGTTGATCCACTGGATTGAGCATTTCGTGAAGCAGACGCACGGCAAGGCCTTTGTCCTCTTTACGAACTTCAAGCTGATGCAGGAAGTCGGCGAATTGATGCAGCCGTTCTTCGCGCGGCTGGGCCTGGCCTGTTTCGTGCAGGGCACCGGCATCCCGCGCTCGCTTATGCTGGAGAAGTTCAAGGAGGATGTGGATTCCGTGCTGTTTGGCACGGACAGTTTCTGGCAGGGGGTGGACGTGCCCGGCGCGGCCCTGTCCAACGTCATCATCACCCGGCTGCCGTTTGCCGTGCCGGACCATCCCCTGATCGAGGCCCGCATCGAGGCCATCGAAGCGCGCGGGGGCAATTCATTCCGCGACTTCTCCCTCCCGGAAGCCATCCTGAAGTTCCGGCAGGGGGTCGGGCGCCTCATCCGCACCAAAACCGACCAGGGCATCATCGTGGTGCTCGACAACCGGCTGCTGGCGAAGCAATACGGCCAGGCCTTTATTCAGGCGCTGCCCCGGTGCCCGGTGGAAGTGGTGTAGCTTGACAACCGCGGGGGCAAGCCTGTTAATGCCGGCGGAAAGCCGGAAGCATTGCTGTGACCTCGGATAAATACAGTCCGCCCAAGTATTTCCAGATTTGCCGCCGCATCGTGGGCGCCATTCAGCGCGGCGAACTGCCGCCCGGCGCGCCGGTGGCCTCCGAGAACGAAATCATCGAGCGCTACGGGGTCAGCAACACCACCGCGCGCAAGGTGCTGCATGAACTCGAACAGGAAGGCTGGGTCACGCGCGTAAAGGGCAAGGGCACGTTCGTGCGCGATTTCCCCGTGCTGCGGTCCATCAACCGCATCTTCGGCTTCACGCGAAACATGATCGAGGCCGGGCGCAAGCCGGCAACCCGGCTCCTGGGCTTTCACCTGCGCGAGGGCGACCATTCGCAAACGATCAATGGCCGGCTCTACACCCTCAAAGGGCCGTTCTGCGAGATTGAGCGGCTGCGCCTGGCCGACGGCATCCCGATGATGAAGGAGACCCGCTACCTCTCGCTGAGCCTCTGCCCGAACATCCACCGGCGCAACCTCGAACAATCCCTGTACCAGATTTTCGACAAGCACTACGGCATCCGGCTGACCGAGATCAACCAGATGCTCAGCGCGGTCGTTCTGGAGGGGGAGTGGCTCCCGGTCTTTCAGGTGGATCGCCCCATCCCCGCGTTCCGGGTCGAGGGAGCTTCCTTCTGCGGCAAGGACCTGATTGTCGAGATGGAAAACTCGGTTTACCGGGGCGACCGGTACCGCTTTGCGGCCAAGGCGGTGCGCTGAGGGCGGACGATGATCGGAGACCTTTGGGCGGCCAGCGCGGGGGATCTCGCCCACCACGCCGGGAAGCTGGCGCTGTTGGGGCTGGATTTGCTGCTCGCCGGGGTGGCCTCCGGGCACGCCATTCTCTATAAGCGCGACTCGCGCTCGGCCATCGCCTGGGTCGGCTTCATCTGGCTGGTGCCGCTGGGCGGCGCGGCGCTTTACTTCATCCTGGGCATCAACCGCATTCGCCGCCAGGCGGTGCTGCTGCGGCGCGGCCTGGAGCGCTACCGCGCCCATGCGGCCCTGCCCGCCTGCCCGCCGGACGAGCTGCCCCACCACCTGCCCGGCCACACCGGCCACCTCAACATGCTGGCGCGCGTGGTCAACGGGGTGGTGGCGCGCCCGTTGCTCCCGGGCAACCGGATCGAGCCGCTGCTCGACGGCGACGAAGCCTACCCGGCCATGCTCGAAGCCATCCGGCAGGCGCGCCGGACGGTGGCGTTTTACACCTACATCTTCGACCGCGATGCCGCCGGGCTGGCGTTTGCGCGGGCGCTGGGCGAAGCCACCCGCCGCGGCGTTGAGGTGCGCGTCCTGATTGACGCGGCGGGCACCCGCTACTCCTGGCCCACCATCCTGCGCGCGCTGCGCCGCGAAGGCGTGCGCTTCGCGCGCTTCCTGCCCTCCCTCGCGCTCTGGCACCTGATGGCGGTGAACCTGCGCACGCACCGGAAAATCCTGGTGGCCGACGGGCGGCTGGGATTCACCGGCGGCATGAACATCCGTGCGGGGCATTGCCTGAAGGGCTTCGGCGGCGGCGCCGGGGATGGCCCCGCCCGCCCGCCGCGCCACCCGGTGCGGGACATCCATTTCCGCGTGCGCGGGCCGGTGGTTGCCCAGTTGCAGGAGGTCTTCGTGGACGACTGGCTGTTTACGACCGGCGAATTACTGCGCGGGGAGGACTGGTTTCCCCACCCGGAGCCGGCCGGGCCGGTGCTGGCGCGCGGCGTGCCGGACGGCCCGGACGAAGATTTTGAAAAGCTGCGCTGGACGCTGCTGGGCGCGCTGGCCATTGCCCGCTACGCGGTGCGGATCGTCACGCCCTACTTCCTGCCCGACCCGGCGCTGATCTCGGCGCTGAACGTGGCCGCCAAGCGCGGGGTGCGCGTGGATATCATCCTGCCGGCGAAGAACAACCTGCCGTTCGTCGGCTGGGCCTCGCGCGCGATGTGGTGGCAGGTGCTCGAACACGGCTGCCACATCTGGCTCACCCCGCCCCCGTTCGATCATACGAAACTCATGCTGGTGGATGGCTGCTGGGTTCTGCTGGGCTCGGCCAACTGGGACCCGCGCAGCCTGCGCCTCAACTTTGAATACAACCTCGAATGTTATGACGCGGAGCTGGCGCGGCGGCTGGAGGAAATCGTGGCGGCCCGCATTGCTACCGCCCGCCCGGTGACGCTCGCCGACGTGGACGCCCGCTCGCTGCCCATCCGCCTGCGCGACGGCCTCGCCCGCCTGTTCACCCCCTACCTCTAGCTCCGCCCGCCCCGGCCGCGGCGCGCGCGGGTTAAAGCTTGCATGAAGCGGCGCGGCAGGAAATAACTTTGGTGTGAAAGTCCCATTGCTGGATCTCAAGGCGCAGTATGCCGCCATCAAGCCCGACCTGGACGCGGTCGTGGCCGAGGTGATGGTCTCCCAGCAGTTCATTCTCGGGCCGCAGGTCGAGGCGTGCGAACGGGCCATCGCCCAATACTCCCGCTGCGCGTTTGGCGTGGGCGTCTCCTCCGGCACCGACGCCCTGATTATCTGCCTCATGGCCGAGGGCATCGGCCCGGGCGACGAAGTCATCACCTCGCCCTACACGTTCTTTGCCACCGCCGGCTCCATTGCCCGCGTGGGCGCCCGGCCGGTCTTTGTGGATATCAATCCCGCCACCTACAACCTGGACGTGGCGCAGGTCGAAGCCCGGATCACCCCCCGCACGCGCGCCATCATCCCCGTGCATCTCTACGGCCAGATGGCCGATATGGAAGCCCTGATGCCGATCGCGCAAAAGCACCAGCTCGTGGTCATCGAAGACGCCGCCCAGGCCATCGGCGCCGAGCATCACGGACGCCGCGCCGGCTCGATCGGCCACTACGGCTGCTTTTCCTTTTTCCCCTCCAAAAACCTCGGGGCGGCCGGCGACGCCGGCATGGTCGTCACCCAGGACGCGGCGCGGGCCGGGAAGCTGGCCTGCCTGCGCATGCACGGCTCCCAGGCCAAGTACTACCACCAGGTCATCGGCGGCAATTTCCGCCTCGATGCCCTCCAGGCCGCGGTGGTGCGGGCCAAACTGCGCTACCTCGATGCCTGGACAGCCGCCCGCCAGCGCAATGCCGAGCGCTACCACCGGCTGTTCACGGAAGCCGGCCTGCCGCTGGCCGGCAGCGGCGAATACCGCGCCCGGGCCGGAGATGCCTCCGTTCTTTTCCTGCCCGACGTCGCGACCGACCGCCACATCTTCAACCAGTACGTCATTCGCACGCCGCGCCGGGACGCCTTGCGGGCGGCCCTGCAGGCCCGGGATATTGGCACTGAAATCTATTACCCGGTGCCGCTGCACCTGCAGGAATGTTTCGCTTACCTGGGCGGCCGGCCGGGCACCCTGCCCGAAAGCGAGAAAGCCGCGCGGGAAACCCTGGCCCTGCCTATTTACCCGGAACTCTCCGAGGCCCAGGCCCGGCAGGTCGTTCAATCCATCACCGAATTCATGTCCGCTTCCTGAGTTATGAACCCGATTCCCTCCCCCGAAATTCCCCCACTCCGCGGCGAGCGCATCCTGCGCGACCCGGCCCAGAACAAAGACGCCGCCTTCACCGCCGCCGAGCGCCGGCAACTGGGCCTGGAGGGCCTGCTGCCCCCGGCCGTGCTCACCCTGGCCCAGCAGGTCGAACTGGAGCTGGAACACTTCCACCAGAAGACCGACCCGCTCGAACAATACATCGGCCTGATGGCCCTGCTCGACCGCAACGAAGTCCTCTTTTACCGGCTGCTGATCGAGAACCTCGACCGCCTTGCGCCCATCATCTACACCCCCACCGTCGGGCAGGCCTGCCAGCGCTTCAGCCACATCTTCCGCCGCCCGCGCGGCCTGTTCCTTTGCCCCGCCGACCGCGGCCAGATGGCCGCGCGCCTCGGCCAGCTCCGCCACCGCGACATCCGCCTCATCGTCGTCACGGATAACGAACGCATCCTGGGCCTGGGCGACCAGGGCGCCGGCGGCATGGGCATTTCCATCGGCAAACTGGTTCTCTACTCCGCCGGCGCGGGCATCCATCCGCGGCTGACCCTGCCGATCAGCCTCGATGTCGGCACCGACAACGCCGCCCTGCTCGAAGACCCGCTCTACTGCGGCTACCGCGCGCGGCGCCTCCGCGGCCCCGAATACGACGCCTTCGTCGAGGAATTCGTCCAGGCCGTCAAGCACGTCTTCCCCCGCGCCCTCCTGCAATGGGAAGACTTCAAAAAGGCCAACGCCTTCCGCCTCCTGGACCGCTACGCGGCGCGCCTCCCCAGCTTCAACGACGACATCCAGGGCACCGCCGCCGTTGCCCTGGCCGGCATTTTCACCGGGCTGCGCCTCACCGGCAAGACCCTGCGCGAGCAGCGCTTCCTCATGGCCGGCGCCGGCGCGGCGGGCGTCGGCATCGGCCGCCTGGTCCGCACGGCCATGCTCGAAGCCGGCCTCACCGAGGCGGAAATCCGCCCGCGCCAAATCTTCCTCGATTCCGGCGGCCTGGTCTGGGAAGGCCGCGCCGATCTCGAGGACCACAAACGCGCCGCCGCCCTGCGGAAAGACGAACTGGCGTTGCTGGGCCTGTCCACCCCGCCCCCCGCCGCGCTGGCGGAAATCGTCCGCGCCGTCCGCCCCACCATCCTGATCGGCACCACCGGCCACCCCGGCGATTTCACCCCCGCCGTCCTGCGCGCCATGGCCGACCACTGCGAGCGGCCCCTCATCTTCCCGATGAGCAATCCCACCAGCAAAACCGAATGCACCCCCGCCGAAGCCTTGCAGCACACCGACGGCCGCGCCCTGGTGGCCACCGGCTCCCCCTTCGACCCGGTCGTCTTCAACGGGCGCAAATACGTCATCGGCCAGTGCAATAACGCCTTCGTCTTTCCCGGCGTCGGCCTGGGCGCGCTCATCGCCGAAGCCAGCCGCGTCACCGATTCCATGTTCCTGGCCGCGGCCCAGGCGCTGGCCGACTTCACCGTCCAGCACCCCGCCGGCGAAAACTGCCTCTACCCCAGCCTCCAGCAACTGCGCGCCGTCAGCCGCCTCATCGCCCTGAAAGTCGCTCAGACCGCCCGCCACGAGGCGCTCGGCCGGAACCTGGAGGATGCCGCCCTGCAAGCGGCCATTGATCAGTTTTTCTGGCACCCCGATTACCCCCCCGCCAGTTAAACGGCCCGCCCCGGGCCTGACCCGGACCGGGCGTTCGAAATATCCGCGCGCCGGCCCGAAACCGGGAAGCGGCGCCGCGCCCGCTCGATCCCGCCCGCGGCCTCAGGATTTGGAGTGCTTTTTGAGCGTCGAATCCAGCAGCGACAGCAGCTCCGCTTTCGAGATCAGGCCCACGCTTTGTTTGACCATCTTCCCCTCCACAAAGATCAGCAACGTCGGGATGCCTTGAATTCCAAACTTATTCGCCAGCTTGTGCTCCTGGTCAACGTTGACTTTGCCGAAGATAATATCCGGCCGTTCCTGGGCGGCGGCGGCGAAGATGGGGTCCATCTTCCGGCAGGGACCGCACCAGGGCGCCCAGAAGTCCAGGACAATGGGTTTGGTGGACTCCTTGAGGAGTTGATCGAACGAAGCGCCGGTCACCACCACCCGGGCATCGGGCTTGTCCGGGTCGGGGGCCGTCGTTTCCACGTCGGCTTTTTTCATTTTGGTGCATGCCGGCAGCACGGCCAGCGCCAGCAGGAGCGCGCCGCCAAGGATAAGGGAAGAGCGGTATCGGAGTAATTTCATGCCGCCAATGTACGCGCGGCCCGCCCATTGACAAGCCGGTTTCGCCACCCGCCGCCGCCCCCAACGGCCCGCCGGAGCCGCCCGCCCGCCCGGGCTTCCTTCGCGTATTTCTTGACCCGCATCAAAGCCCCCGCCGCCGCGCCGGGTTAGCTTCCGGGCATGAACAAGTCTATCGAGATCATGATGCGGGAGCATAAGCTGATTGTGGGGGTGCTGGCTTCGTTGCAGGCGCTGGCCGATAAACTGGCGGCGGGGGAAACGGTCGCCCGCGAGGACGTGGCCGACTTTGGCCGGTTCTTTCGCGATTTCGCCGACCAATGCCACCACGGCAAGGAGGAAGACCGGCTTTTTGTCCAGATGGTCGAAGCGGGATTGCCGCGGGACCGCGGCCCCATCGCCGTGATGCTGGCGGAGCATGACGCGGGACGGCAGGAAGTGCGCGGGCTGATCGAAGTCGGCGCCGGCGCCGGCCCGCTGAGCGAGAGCGAGCGGGCCCGGGTGGTGGATTACGCCCGCCGGTTCGTGCCCCTGCTCTCGAGCCACATCCACAAAGAGGATCATATCCTGTATCCCATGGCCCAGGAAACGATTCCGGCGCCGGCGTTTGCGGCGCTGGACCAGGCCTGCGAAGACTTCGACCGCCAGGTCCGGCAGCAGTTGGACGTGCCCGGCCTGGAAGACCTCGCCGCCCGCCTGATGGAGCGTTACCCGGCCTGCCTGGGGCAGTTATCCGACGACCACCGCTGCGGCGCCTGCTCCGCGGCGGGCTGAGCGCCGGGGTCAATCCAGCGGCTGCAGCGTGACCCGGCGGAACTGAATCACGCCGCCCTCGGACTGCAGGCCGATCAGCCCGGCGCCGGGATGCACGCCGGACACGTCGTTGACCAGTTTGCCGTTGAGCCAGACGCGGTAGCGCTCGCCCCGCGCCAGGATTTCCACCCGGTTCCATTCGCCCGGAGGATTTTCCGCCTCCAGCAGCTTGCTGATGCCGGCAATATCCCCGCCCTCGGGGTGCTGCCGGATCTCGAAGAAGCGGGGCTGGCCGCGCGCAATGGGCTTGCCTTGCAGGCCAAACACATCGCCGGCGTTGCCATATTTTAATTGCACTTCGACCGCGCAGGGGAGCGGCGAGAACGGCGCGTTCAGGCGGGTAAAGATGCCGCTATTGCCCGGCGTGTGGCCCGGCGGCCAGCGATACTCCACCGCCAGGCGGAAATTGCCCGCCGCCGGCTCCCGGTACAGAAACCCCAGGGGCGTGCCCTGGCAGGTCAGGATGCCATCCTGCACGCTCCAGACCTGGTCCATCGGAACCGCCGGATCCGCCAGCACGCTCTTCCAGTCGGCCAGGTCCTTGCCATTGAATAATTCCAGCCCGGTGGGGCGGCCGGCGGGAGTCGAGCACGACACCGCTCCCCACAAAATCATTCCTCCGCAGACCCACAGGCGTCCAAGACCGTTGATTCGAGTTTTCATAGCCAGGCTCGTCCCGGCCAGTATGCCTGAAAGGCCGCGCCGGCAAAGCTCAATCGCCAGGCCGGGGAGGACGGCGGCGGGAACCCCGCCCGGCCCCGGCCGCCGCCGCGCGCCCCGCCGCGGGCGGCGTCTTTCCGCTTGCGCGCGGCGGCGGAAACGGCTATCCCCGCGCGCATGGAGCCTCACGAAGCCCTTGTGGCGCTGAACCTGATCGAGCGCGTCGGCCCGGTGCGCGTGCGGCAACTGCTCGAACAGTTCGGCGAGGCTCCCGCCATCCTGCGCGCCTCCCGCCGGCAATTGCTCCAGGCCCGGGGCATCGGCGAGGACATCGCCGACGCCATCGTCAACTGGGAGAAAACCACCGACCTGGCCGCCGAGCTTAAGCGCATCGCCGCGTTCGGCTGCCGCATTGTGACCCAGGCCGACGCCGAATACCCGGAGCTGCTGCGCCAAATCTACGACCCGCCGGTGGTGCTCTACGTCAAGGGCCGGCTCCATGCCCAGGACAAGAACTCCGTGGCGGTGGTGGGCTCGCGCCTGACCACGCCGTACGGCCTCGAAACCGCCCGCAAACTGGCCCGCCAGCTCGCCGCCCTGGGCGTGACCGTCGTCAGCGGCGGCGCGCGCGGGATTGACACCGCCGCCCACCAGGGCGCGCTGAGCGGCCAGGGCCGGACCCTCGCCGTCCTCGGCACGGGCATCAACCTCGTCTCGCCGGCGGAAAACGCAAAGCTGTTCGGGCAGATCGCCGACCACGGCGCGCTGCTCACCCAATTCCCCTTCAACCGCCCGGCCGACCGGCAATCCTTCCCCATCCGCAACCGCCTCGTGGCCGGCATGACCCTGGGCACCGTCGTCGTGGAAGCCAACCTCACCAGCGGCGCGCTCATCACCGCCAATTTCGCCGCCGACTACGGCCGCCAGGTCTTCGCCGTCCCCGGGCGCATTGACTCGCCCCGCAGCAAAGGCTGCCATGACCTCATCAAGAAAGGGGCCAAACTCTGCGAGGGCGTCGAGGATATCCTCAGCGAATTCGAATACCTCTTCCCGCCCGCCAGCCCGCCCTCCTCGCCCGCCGCCGCCGGCCCCCGGCCCGCCGTGCCCTTGAACGAAAACGAGCAAAAAGTCCTTGGCCTGCTGGGCCCGGAAGAGAGCCACATTGATGAAGTCATCCGCCGCAGCGGCCTGCCCAGCTCCGCGGTTTCCGTTGCCCTGCTGAGCCTGGAGATGAAGCGGCTCATCCGGCAACTGCCCGGCAAGCTCTTTGCCCGGAACGGCTGATGCCCCAACCGCCGCCCCGGGGCGGCTTCCCGAAAGACCGAAAACGCCCCAACCCGGACGCGCCTGTTCCGAAATGAGACAGCCCCCGCCCGCGCGGCCAACCCGGCCGCCGAAGGCGTTGGCGGAGCGGATTCCCCACCGGCCCGTTCAGCCCGCAAACCGCGCTTTGCGCCCCGCGTCCATTTCTCTCTGAATCAGGCCGTTTTCGCGGGTTAGGCCGTCAACCCGGCCGGAACCCTACCGCTCGCCGCCGCCGCCGGCTCAAGCCGCCGCTCCGGGGCCGGCGTTTACGAGGGCCACCCGCGCCGGCTGGCACAATCTCTGCGGCAAAAAACGCACAAGCATAAACCGCTAACGAAAGCCCATCACCTGTGAAGTTTGCCATCGAGATCGGGGACACCGAAAAGCATCGCCTGGAATACAACTTTAATCAGCTTCTCGGGAGCCTGATCATCAAGGTCAATGAACGGCCCATCAAGAAATCGGTCCGGCTGATCAACGAGCCGGTGCTGGAGGTGCATGCGTTTATCGTGGGCGACCGGGAAAAGTCCAGCGTGCGCATCGAAAAAGAACGGATGCCGCTGCTGGGAGGCCGAAACCGCATCTACGTCAACGACCGCCTCGTCAGAGTCTTTAGCGGCATCTGACCCCGCGAACGCCGGAAACCCGGCCGGGCGGCGGCCGGCTCGCCCCGGAAACGGCAGCCCCGGAGGCAGGGCCGAACTCCATTCCCAAAATCAACGCCATTGACACTGGCGGCGGCGTGGAAGCCGCAGAGCCAGACCCTCGGTTGGGATAGGGCCTCGCCAACGCCGCCCCCCCTGCCGAACCCACAGGTCAGAACCGCGAAAACGGCAGGCCCTCCCCCGGCCCGGCAATCCCAGCCCCTAAAATCGCCATTCGCGTCAAAATCCCTCCCTCCCCCCTCCTTTCGAGCCGTGTACAAGGGGTGTACAAGGGATGCTCACCGGGAGTTCATGGGATTTTAGCTGGTACATCCGATGAGCATCCCTTGTACACCCCTTGTACATGGCTTGAAAGGAGCTATTTTATGGCTCGGAAGAGGGCGGGGACTGGGTGGAATTGGCGAGTTGGGGTTGGAGGGATAGGCTGGCCGCTACGGATTAGGTGGGAGGGAGTGTCCAAAAAATGGACACTCCGGGGCGGCTGTTAAAAGCCGGGCGGCTGGCGGAGTGGGCGTTTCGGGGTTAACGCCGACGGAGTTGCGGGAGGGGTTGCGAGCTACTGGCTGCCCGTTTGGGGTTTCGGCTGCGCCTTTTTCCACTTGGCGTTGGAGACTTTCCGGGTCTCGTGTTGGAAGATAAAGACGCCTTTTTTGTTGCCGACGACCACGTCCGGGTAATGGGGGTTGCTGACGTATCCGGCGGTGACCTGGGTGCCGACGCCGGAATCGTTATCAATCAGGTGGGGGATGAACTCCGCCTGGCCCCGGGCCGGGCGGGTCAGTTGGAACCAATAGAGAACGGCGGCGGAATTGGAGTCGGGGTCGGGGCCGTCCTTGCCGTGGGCCCAGAAGCGCTTGCCGGTGACGAAATCCATCAGGCCATCGCGGTCCATATCCACCAGCGCAAAGGCATGGGGCTGCGAGAATTGCACGCCGTAGCGGTTGGGCGAGGGGTCTTTGGGGAGGATGACGTGCTCGCGGAAGTTGATCTGGCCATTGGCGCGCACCTGTTCGAACCAGGAGATGCCGTAGCCGTGGGCGTCATGGCAGGTCAGCACGTCATTCAGGCCGTCGCCGTTGAAGTCGTGGACGAGCATTTGCGCGGCGGCGGGGGCGAAACTAAAGGCGTGGCGGGTCCAGACCGGGTCATGGGCGGGGGAGGCGGGTTGTTCCCACCAGGCGTCTTTGTCGAGGATGTCCAGGCGGCCATCGCCGTTGATGTCGCCGCAGCCGATGCCGTGGCTGAAGCGGTGGTAATCGCTTTTGGGGGAGACGGCGTGCCATTTCCAGGGCGCGGCGGGGTTGTTCCAATCGGCCTCGGCGTAGCCGAGATAGCCGCGGGAGCAGCACAGGATTTCGGGTTTGCCGTCGCCGGTGATGTCCGTAAAGGCGGGCGATTCGTTGTCGAGCACGTCAAAGATGACGTGGCGCTGCCAGTGTCCCGGGCGGCCTTTGGGGTTCTCGAACCAGCCAACTTCCTTGCCCGGAAAGCCGTACACGAGGACATCCGTCCAACCGTCGCCGTTGAAGTCGTAGGTGAAGGTGAGGAAACAATCCGAGTAGGCGTTGTTGACCCCGAGCGCGCCTTCAAAGCCGGGGATGGTTTGTTCCCCGCCGGCGGCGTCCTTGCGTTTGAAGCTGGCGTTGGCGGGATAGATTTCGTGGCGGCGCTGGAAATCCGGCCCTTCATACCAATAAGCGCCGGAGACGACATCCATCCGGCCGTCGCGGTTGAAGTCGCCGATGGCCGCGCCCTCGGCCCAGAACTGGTCGGTGGCGCGAACTTTTTTGAAGGGGTGGAGCAGCCCGGCGGCGTCCACGCCCGCCGGGAGGGCGAAGCCCAGCATTGCGGCCAGCAGAAATCTCGTCATGGGGTTATGCTTGGCAGCATTGGCGGGATTGGTCAAGCCGCGGGACGCGTGCGCCGGGGCGGGCGGGCCGGGGTTAAAACGGTCCCCCGTCAGAGGTGCGGGCCTTCGTTGGGGCACGCGGAAACCCACAGCGGCACGCGCATTCCCCGACGGGGGACGCTTCGCATGGCTAGCCGGCGCCCCGACTAAGAAGCGGGCGCCGGACCATCGCGCCCCCCTCGCGGGGGGCTAATTCATTTCCTGGCAGTCTTTTCCGGCCGGCCGGTCAGAGGATCGGCCCGCCGGGGCAGTCTTCCGCGCATTCCGGCGTTTCGGAACCCAGGTGGAAGCCGTGTTCGTCCTGGTATCCCAGCGGGGCCCGAAGGGCGAAGTAGACTTCCAGACTCACGCAACCCGCCAGCAGGGCCAGTAAGGTTATCGCGACGTCGGTCATGGCTGTTGGCAAGCAGGCGGGATGCCATGCGCGCGGGGCGGGGCGCCGGGGCGCGCCGCGCGCCCAAGGCCGCGCCCGGCTGCGCGGCCGGCGGGGGAACGGCGTCCGGCGGGAGCGGAAGCGGGCGGCGCGCTGTCCACCCTTTGCCGCCGTTGCCCATTCCCGGGACAGCGGGGGGCGGCGGGGGGCGGCTCAGGCGGCGGCGAAGAACCGCTGGATTTCGCGCAGCACTTCCACGAAGCGGTCAATCTCCGCCGTGGTGTTGTAGAAGTAGAAGCTGGCGCGGGCGGTGGATTCGACGCCGAGTTTGCGCATGAGCGGCTGGTTGCAGTGGTGGCCGCCGCGCAGGGCGACGCCGCGCCGGTCGGCCACGGTCACAAGGTCGTGCGCATGGACGCCCAGCAACAGGAAACTCACCAGCCCGGCGCGGCCGATGGGCGGGCCAAACAGGCGGATGCCGTGCTTGAACTGGGCGAGTTTGGCGTAGGCGTAGGCGCCCAGCTCCTGGTCGTGCCGGGCGATTTGGTCCCGCCCGAGGTGGTCGAGGTAATCCATCGCCGCGTGCAGGCCCACGGCGCCGGCCATGTTGGGCGTGCCGGCCTCAAACCGGTGCGGGGCGGGTTTCCACGTGCTGCGGTCGAAGTCCACGTTCAGGATCATCTCGCCGCCGCCCTGGAAGGGGGGCATGGCGGCGAGCAGTTCCTGGCGGCCGTACAGCACTCCGATGCCGGTGGGGCCGCCCATTTTGTGGCCCGAGAAGGCCAGGAAATCGCAGCCGATGGCCTGGACATCCAGGGGCCGGTGCCCGGCGCTTTGCGCGGCGTCCACCAGCGTGGTCACGCCGAGGCGGCGCGCGCGGGCGCACAGGTCGGCCACCGGGTTGATCGTGCCGAGCGAATTCGAGATATGGGTCACCGCCAGCAGCTTGACTTGCGGGGTCAGGAACTGGTCGAGGCGGTCGAGGTCGAGCCGGCCGAGGTCGCCCATCACCGGCAGGAACGCCAGCCGGGCGCCGGAGCGCTCGGCCAGCAGTTGCCAGGGGACGATATTGCTGTGGTGCTCCATTTCGGTGAGCAGGATGAGGTCGCCCGCCCGCACCCGCGCCGCGCCCCAGGCGTGCGCGACGAGGTTGATGCTTTCGGTGGTGCCGCGGGTGAAGATGATTTCGTCGGCGTGGCGGGCGTTGATGAAGCGGGCGGCGCGGGCGCGGGCGGCTTCGTAGGCGGCGGTGGCGCGGTTGCTCAGCTCGTGGATGCCGCGGTGGACGTTGGCGTTGTCGTGTTCGTAGTAGCGGCGCAGGGCGTCGAGCACGGCGCGGGGCTTTTGGGTGGTGGCGGCGTTATCGAAATAGATGAGCGGCTGCCCGTGCACGGATTGGTCGAGGATCGGGAAATCGGCCCGGAGCGCGGCGGGGTTGAGGGCCGGCGTCGGGGGGGGAGGAGGGGCGGCCGGGGCGGGCATGTTCAGAGCAAACCCAGTTGCAGTTTGGCGGCCTCCGTCATCATCGCCTGGTTCCACGGCGGGTCCCAGACCAGCTCGACGGCCACGTCCTCCACGCCTTCGAGGCTGAGCACCTTGTTTTGCACGTCCTGGGCAATGACCGGCCCCATGCCGCAGCCGGGCGCGGTCAGCGTCATTTTCACGTCCACGCGGTAGCGTTCGGCCGCCAGGGGCGTGAGCTGGCAATCGTAGATCAGGCCCAGGTCCACGATGTTGACGGGGATTTCGGGGTCGTAGCAGGAGCGCAACTGGTTCCAGATTTCTTTTTCGAGGCTTTCCGGGGTGATGGGGCCGGCGGGCTGGAGCGGTTTGGCCGCCACCTCCAGGCCGAGGGCGTCGGCGTCCTTGCCGTCGAGGCGAAACATGTTGCCGTTGACGATCACCGTATAGCTGCCGCCCAGGTTTTGGGTGATGCGGGCGGTCTCGCCTTTGAGCAGGGTGACCCGGTCGCCGGCGGGAACGAGGGCCGCCTCGACGTCGCGGGTCAGGGTGACAGAAGCATCGCAGCTCATAAATCTCCGGTTCCGGCGGGGTTGTTTTCGGTGCTGACCGGCTGGCCGTCGCCGCGGAGGGCCGCCATGGCGGCGTGCCACGCCAGGATGGCGCA
>JAAYVL010000149.1 GCA_012517205.1 Verrucomicrobiota bacterium
ATGGGCCGTTGACCTGCACGGCGGCGGGGTTGGTGACGCACGATGATACGCCGGGAGGGTGCAATCCGGCGTTTTACCGGCTGCGCACGGCGGGCGAAGTTTGCCAGTAGATTGAGGCGGGCAGAGGTTGCGGCCTCTGCCCGCACTGCCGGGTAGCTCGAATGTGACGGGTGGGGTATGGGTCGGCCCGGCAATGATTTCGCCAAGCTACATCTGGCGGGGGTGCGGCTTTGTCTTTGCTTTCTTCGTTGGGCTTCGTTTTAAGCTCACCCGAAAAGCCTTGGGGAAATTGAAGCGCGCCCGGCTGCAGCGGCCAAAATGTCCGTGGACAAGCGGGCGCGGACGTCTTATCGTGGCTCAGGCTTGAGAGATCGGTTTTCTCCGCTCTAAAGAAGGGGTGGAGGGGCTGCCGGCTGCCGTCAACGTTGATGAAACGAATCCTGGTCATAGACGACGAAGAATGGTTGCGCGAGATGGTGCGCCAGGCGCTTCAGCAAAAGGGCTATGAAGTCATCGAAGCGGAGGACGGTGTTGCCGGAGTGGAGAAGGCGCGCCGGGAACTGCCCGACCTGGTTCTGTGCGACGTCAACATGGAAAAGATGGACGGGTATCTGACGCTGTCAGCCCTGCGCCAGGAGCCGAGCGCGGCGGCTGTTCCTTTTATACTGATGACCGGCTCGGCGGACAACGCCGGTATGCGGCAAGGCATGGAACTGGGCGCGGATGATTACTTGCCCAAGCCGTTCACGCTTGACGCCTTATACGCCGCGGTCGAAACGCGGCTTAAGAAGGCCCAAGTGGTACGACAGGAGGCGGAGAAGAAGCTAACCGACCTGCGCAACAGCATCAGCCTGATGTTGCCGCATGAATTGCGCACCCCCCTGAACGGCATCCTCGCTTATGGGGAAATCCTCGCCACCGGGGCGGAGTCGCTGCCAGCCAGTGAAATCGCCGAGATGGGCCAGACCATCCACGACTCCGGCAAGCAATTGGAGCGGTTGATTGAGAACTTCCTGATTTTCGCCCAAATCGAGTTACTGGGCACGGACGCGCAGAAAATCGGGGCGCTCCGCCTGAACCAAACGGATTCCCCCGCGAGGCTCATTGAGGAGCGTGCCCGGAAGCAGGCGCGGGCTGCAAACCGTTTGGAGGATCTGGGGCTGAATCTCGCGGACCTGCCTATGCCGATATCCGAAGAGTACCTGGCCAAGATTGTGGATGAGTTGGTGCAGAATGCCTTCAAATTTTCCGAGCGCGGCAGCGCGGTGCGGGTGGCTCTCTCGGACGGGCCCAATGGGGTCGCGCTTTCCGTTGCGGATCGGGGGCGGGGGTTTTCAACCGAGCATATCACCCGGATTGGGGCCTATATGCAATTTGATCGCAAGATGCAGGAACAACAGGGCTTGGGGCTGGGACTCGTGATCGCCAAGCGCCTGGCCGAACTGCATGGCGGCACGCTGACGATTCAGAGCGAGCGCGGCACCGCCACAACCGTGACGCTCAAGCTGCCGAAAGTGGTGGCGACGTAAGCCGGGCTTCCCGGGAGCAAGCGGTTATTGCGGCCAGAAACTTATCTGGTGGAGGGCCATTTTGCGCACGATGAGATCCGGCAACCAGTGCAGCAGCACAAAAATCAGCGCTACTCCAACCACAGGAGCTAAATCAACGTGGGCGATTTGCAGGGGCAACCGTCGAAGCGGCGCCAAAAGATTGCGGGCGGTAGCGTTGATAAAATCCCATAAAGGGCTGTCGCCCAAATACACATAACTCGCCACCAAGTGCGCAAAGAGAAACCCCGGCAGCAGATATTGGAGGCTCAGGTAAAGAGCCGCGCCAACGAGCATCCCCTGCCCCGCCAGCCGGGCATGCGTCTGCGCCGGTTGGTCTATTCCCTGTTGCACCAATAACGGATGCAAGGCGATCCACAGGGCGGCAACTGACAGAAGCGGCAGCCCCCATTGCAGCAATCGCGGCCAGCGTGCGACCGCGCTCAGGTGCGCGCGGAGCGCCTTCAAGACCGGATCGGGGGATCCGGTTCGGCGGTTGATGATTACCAGGACCAACATCCAGAAGTAGCAGATAATTAGAAGGCGTCCGAAACTCAGTATCGAATAGAGCAGAGACGGGAGGAAGAGGTGACTGTGGAAGGCCAGCACCACAAAGAAGAGGTTGAGTTTGGGGGTCCAATTCACCTCGGGCCCGATCTGGCAATAGAGCGCCGCCCGCAACAGAAGCAGCGCGGTCAGGCCCACCAGCAACTGCCAGCCTCTAAGCCGGCGAGGTTCCGCGCGCCGCAGGGTGCCGACCAGGGATACCGGCGTGGCCTTAACCAGAGGATCCAGGCCCATGGAACGCCACCCGAGCCAGAGCAGCGTTCCAGCCAGGTTCAATACCAAATCAATGAGACCCATCTGAGCGTGTCATGTATTGCGTGTTCCGCGAACCCGATATTGCGCTTTTTCGGCTCCTAACGCAATCCGCAACCCGCACCACTTCACAGCATTCTCACCAAGGTGTCCACTATTTCCGCGGGGGTCATGGCCACGCCAATTCCGGCCTCCCGAAAGGCAGAAATTTTGGCCGCTGCCGTGCCTTGCCCGCCGCTAATGATTGCTCCAGCATGGCCCATGCGCCGGCCTGGGGGTGCCGTTGAGCCCGCAACAAAGCCGACGACCGGCTTGCGGCAGTTATCCCGGATCCAGGCCGCCGCTTCCTCCTCCGCCGTCCCCCCAATTTCACCAATCATAATGATTCCCTGCGTCTCGGGATCTGCCGCGAAACGTTTGATGGCGTCCAAATGCGAAATCCCGTGAACCGGATCTCCGCCGATGCCAACAAAGGTGGACTGGCCAAGACCACGACAGGTGAGTTGCCATACTGCCTCATAGCCCAACGTACCACTCCGCGAGACCACGCCGATGGAGCCCGGCCGATAGATGTAGCCGGGGCCAATGCCAATCCGGCAGCCGCGGGGTGAATCCTGACTGCCGCCGGGCGTGACGATGCCCGGGCAATTTGGGCCAATAAGCAGCGTCGGCTTGCCTGTCATGGCTCGCTTCACTTTGATCATGTCCTTGACGGGGATGCCTTCCGTGATGCAGACGACCAGGTCCAGCCCGGCGCTCACGCCTTCCAGGATCGCATCTGCCGCCAGAGGCGGGGGGACGAAGATCGCCGAGGTGGTCGCGCCGGTCTGCTGCACGGCCTCGGTCACTGTATCGAAGATCGGAACCTGGTTGGCAAAGCGTTGCCCTCCCCGCCCTGGGGAAACGCCGGCAACGATTTGAGTGCCGTAGGCCAGGCTGAGTTGCGCGTGCCGTGATCCAAAACGGCCCATGATGCCTTGGATGATGACCTTCGTATCTGGTTTGACGAGGATAGACATGTGAGGCAGCGCTACGGGGAATTTACGGCCTTGACTATTTTTTGCGCCGCATCGTCCATTGAGTTGCTGTAGATAAAGGCCTGGCCAGATTCAGCAAGGGTTTTTCGAGCCGCCTCGACGTTGTTGCCTTCCAGACGAATCACCACGGGTAGCTTGCGTGCCGTTTGCCTTGCAGCAGCGACAATTCCGTTGGCGATAATGTCGCAGTCCATGATGCCTCCGAAAATATTGACGAGGATCCCCTTCACGCTCGCGTCCTGCAGAACAATTTCGAGAGCAGCCGCCACCTGTTCCCGACTGGCGCCGCCGCCAATATCGAGAAAGTTGGCGGGGTGTCCGCCGTAGTGCCGGATAACATCCATGGTGGCCATCGCCAGCCCGGCCCCGTTGACCAGGCACGCGATATTCCCATCGAGCTTGATGTAGCTTAGATTAAACCGGCTGGCCTCGACTTCCAGCGGGGCTTCTTCCGCCAGGTCCCGCATCGCCAGCAGTTCTGGGTGTCGAAAGAGCGCATTGTCATCCAGCGAGAGTTTGGCATCCACGGCCTGGAGCATCTCGGAGCCGTCCGGGGTCTTAACAATGCAAAGCGGATTAAGTTCCACAAGCGTGGCGTCACATTCCCACCAAGTCCGGTAAACGCCCAGCAGCAGCCTCACCGCCTGGGCGATTAAATTCCCCCGCAAGCCAAGAGCGATGGCCACCTTGCGAGCCTGATAGGGCATCATGCCGATAGCCGGGTCAATGTGTTCCCGGATGATCTTGTCGGGGGTTTGAGCGGCAACTTCCTCTATATCCATGCCACCCTCGGTGCTGGCCATAACCACGGGGCGGGACGCCACCCGATCCAACAGCACGGCCAGGTAAAACTCTTTCCGGATGTCCGGCGCAACCGCGATGATCAGCTTGTCCACGAGCCGCCCTTCGGGGCCGGTCTGCCGGGTGACCAGCACATTGCCCAGCATCGCCCGGGCTTTTTCGTAAACATCTTCCGCCGTTCGACAAAGCCTGACGCCCCCTTGAAAACCATTCTTAAACGTACCCCGGCCGCGCCCCCCGGCATGAATCTGCGCCTTAACCGCGATGAGCGTGGCTCCCTTGCCCAAAAACCGCGCCGCAATATCCCGGGCCGCCTCTGGCGTAGCACAAAACTCCCACGCCGCTTGCGCCACTCCCGCCTGATCCAGCAATTGCCGGGCCTGGTATTCGTGTAGGTTCATGAGCGTGGTGCCGCAGCCTCCTGCCTGAACTGATTACTTATCCCGAAGCCAGCGAGCCTCATTTGCGTTCCTTGAGAGGCGTATAATGGTCGAGCGTTGGCCCGGTGTAGATCTGGCGTGGCCGACAAATGCGGGCGGAAGATTCCATTACCTCTTTGTAGTTGGCAATCCAGCCTGGCATGCGCCCAATGGCAAAAACCACCGTGAACATTTCGACCGGGATGCCAATGGCGCGCATGATGATGCCGCTGTAAAAGTCCACATTGGGATAGAGCTTTCGTTCTATGAAATAGGGGTCGCGCAGCGCGGCTTCCTCGAGGTGCTTGGCAATGTCGAGCAGCGGGTCGCTAATGTGGAGTTCGGCCAGCACCTCATCACAGGCGCGTTTGATGATCTTTGCCCGCGGATCATAATGCTTATAAACCCTGTGGCCGAACCCCATCAACCGCTTGCCGCTATGCTTGTCCTTGGCCGCAGCGATAAATCTTGAGCCATCATCGCCCGCCTGGTGAATTGCCTGGAGCATCTCCAGCACGGCTTGGTTGGCGCCACCGTGCAAGGGCCCCCACAGTGAACAAACCCCCGCCGCCGCACTGGCAAACAAGTTGGCGTGGCTCGAGGCCGCCATGCGCACCGTGGCCGTCGAGCAATTTTGTTCGTGGTCGGCGTGCAACAGAAAGAGCAGGTCCAGCGCCCGAACTACCTCCGGGGTGAGCGCATAGTCCCGATTTGGCAGCGAGAACATCATGTGCAGAAAATTCGCGGTGTATTTGAGCTCGGGCTTGGGATAAATCGCCGGCAAACCCCGCGACTTTCGGTAGGCAAACGCAGCAATTGTCCGCACCTTGGAAAGCAGCCGTGCTGCCTGGACCAGGAAACAGTCGTGTTGGCGATCGGTCAATAATTCGGGGTGGAAGCAACTCGCCGCGTTGATCATGGCGGAAAGAATAGCCATCGGGTGAGCATGCGCCGGGAAGCCCTCGAAGTGGTGCTTCATGGCTTCGTCCAGCAACTCGTTGTCGGTCAGCAGATCCGAAAAGTACCGCAATTCCGGACTGTTTGGCAGCCGACCCATAATCAACAAATGGGCGACCTCGACAAAGGTGGATTTCTCCGCCAGTTCCTCGATGGGAATCCCGCGGTAGCGCAAAATCCCCTTCTCCCCATCAATAAAAGTAATCTGGCTGCGGCAGGAGCCCGTGTTGCCATAACCTTCGTCCAGCGTGATGCAGCCAGTTTGGTTGCGCAGGGTGGAAACGTCAATGGCCCGCTCTCCCTCACTGCCCGCTATAATCGGGAGCGTATAGCTCTTTCCGTCCAGTGTCAGCATCGCAGTCTTGTCCATAAACAACTTTTGCTAAAGATTCGAAGGAGCAAAGTAGTGCAACATTTACAGATGCGGCAACCCCAATTCATGGCCAATTAACGTGCGCAAAACAGTGTCGATTCGCTCCGCCCTGCGGGGTTTCTTCCTTAACGATTCGGTGGTTATTATTGAAGATAGCCGGGGGCGAGAGAAAACCCGGCGACTCACTCCCACAGGCCGCCAATTATCGCCCGCAAACAGTGACAGGCTCAGTTGAGTATGCCAAAGGTAGACAACGCGGATTATTCATATCGTTATCGGCGAATACGAAGCTCTTGGCTTGCCCCGATTGGAGGTTGGAGGAAGTGTACGTATTAGAATGAGTTGCAGTGTTTCACTCTATAAATCCAAGCCATTTCCGGAGCTAAACAATTCTCATCTTCATACTTGTGACAATAAGAGGAAATCGCGCGGATGGCGTCGCCAAGAAAAGGAGAGACGAAGTTCTACTGTCTCCCCGCCCGTCTCTGCCATTAACACCCATCTCAAACCCGAACCAAGGTAGCGCCAGAACAAAGATTTTCTGGGCGTGAAACGCACAAACGGAGATGCTCTCCAATATACCTAACATAACCGAGGGGATTACATTGACTTGCGATATTCACTTCCGGAGACAATGCTTTCCAACAAGCATCGTATGAACAGACTTAGCCTCATCCTCCTTAAGATCGTCCGATGGAGCGGTTGGCCGCTGCTGCTTATTACACTACTTTTCCCGTTCTCCGGCTACATTATAGATGGCCGTTACGGGCTCAACCGGTTGATGAATGAGAAATCGGCCCTGACGCTCCATCGGATGCTGCATTTACCGTTTTTCGTACTGCTACTGGCGCACAGCCTGCCGGCGGCGTATCTTGCCCTGCAGCGTCGGGGCTGGATCAGGCCTCGCGCACGATCATGAACGGCAAGTTCAAAGCGCAAAGGCGAGCGTTTGGGAAAAGGGCGAAAGCCGAAGGGCAAAAGTCCGGGCAGCGAGTATTCTCCCGCCGCGCAGCTATCGGCCTTGGCGTGGCGGGGGCCGCGAGTCTTGCCGGGGGGGCTTCCTGGTTCGATTTCTTCACCCGCTGGCGTGAGGCCGAAATGCCGGCGGATATCTTCAAGGGTGACGCCCCCAAAGGCGAGCTTTGGGAACTGTGGCGCCGACGGGGCTGGGTAAAGGAAGCATCGCACCATCTCAAGTTAGGGCGCAACGTCCAGTGCAAGGTCTGCCCGAATAATTGCCTGCTGGCACCGGGGGATCGCAGCCATTGCCGCAACAAAGTGAATTGCGACGGCATCCTGTACACGCTGGCCTATGCCAACCCCTGCACGTTCCACGTTGACCCGGTAGAAAAGAAGCCGTTGTTTCATTTCCTGCCGGGTAGTCGTACCTTCTCGCTCGCCACGTCTGGGTGCGTTTTCCGTTGCCTCAACTGTCAAAACTGGGAGATTTCCCAGAAAAAACCGGAAGAAACCAAGGATGCGCACGGCCCGGAGTTGCGCGTGCAACCGCCCCTGCCCGCCGGGTTCACCCTGAGCCAGATGGCACGCTTAAGCCTGTTTCCCGAGGATGCTCCGGCGGTGGCCAAGGCGCTGGATTGTCCCTCGATTGCCTACACCTACTCCGAGCCGACTGCGTTTTACGAATACACCCTCGACACCTGCAAAGCGGCGCGGGAACACAAGCTCAAGAATATTGTGGTTAGTTGCGGCTCTATCGAGGAGCGCGCGGCTCGCGCGCTGTATCAATACGTGGATGCCGCACACGTGGATCTGAAAGGATTTGACCAGAACATTTACACCAAACTTAACTCCGGCAAGCTCCAGCCCATCCTCAATACCCTGAAAACGCTGCGAGACCTGGGGATATGGTTCGAGATCATCAACCTGGTAGTACCGACCTATACAGATGAAATCGACACCATCCGGCGCATGTGCGCCTGGATTAGCAAAGAACTGGGACCGGATCAGCCTCTGCATTTCTCCCGCTTCCACCCGCAACACAAACTAACCTACCTCACGCCGACGCCAGTTGAGACATTGGTTACGGCGCGCAACGTCGCCCGCAGCGAAGGTCTGCGCTATGTTTATATCGGCAATGTGCCCGGGCTCGAGGATGCGGAGACAACATGGTGCCCCAACTGCAAGCAGGCCGTCATCGAGCGCGACATCTATGCTGTTACCTCATTCCGTCTGACCAATGGCAAATGCCCGTCCTGCGGTAATAAGATTGCCGGCGTCTGGACATAGCGATGGCAGGGATTTGCTTTGCGCGTTACTTCTGGCCCTAAGAGGCCCACATCAACACGCAGAGTCAAACAAGCTCCCGCGGGAGCTATTTCTCGGATTCGGCTTTGGAATCAACCTTGGTTTCGACGGGTTTCGCTTTCTTAGTCGAAGCCGATTCCTTGGCTGGAGTTCCGGCAACTGTCCCCAACTCAACCCATTCCAAAATGGCTCGCTGGGCGGCATCGCCTTGGCGTTGGCCCAACCGGATAATCCGGGTATAGCCACCCCGGCGCTCTTTTTGCGCGGGAGCAATTTCATTGAAAAGGATTTTTACGGCGTCCTCCTGATGGAGCCGGGCTGCGGCGAGACGGCGGTCGTGAAGAGTGCCGCACTTGCCTAAGGTGACCATTTTCTCCGCTACGGAGCGGGCAGCTTTCGCCTTAGCCAGCGTAGTGATCACCCGTTTGTGCTTAATGAGGCTACAGACGAGGTTGGCAAGCATCGCATTTCGGTGTTGGCCGGTGCGTCCCAATTTGGCGGTTCGCTTAAGATGTCTCATAAATAGAAGCGAGTCATGAATGTTCGATCAACAAGGGGGCAGGAGGCCATCCGGCCGGCTTCCCCCAGCCAGGCTAACGACCGGTTGGCAAAACGAGCGGCTTCTCCTTGGTGGCCTCCAGCAGTTCCGCCTCGAACGTCATTCCGAGAGTTAAATTCAAGCCCGCCAATTTTTCTTTGATCTCATTGAGGGATTTTTTCCCAAAATTGCGATACTTTAACATCTCCTGCTCGGTCTTCATCGCTAATTGGCCGACCGTGGTAATGTTTGCGTTATTCAGGCAGTTGGCGGCACGAACGCTCAATTCGATTTCGTTGACGCTCATATTGAGGAGTTTCTTAAGCCGGGTCTTTTCTTCATCCTGCTTATCCACGATTTCCTCAAACTCAACAGCGTTTTTGTCGTAACCGACAAAGATATCCAAATGATGCTGAAGGATGGCAGATGCCTGGGTCAGGGCGTCTTCCGGAGAAATGCGCCCATCCGTCCATATTTCCAAAATAAGGCGGTCGTAATCGGTGCGTTGGCCGACGCGGGCGTTTTCCACCGCATAGCGAACGCGAGTAACGGGAGAAAACAGTGAATCAATGGCTATGACTCCAATGGCTTGATTCGCTCTTTTGTTCTCTTCTCCGGGAAGGAAGCCGCGACCGATTTTGACTTCCAACTCCATTTCGAGTTTTTTCTTCTTGTCGAGGGTGCAGATATGCTGGTCCGGATTAACTAACTCCAGATTCTGATTAAGCTGGATGTCGGCGGCGGTGACCGCACCCTCCCGGTTAACGGAGAGGAAAAGAGTCTGAGGATCGCGGGTGTGCGCCTTGAATAGTATTTTCTTCAGGTTTAGCACAATCTCGGTGACGTCTTCGACAACCCCATCCACGATCGTGAATTCGTGCATCGCTCCCGTAATCTTGATTGAGGAGATGGCCGCGCCTTCAAGGGAGGAAAGCAAAACGCGCCGGAGCGAATTGCCAATAGTGTAGCCATACCCGGTCTCAAAGGGTTCGGCCACAAACCGGGCATAGGTGGCGGTGGCGGTCAAATCTTCTTTGACCAACCGCTTGGGCATTTCAAATCGTCCTAAACGTACTGGCATATTTTCCTTTCAACAATTTTAATCTGACCCCTCAACCGCTATTCACGAGGGCCGAAGGAGTCCGTATAATTGCGACGGAGGGCTGGAACAGGCGCCTGCCGACCCGAGCGGTTAGGCCCTCGTAGCCGCGCAGCTATTTCAACCATCCTACAATCCAGTTTCACTTTTTAACGGGAATAAAACTCGACAACCGCCTGCTCGTTGGCAATCGGCTGAATCTCTTCGCGGGTGGGAATTCGCATAACGACACCCTTGAATGCTTCTTTGTCCAGGGAAAGCCAATCCGGCACAGCCCGGCTGGCAGCACTTTCCAGATTCCGCGATGCCAACTGGCGCGATACCGTGGAGTTTTTAACTTCCACACTATCGTTAACTTTGAGGCCAAACGACGGAATACTAACCTTGCGGCCGTTAACCCTCACATGACCATGGGCCACCAACTGCCGCGCCGTGGCGCGCGTGTTGGCAAAACCCAAATGATACACCACATTGTCCAGGCGAGTTTCCAAAATCTGCAGCATGTGCTCGCCGGTGATCCCACGGCGTTGGAGGGCGCGTTCGTAAACACCATGAAACTGGCGCTCCAGCAGGCCGTAGTAATAGCGGAGCTTTTGTTTTTCAATCAGCCCCAGCGCATAATCCGTGTGCTTGCGGCGTGATTTCGGGCCATGTACTCCCGGGCCATAATTGCGGCGCTCCAGATACTTCGAGGGGCCAAAGATCGGAACACCGAAACGGCGACTGATACGAACGCGAGGACCAGTATAACGAGCCATTTTTAGAGAGGAAAGTTAAGCGTTGTGGTTAAGGATTAGACACGGCGTTTCTTACGCGGCCGGCAGCCATTGTGCGGCACGGGAGTGACGTCCTTGATGGCGGTAATCTCCAATCCGATGGCCTGGAAAGCCCGGATTGCCGATTCGCGTCCCGAACCGGGACCGTTAACCCGCACTTCAACTTCGCGCATACCATGAGACATCGCCTGCCGAGCGGCATCCTGCGCAACCTGCTGGGCGGCATAGGCGGTGCTTTTGCGCGAACCCTTGAACCCAACGCGCCCTCCGCTGGACCAGCCAATCACATGTCCCTGCATGTCGGTGATGCTAACCAATGTGTTGTTGAAGGTCGCTAGGATATTGGCAATGCCACTGACGATATTCTTAGCCCCCTTGGCTTTAATAATCTTCTTGCCAGCCAGATCGTCAGCCAGCAATTCGGCCGCAGTAGGAGCCGCCCCCGCCGCCACGGGCGTGCCGCCTTCTGCTGCCTTGGGAGCTTCGGCGGGCGCCGCGGTATTCTCCGTGGTACGGTCCGCTTTCTTGCGTGCTTTAGCCGCCGGAGCAGCCGCTTCAGCCTGGGCGGTTGATTTTTCCCCGGCCTTTGCCGCAACAGCCTTCTCTTCAGTCATCGGTTTTTTACCCCCGGGTTTACCCTCGCTGGGGGGGGTGGATTTCTTTTTGGTCTCGTCGGCCATGAGTTAGTTGATCAATTGGCGGTTAATAGATAAACCAGCGGAAAATCGTTAATGGATGCCGGATTTTGCGGTTGGACTGCGAACAACACCCACTGTCTTGCGCGGCCCCTTGCGAGTGCGTGCGTTGGTCTGGGTGCGCTGGCCACGAACCGGCAACCCGCGCAAGTGCCGAATTCCTCGATAGCATTTAATCCCCTGCAAGCGCTTGAGGTTCATGCCAATTTCACGGCGTAAATCACCTTCAATAACGTATTTGCCGTCCTGTATCGCGTGCACAATTTGCGAAAGCTGCTGCTCCGTCAAATCCCTGGCGCGGATACTTGGATCAATCCCGGCCTTGGCCAGAATAGCCCTGGAATTACTGGGGCCGAGGCCATAGAGGTAGCGAAGCGCAATATCAATGCGCTTGTTTGGGGGAACTTCCACGCCAATGATACGAGCCATAAATCTTAGTCGGTATAAATAAATTAAATGGTTGATTAATCAGCCCTGTCGCTGTTTGTGGCGCGGGTTGGAGCAGATTACACGGATGACCCCCCGGCGACGAATTATTTTACAATTCTCGCAAAGCTTCTTAACCGATGCACGGACTTTCATATTTAACTCGTTTGCTTTTCCACTATCAGCCGCCCGGATGACAAATCCCCAGGCGATACTTTCAATTGGACCCGGTTCCCAAGGGCCAAGGGAACCCAGTGCAATCGGGCCTTGCGGGTGGCATACACCCGCATCCGGTGCCCGTTGGCCAGTTCGACAATACACATCTTGTCTGGCAGCATTTCCACCACGGCCCCTTCTACTTCAAGGACACCTTTTCGAGGCACGTCAGAATCTCCGGTTCGGACTCAGTCACCAATACTGTGTGCTCGAAATGAGCGGATAGTGAACCATCTTTAGTAACCGCTGTCCAGCCATCATTCAACATTTTTACCTCAGGCCCCCCGGCGTTAACCATCGGTTCGATTGCCAACGTCATGCCGGCCCGCAGTTTGGGGGAAGGCTTCCCATCCGTGAAGTTCGGTATCTGAGGATCCTCGTGCATGGAACGCCCCACCCCGTGGCCCACAAACTCCCGAACAACATTAAAACCGTTGCCTTCCACGTAATCCTGTATCGCCCGGGAAATATCAGACACCTTCCCGCCTGCCCGCGCCTGCGCTATCCCCAGATAAAGCCCTTTTTCCGTAACATCCATCAGTCTTTGAGCTAACACCCCACACCCGCCGACAGCCAGTGTTCGGGCCGTATCACCTATAAATCCATTGTGAATAACCCCAACATCCAGGCTTACAATATCGCCGAACTGGAGCACCCGGGTTCCCGCCAAACCATGCACCACCTGATCATTGACCGAGATACAGGTATGGCAAGGATACTTCCGATACCCCAAAAAAGCACTCCGCGCGCCAAGTTGTTTGATCCGCGACGCGGCAAACTCATCCACTTGTTTCGTTGAAACTCCGGGTTGAATAAAAGCAGCCACGTCATTCAGCACGGTGGCCGCCACCACACAAGCTGGCCGCATCGCTTCCAGGTCCCGCTCACTTTTTAGAATGATCATCAGAACCGACCCCGGAGCCGCCCCTTCTTCAGAAAACCGTCATAATGGCGCATCAACAAATGGGTCTCCGTCTGGCGCATGGTGTCCAGCAATACGCCGACCAAGATCAGCATGCTCGTGCCGCCAAAGAACGTTGCCACCGAATAAGGAATTTGCAGTTCCCGCCACAGCCAAATGGGAATCAACGCTATAATCGTCAGGAAAATCGCCCCAGCCAGCGTAATCCGACTCATCGCGTTATGCAGATAATCGCTCGTCGCCTGCCCCGGACGAACCCCCGGTATATAGCCGCCATTCTTCTTCAAATCGTCGGCAATCTGCAATTCGTTGAACTGCGTTGCCACCCAGAAATACGAGAAAAACAGAATCATCAACCCATACAGGGTCATATAAAGAATCGCCCCCTCGCCCAAGTTGCGGGCGATCTCTCCAAAGAACTTGACGTTCAGGCTCTGGCCGAGAAATAGAAATATCTTTTGCGGAAACATCAGAATCGCCTGGGCAAAAATAATCGGCATGACCCCCGAGTAGTTGACCCGTAACGGCATGAACGAAGTTCCACCCGAATAAACCTTGCGCCCCACCGCGCGCTGCGCGTATTGGACCGGCACTTTGCGCTGGGCCTGGGTGATGGCGATAACGCCGGCAATAACCCCCGCCAGCAAAAGCACCAGCGCGATCGCATGTCCAAAATTGAACTTGGCCTCCATCCCGCCGCCGGGGAAGAACATATCCTTGAGCGCCACCATTGCTTGCGGAAGGCGCGCCAGGATGCCGATGGTGATGACGAGCGAAACTCCATTCCCAATGCCCCGGTCGGTAATTTGCTCTCCCAGCCACATCAGCAGCATTGTGCCCGTGGTCAGCAGAAGCAAGGTCTGAATGCGATAGAACCAGATATGCGCATCGGAATAGAGCACCAACCGGTCTGCCGTGTTCCACCCCGGAAACAGTTTCTCCGGGTTTTCCCACCCTATCGCCATTACCATCCCCTGTCCCAGGCAAAGAATCACGGTAAGGTAACGCCCATATTGCACAATCTTGGTGCGCCCCCCCTCTTCCCGTGCCAGTTTGCTCAAAGTGGGGATCACCGCCGTCAGCAACTGAATAATGATGGTTGCGCTGATGTAGGGCATAATCCCCAAGGCTCCGACAGCGCAATGTTCCAAGGCTCCTCCCGTAAACAGACTATACATGCCCAATACGGATGCTCCTTCCGCAGAACCAGCCTTGCTGGCGAAGTAATTCGCCAAGGTTGTGCCGTCCAGCCCCGGAATGCGCACCACCGCTTCCAGTCGGCAAATAGCCAGCACCATCAGGGTGAACAGAATCCTCGATTTGAGCTCCGGAATCTTGAAGCAGTTACGAAAGGTATTGTAGATAGCGACAAGCATGGTTGATCAAAATCGGGAAGGCTTTTGCCGGCTGAAATCCCAAAGCCTATTGACCGGATTGGAATGCGGGATGGCGCCCATGAACCAGTTACCGCTTCGCGGCTTCAGGATTTACCCGCTTCGCCCCTTTCGGGGCGATAAGCTCGCACGCGCCCCCCTTTGCTTCGATCTTCGCCCTGGCAGACGCGCTGAAGGCATGAGCGCTAACGGTCAGTTTCCGTGTCAATTCCCCGCTCCCGAGAATCTTTATGCCGGCGGCGGAACCATTTGCCAATCCCTTGCTGCGCAACGACTCCGGATCCACACGCGTGCCATCCGCAAACTGGTTGAGAGATTCGAGGTTCACCGGCAAATATCGTTTCGTATGTCGCGCATTGTTGAATCCGCGTTTGGGAATGCGCCGGATCAACGGCATCTGCCCGCCTTCAAAACCAATACGAATCGAGCTGCCCGAACGGGCGGTCTGACCCTTGCCACCCCGGCCGCTGGTCTTGCCATGGCCGCTGGCTTCGCCCTGCCCCAGCCGTTTTCGGCGATGCCGCGCACCAGGTCGAGGTTGGAGATTATGTAATCGCATAAAAAATCAGGCTGTTAAGGAATCAGCAGGCGGCGCCAGCGGGGACAACGGCTCCGGTTCCTGCGGGAGCGGCGTCTTCTTGATTTCCAAGCCGCGCCCCGAATAGATGTCTTCACGCAGCCGAAGACTCAGCAACGCATTGAGCGTGGCTTTAACCACGTTGGCGGCATTTTTGGAGCCGAGGGATTTGGTCAGGACATCCTTGACGCCCGCCGATTCGAGCACCGCCCGCACCGTCTTGCCGGCAATGATTCCCGTCCCCGGCGATGCCGGGCGAAGCAACACTTTGGCCCCGCAATAATGCGAGTACACCTCGTGCGGAATCGTGGCCTCTTTCAACGACACCGTCATCATCTGTGACCGCGCCATTTCTCCTCCCTTGCGAATTGCATCCGCCACCTCTCCCGCTTTCCCCAGGCCGACCCCAACGCGGCCATGCCGATCCCCGACAACAATCAAGGCACTAAAATTAAAACGGCGCCCGCCCTTGACCACTTTGGCGGAGCGGTTAATAAACACAACCTTCTCGGTCAGTTCCTGCCCGGACTGTTCATCAAAAGTCGGTTCGGGTTCCGGACGACTCCGCCGTCCGCGCCCGGGCCCGCGTGGCGCTCGGGGCCCGGCACCTTCGACTTTAGCTGGTTCGGCCACAATATTCGTTTCCATGTTTTACTTTAAAATTGCAGACCCTTTTCACGCGCCGCGTCGGCCAAGGCCTTTACTTTGCCGTGGTAACGCGCCCTCCCTCGGTCAAACACCACTCGCTTGATGCCCTTATCCAACGCTGTTTGCGCGGCAAGCTCCCCAATCTTCCGGGCGCTCACAGCATTAGCCGCCAGTTTCTCCGCTCGGGAAACCGCTTTGCTGACCGTCGAAACCGCCCCCAGTGTCACCCCCGCCGTATCGTCAATAAACTGCACATGAATATTCTTGTTGGTAAAGCAAACACTCATGCGCGGGCACTCCTTTGTGCCGCTGACTTTCCGGCGGATGCGCCACCGTCGCCGCTGCGCCAGTCTTTGTTTCTGTTCTGTTCTCATCTTAATTTGTCGCGGATTGGGTCAAAAGCCATCAAGCATCCCGCTCTCATCGCTCACGTTTGCGCCCCGCGCATTACTGCACCGTCTTGCCTTCCTTACGGATGACATGCTCATCGGAATAGCGCACCCCCTTGCCCTTGTACGGTTCCGGGGGATAAAAGCTTCGCAACTCCGCCGCCACCCGCCCCACCAATTGGCGGTCGGGCCCCTCGATGGTCAGCCGGGTGTTTTCCTCCACGGTCACCTTGATCTGGGCGGGAATCGCATAAACAATGGGATGCGAGTAACCCAGGTTCAGGGTGACCTTATTGTCCGCCACCGCCGCCTTGAAACCGACCCCCTGGATCTCGAGTTTCTTGACGAAGCCTTCGCTGACGCCACGAACCATATTGTTGACCAGGGCGCGGCTCAGGCCATGCAAAGCCTTGACGCGCGCGTCATCACTCTCGCGGCTGACCACTACTTTGCCGTTTTCCACTTTAAGGCCGGTGCGGCGCGGCAGTTCCCAATTAAGTTTGCCTTTCGGCCCCTCAACAAAAACTTGCTGGCCCTTAATATCCACCTTCACCTTGGGAGGAATGGCGATCGGGAGCTTTCCAATTCGTGACATAAAATCAAACTGTTATCGCGCGCAGGCATCCGCCTCCAACCGGCCATGCCGGCCAGACCTGCTCACATGCAGCCTTGCTCCTGCGCGACATTTCATATTCTCACCAAACGTAACAAATCAACTCGCCCCCGATCCGCTTCCGGCGGGCCTGAACGTCGGTCAATAACCCTTCCGAAGTGGAAAGCACGGCCACGCCCAAGCCTCCACGCACGCGCGGGATTTCAGCCGCTCCAACGTAACGACGCAACCCGGGAGTGCTAACTCGGCGGAGCCCCTCGATAATGCTTTTCTTCCCCTGGTACTTCAGCTTCAGCGTCAGCGTCCGGGGCGTCTTTCGCTCCACCGCAAAGTCGGCAATATAGCCTTCCCGCTTGAGAATGCCCGCTATTCCCTCCTTGATCCGGGAATGGGGCACTTCAACGGCCGGCAACAGCGCGCGGCTGGCGTTGCGAATCCGGGTCAGCATGTCGGAAATCGGATCGTTCATAGATTTACCAACTGGCTTTGGTCACGCCCGGGATCAAACCGTTCAGGGCCGATTCTCGGAACGTCAATCGCGAACAGCCAAACTTGCGCAAATAGCCATGCCGACGGCCGCTCATCGAACACCGGTTCACCACCCGCGAGGGGCTGGCATTGCGCGGGAGCTTTGCGAGCCCGGCGTAATCGCGCCGGGCCTTCAACTCGGCTCGTATCGCGGCGTACTTCTTAACCGTCTCCGCCTTCTTCTTATTGCGTTCAATCCATGCTGTCTTGGCCATAATCAAGTTTGCTCAGTTTTATCTTGCTGTGCCTCGCTCGCCGGAGCGGGCGCGCGCCGAACCTCCGCCTGCCGCGCCTCGGCAAAGGGCATCCCCATGAGTTTCAGTAAATCAAAGGCTTCCTCATTCGTCCGGGCGCTGGTCACTATCGTAATATCCATGCCCTGCTGCCGCTTAATCTTGTCCAACTCTATCTCGGGGAAAATCGTCTGGTCGCCCACCCCCAGCGAGTAATTCCCCCGCCCGTCAAAGGAGCGGGGCGAAAGACCCCGGAAATCCCGAATCCGCGGCAGAGCCGTCGCGATTAAACGATCGAAAAACTCATACATCGCGTCCCGCCGCAAGGTCACCCGGCAGCCAATGGGCATGCCCCGGCGCAGCTTGAAATTGGCAATGTTGTGCCGCGATTTGCTGATCGCCGGTTTGCGCCCCGTAATCAGCGCCAGGTCTTTGGCCGCGTCATCCACCGCGCTCTTTTCCAACGAGGCGCTCACCCCCATGTTGATGACAATCTTCTCCATCCGGGGAACCTGGTGGGGATTGGCGTGCTTATGCTTTTCCCGCAACGCCGGCACCACCTCTTTTATGTATCTTTCGTACAGTCTGGCTTTCATTTCGCTTGCCGTATCCTCCTAAAGCCTCACGTCCGGGCTGGCGCCGCAGCCCCGCGCCGGGCGGCCCGCGCATCATATTTCTCCGCCTTCATCACATTCGAGATATGGATCGAGCCCTCCCGCTCCACGATCTGGCCCTGCGGATACTGCTGGCTCTTGCGCATGTGCTTCTTAATCATGCGCGCCCCCTCGATAATCACCCGCTGCTTCTTGGCAATCACGGCGATGACCCGCCCCCGCCGGCCCTTGTCCACCCCGGCGATGACCACCGCTTCATCACCCTTCTTGATATGACACTTGCGCATAAAACTGGTGCTGGTCGTTCAAATCACTTCCGGCGCGAGCGAAATAATCTTCATAAACTTCTTGTCCCGCAACTCGCGCGCCACGGGGCCAAAAATACGCGTGCCACGGGGATTGAACTCCTTGTCAATCAGGACAATCGCGTTGCTATCGAACCGCAAATACGAGCCGTCATTGCGGCGGATCACCTGGCGGGTGCGAACCACCACGGCATCCACCACCTCTCCCTTTTTCACGGTGCCATCCGGCGCGGCCTCTTTGATATGAGCCTTAATCACGTCGCCCACGCGCGCGTACTGCTGGTTGCGGCCCAACACCCCGATCGCCGCGGCTCGCCGGGCGCCGGTATTGTCGGCCACGTCTAAGATGGATCGTACTTGTAACATAATCTATTTCCTGCTTTAAGCGGGAGAAAACCGGCTTATCCGGCCGCCACCGGCGCCGCGCCGGAACCACGCTCCACCACCTCCACCAAACGCCAGCGCTTGGTCCGGGATAGCGGACGGGTCTCCTCCACCCGAACCCGGTCGCCCACCTTGGCTTCGCCCTTTTCGTCGTGGGCATACAGCTTTTTGTAGCCGGTGACGACTTTCTTATACTGGGGATGCGGGTAACGCCGCATGATCTCCACCGTAATCGTCTTGGCCATCTTGTTCGCAATGACCACGCCCACCCGCTGCTTGCGTTGAGCCCGACCCGGTTCCGCGGTTATCACAGTTTCAGCCATACCAAATCCTTAGGCCGCCTTGCGGCGCAGTTGCGAAATACGCGTTTCAATGCGGGCAATATCGCGCCGCAAGGTCCGCAGGCGCGCCGGCTTCTCGAGCTGGGCGCTGGCCTGCTGCAAACGCAGGTTGAATATCTCTTGCCGCCAGTTCCGCGCTTCCGCGAGCAACTCGGCCAGCGTCTTTTCCTGAATCTCTTTCCGTTGAGCCTTTTTCATAACCAAATCTACGGCGCCTCGCCTGCTCCGCGCCTCGCGTCAAACCCGGCGGTGCCGCGAAATAAACTTCGTCCGGATGGGCAGCTTCGTCGCCGCCAGGCGCAGCGACTCCCGCGCGACCGTCTCGGAGACGCCGTCCACCTCGAGAATCACGTTGGCCGGCCGAACCACCGCCACCCAGGACTCCACCGGCCCCTTGCCCTTGCCCATACGCGTTTCCAGCGGCTTCTTCGTATACGACTTCTGGGGAAAAACACGAATCCACATCTTGCCGTGCCGCTTCATATTGCGGGCGACCGCCACCCGCACGGCCTCGATTTGCTTCGTATCCAGCCAGCACCGCTCCAGCGCCATCAATCCATACTCGCCAAAAGCCACCGTGTGCCCTCGCGTCGCCAAGCCGGCGCGATTGCCGCGGTGCATTTTGCGGTACTTCACTCTCTCGGGCATCAATGGCATAATCCAGTCCTCGTATCCTTCTTAATTTGCGCCCGCCGCCGACGCCGTCGCCGGGGCTTTTTCTGCCTTCACGTCCCCCTTGCAGATCCAGCACTTGATTCCCAGCTTGCCATAAAGCGTGTTCGCCTCCGCAAAACCGTAATCAATCGAGGCCCGCAAAGTGTGCAGGGGCACCCGCCCCCAGTGATACTGCTCCACCCGGGCCAGCTCCGCGCCGCCCAGGCGGCCCGCGCAGCGAATCTTGATCCCCTCCGCGCCGAAATCCTTGGCCGTCTGCAACGCCTTCTTCATCGCGCGCCGGAACGAAACCCGGCGCTCCAACTGCAGCGCCACGTTCTCCGCCACCAGCTGGGCGTCAATCTCCGGCGATTTCACCTCCTCGATATCCACGTAAATCTCCTTGCCGGTCATCAGGCTCAAATCCTCTTTGATCTTGTCAATCTCCGCTCCCTTGCGGCCAATGACAATGCCCGGCCGGGCGGTCATAATGGTAATGCGGCAGCGGCTCGCCGCCCGCTCGATCCGGATTTGCGGCACCGAAGCGGACTCCAGCTTCTTCTTCAGCAGCGCGCGAATCTTGCGATCCTCGCTCAGCAGCGCGCCAAAATCCTTCTTGCCGGCATACCACCGGGAACGCCACTCATGGTTAACGGCCATGCGCAGGCCAACCGGATTAGTTTTCTGTCCCATATTTATTCGTCTGACAAAACAATCTTGATGTGGCAATTGCGCTTGATAATCGGCCCCGCCGACCCCCGCGCCTTGGGCGTAAACCGCTTGTAGGAGGCCGCGGTTTGCGCCAGCGCCTCCTTAATCACCAGCCGGTCCACGCGCAACCCCGAATATTCCTTCTTGTGCTCCTTGAGATCCGCGGCATTGGCAATGGCCGAGCGCAGCGTCTTGGCCACCAGCCGGGCGCCCTTGCGCGGCACCACCGCCAGCACCGCTTGCGCCCGCACCGCCGGCAGCCCCTGAATCTGGCGCACCACCTCGCGCATCTTCTGCGCCGACATGCGCACGTTCCTGGTTATGGCTTGAACTTCCATAGCATTACTTCGCTTCCGCCTTGGCCGTATGCGCGCCGTGCTTCCGGAAAGTGCGCGTCGGCGAAAACTCGCCCAGCCGATGGCCCACCATGTTCTCGGTCACAAACACCGCATTAAAGATCTTGCCGTTATGCACGTTGAACGTCAGCCCGACAAAGTCCGGCGTAATCATCGAGCGCCGCGACCAGGTCTTGATCGGCGCCTTGGACTTGGTTTCCTTCGCCAGCGAAACCTTCGCCAGCAAATGCTCGTCTATAAACGGACCTTTCTTGATGGAACGTCCCATAAATACTTACTTGTTCTTCATTGGCCGGCCATCGCGGCGCACCAAAATAAACCGGTTCGAATGCTTCTTCCGGTTGCGCGTGCGATATCCCTTGGCCAGCAATCCCCACGGCGAGGTAAGCTGCTGCCAGCCGCCGCCGGACTTGGACTTGCCCGCCCCGCCCCCGTTCGGATGATCCACCGGATTGCGGGTAACCCCCCGGTTGATCGGCCGGATGCCCAGGTGCCGCGAACGCCCCGCCTTGCCCAGCACAACGTTTTCATGCTCGGCGTTGCCCACCTGGCCGATCGTCGCGTAGCAATTCTCATTCACCAGCCGAATCTCCCCGGACGGCAGCCGAATCTGCGCATACCCCTCGTCGCGGGACATCAGCGTCGCCGCCCCTCCCGCCGTGCGCACCATCTGCGCGCCGCGGCCCGGCACAATCTCAATATTATGAATCGGCAGCCCCACCGGAACCGTGCGCAGCGGCAGGCTATTGCCCACCTCGGGCGGCGCCTTCGGCCCGCTCATCAACTTGGCGCCCACCTGCAAACCGCTCGGCGCGATGATATACGTCTTCTCGCCATCCGCATACTCCAGCAAGGCCAGCCGCGCCGTCCGGCGCGGATCATACTCAATCGCCTTTACCGTCGCTTCCACCCCGTACTTATTGCGCTTGAAATCCACCAGCCGTATCTTCTGCTTGTGGCCGCCGCCAATCCCGCGCGCGGTAATACGGCCATACACATTCCGGCCGCCGGTACGCTTCCGCGTCTCAACCAGTCGGCGCTCCGGCTTGGTCTTCGTAATGTCGCTGTAATCCGAATATGCGATATAACGCAATGACGGCGTCAGCGGTCTAAATGTCTTTACTGGCATAAATCTACAACAATTCCCAAGTCAGCAACTTGGAGAGCGGAACCATTAATCCTGCCCCCGGTTGGGCGGTCAGTTATCGGTCCCGCAGGTTATGCTGCCCGCGGCTTCAAAGCCAAGCGGAGCGCACACTGTAGCAGATTCCATTTGCAATGCAACAGGTATTTACATTTTTTTTGCCCCCCCGAATTGCCACCCTCCAAAGCCCCCGGAAAGAACCACCGCTCCGGTCTCCCGGCATCCATCAAAACGCGCCCCGACAACGCCGGCCCAGGCATTACCCCGGGCTCCACGGAAGACAAAAGCGCGGGCCCGGCACAATTATTGAACCGCCAAAACAGCACCGCAGCCGCTATCCCGCCGCCGCGGAAACAGCCGCCCTGCCCGGGCCCCGTCCGAGGCCGATACAAAAAGGCTGGAGCGGGCTGAAATTTCCGAGGCATACGAAATAATCAAACACCTGAAAGAGTGGAAACCAACAGAAAGGGACTATTTTAAATTCGTGAATACCGGGACAAGCGATCCATATGTATGTTTGTGGGGTATCAAGCCCACAACTTACATCAAGTCGAAGTACGCAAAGCCGATAATTACCAAGCAAGATTTGCACACTCATTTCCCGAACAGGTTCGATCGAGCGACACGTCCCAAGCTTATTCTCTCAGGGATGAGACATTTTGAAGCGTTCTACGACGAGGACGGAAGCTGTTTACCGGGAAAGTCAACAGTTGTGGCGTTACCAATGGAAGAAAAGGCGTCAGGCAAATTCCTTCTCGGCTTGCTGAATTCCGTCATTCCGAAAGTATTTTTTCGCGAATGCTATGGCGCACTCGCGATGGACGGGGGGATTACCTTCACAAACAAGAACTGCGGCGAAATCCCAATACCTAAGAGGATAGGGAATGCACAGCAGCGGGTGGAGCGCCTGGTTGACCGCATCCTCGCCGCGAAGCAGCGCGATCCCACGGCGGACACGAGCGCGTTGGAGCGGGAGATAGACGGGTTGGTGTATGCCCTCTACGGCCTTACGCCGGAAGAGATCAAGATCGTGGAGGGCGCGGCCAAATGAATTACGAACTTTCAGCCCACATTCATGACGAAATGACGCGGCGCGGAATTCCGCTGGCCGGGTCGAGTCCGTTCCGACCGCGCCGGCGCAACGCCCCCCAACCACGCCACCCCGCGCCCCACGGGAGCTGTTGATCCAGCAGGGTATCCAACTTCCGGGGTTCATCCCTTCGGCCTGTTCGCGCGCGCGGCGCCGCGTTGCCCGCGACGTCGGCCGGCCGTTTTGAATCCATAGACGCTTTCACCCCCGCCCACTCAACTCGCAAAGCGGCCTGGGGTTTGGAAATACCGTTTCCCCCTCATCCGCCGAAACTCAGGCGCCGAAAACAAAAGGCCCCGGGCCAGCCAGGACTTAACGGTCGGGTGCTTGTGTGTGGCATAATTGTCCATAATCAGGTGAATCGCCTGCCCCAAGGGAGTTTCCCGGTCGATCACCTTAAGAAAAGCCAGCCATTCCTTGTGGGGGTGTTGCTCCGCCGTGCGGCTCAAGATCTTGCCGTCCAGATAAGACCGTGCGGCAAAAAGGATAACGGTCCCGTGCCGAATGTAGCCATGCGTTCGCGTTCGAATGTGGCCCAGGCCTAAAGGCCGGCCCGGTTGGGTGCGTTCCAGCGCCTGACACTGGCTCTTCTCATCGCAACCAAGCCCCAGCGCTTTATCGGGTGGATTCAGATAGAGACCGATCCCATCCCAGACCTTCGTTTCAAACTGCGGGTCGTTGGATAATTTGAAGGTGCGGGTCAGCTGGGGCTTGATGTCGTTGGCCTGCCACAGGGCATGAACGGTGCCGACCGACACGCCGGCCCTACGAGCCATCGAACGCACGCGGCGCCGAGTCCGGCCCTTGGGCGGCCGGGTGGCTTGAGTGCGGATCAGGGCCCGGGTCTCTTCAGACACCGAAGGCTTGCATCTGCGCCCGCCAGCATCAGCCAAGCCAGCCAACCCCAGCTTGCGAAACCGCCCGCACCATTTGGTCACAATGCGGCGGCGCACGCCTACTTGGCGGGCCACTTCCTCCTGCGAAAACCCGCCCGCGCAGGCCAGAAGAATGCGAGCGCGCTGCGCGCTCCGCGGGGCCGTCGTTGGCATTCGGGCCAGGGATTCGAGCGCTCTCCTTTGATCGAAATCCATCTCCAAACCGCGGACAGGTCTTGCCATGCCCCCCCAGAGTATTGCCAAGACCCACCTCTGCCCATCGATTTAATGAACACTACACTAGCGCCGCCGGCCGCCGCCAAAAATGCTCCCCAGGACGCCGCGCATGACCTGGTTGGCGATCTGGCGGCCGATGCTGCTGCTGACGGAGCGAACGGCGCTTTTGGCGGCCATGGTGACGAACGAGTCCGGCTGGCGGCCCGCGGGGCGGCTGCGCGGAGCGGCGGGTGTTCCGCCGCTGAAAATCGGGCCGGGGCTTCCGGATTTGCCTGGCGGCGGCGCGGGTGCGGCAGCCGGCGATTGCACGGCCGCGAGCCGTTCGTAGGCGGACTCGCGATCGATGGCGGTATCATAGGCGCCCGCGACGATGGAACTCTGCATGAGTTGCCGGCGTTGCTCCGGCGTGATGGGGCCGATTTGGCTGCGCGGCGGGACAATCCAGGCGCGTTGGACAATTGCCGGCTGGCCGTTCTCTTCCAGGCAGGAAACGAGCGCTTCCCCCACCGCCAGTTCCTTGATTGCATCGGCAGTCCTGAACTTCGGGTTTGGCCGGAAGGTTTCCGCCGCGGCGATCACTGCTTTTTGGTCGCGCGGGGTGAAGGCGCGCAGCGCGTGCTGCACGCGGTTGCCGAGTTGGCCCAATACATTGTCGGGCACGTCGCGCGGGTTTTGAGTGACGAAATAGACGCCAACGCCCTTGGAACGAATGAGGCGCACGACCTGTTCGATTTTCTCCAGCAGCGCGGGCGGGGCTTCGTTGAAGAGCAGGTGAGCTTCGTCAAAGAAGAACACCAGCTTGGGTTGGGGCAGATCGCCGGCTTCCGGCAGCCGCTCGAACAGTTCCGAGAGCATCCAGAGCAGCAAAGTCGCGTAGAGGCGGGGGGATTGCAGCAGCTTATCCGCGGCAAGGAGGTTCACGATCCCCCTGCCGTTGGAGTCGGTCTGGAGCAGATCGTCGAGGTTGAGGGCGGGTTCTCCGAAATACTTGTCCGCACCCTGCTCTTCCAGCACGAGGAGATTGCGCTGGATGGCGCCGATGCTGGCGGCGGAGATGTTGCCATACTGCGTCGTGAATTGCCGGGCGTTTTCCCCCGCGTATTGCGCCAGGGCGCGGAGGTCTTTGAGATCCAGGAGCAGGAGGCCGCTCTCGTCGGCGATCTTGAAGATCAGATTGAGCACGCCGGCCTGGGTGTCATTAAGCTGCAGCAGGCGCGCCAGCAGCAGGGGGCCGAATTCGGAGATGGTGGTGCGTACGGGATGGCCCTGCTCGCCAAACACGTCCCAGAAGATAACAGGACAGCCGGCGGGCGTGTAGGAGTCGAGCCGGAGCTGAGCCACGCGCTCCTTGACCTTGGGGGACTGGCCCCCCGGTTGCGAAATTCCGGCGAGGTCGCCCTTCACATCAGCCAGGAACACAGGCACGCCGCGGGCGCTGAAGCTTTCCGCCAGGACTTGCAGGGTTACGGTTTTGCCGGTGCCGGTCGCCCCGGCAATCAGGCCGTGGCGGCTGGCCATCTGCGGAAAAAGGAAGACCTCAGCTTCGCTCTGGGCAAGATGAATAGGCGTGGTGTTCATAATATGACCGGGCGGAATTATGGTGCGAGTGGGTTTTGCGAGTCAACTTCGGCGCGGGGGCTTTTGGTTTTGCGGAAATTTCCGCCGCGCCAGACCCCTTGCGGATCATTCCCGCTCCTTCTTAGGCGCTCACCGGTCGGCGGGAGCCCGGTCGCAGTTTGAAACGATCTACGACGACCTGGGGCTGCGGAGCGAGTGCCGGCTTGGCGACTCCGCCGTTAAGGCTGATGCTTAATCCCAGCATTCCGACGAACATTAGCATGTCTGAAATGAAGGCGCCAAAGATTACAAAGAAGAAGACGGCTTTCACCAGGAAGTAGGCAAACAAAAAGTTGTTGGCGGTGCGGTAAGCCGGATCGCCGAACTGGTAGTTTAGGTAAAGAACGCGCAGGCCGGCCCACAGGAACCAAAGGAAACCAAGCATGCCGAAAGAGCCGAAGGGAATAAGAACCGAAAGCGGGCCATTATGATAGTTTCCTACCAACTTGCTGCTTTCTCCGCTGCGGGTGTCATGCAACAAGTTCAATTCCTGGCCGCTGAAGGCATAGCCCTGCCCGAGGATCAGATACTGCGGGA
This sequence comes from Verrucomicrobiota bacterium, assembly GCA_012517205.1. GTDB lineage: Bacteria > Verrucomicrobiota > Verrucomicrobiia > Limisphaerales > UBA8199 > UBA8199. Next base: position 26,138 of record JAAYVL010000149.1, read on the forward strand.
TTTGCGGGAGAAGTTCCTGCCACATCTTCAAGCGCCATTCGGCAGAAACGGCCGCACTCAACCGGGCCTCGGGATCAAGCTTAACCGGTAAAAAAGCCAGGGAACGTTGCACCGCGTGTGGCATTCGATGAGCAAACGTGATCATCAAGGCCCCACCAAGCAGCCCGATGAAAATAAAGGTGGGCAACAATCGCGTATGATGCAATCGCTCCATATAGAACAATATTGCAAAAGTAAAGAAGAAGAGGATCACGATGGATCGAAAGCCGCCCATTAAAGCGCCGAAAACGCAAGCCGCAAAAAGGACAGCACGCCAGGATTTCGCCGTTCCCGCAAAGATTCCCCGGATGCCATACAAAGCCAGCATGGCGGTAAAAATCCCCTGGTTGAAAAAAGCAAAGCCCGTGATGCGGACGGGCCCCTCGAAGGTGGCTCCCTGCAACGCCGCCCAACCCGCACCCAACAGCGGAAACACCAAGTATACAAAGTTGAAACTCGAAGGGAGCAACATGGGCAAATCGCCAATGGCCATGGTCGAAGTTCCCAGGAAAAAGAGCGCGACATAGAGCAGGGCCCGTTTGGGCGGGATCGGGCGGCTAATGAGGGCGAAATACCCGATAATCGTCGCAAAGAACATGATGTAGTTCCTGCCCCCGTAAGTATCGCTGCCCAGGGACCGAAGCCCAAAGCCGCCTGTTAGGCGCATTGTGATCAAAACGACCAGCGATAGAAACAGCAACGGCCACGTCACCGACGGCACGTGCAAAAACCGCATATTGCGGTTGATAGTGTACTGCAGCACGCCGATAGAAAAGCTGATGGCGGCCAGCGCCATCCAGAGCGGCGGCCGACCGGGCAGAAAGAACACCACCGCTGACATGTTCCAGGCGGCAATGAGCCAGACATGATGCCAGCGCAAAAAGATGGGAATCATCAGGATAAAACACAGGGATCCCACCACCACAACCGTGGTCAGATCCAGCGGATTCGCCAACAAATACCCCAATGCCACGGCCAGCGGCAGGCAAAGCCCATAAACGATCAGGGACCGAAAAAGTGCCGATGCGTTAGACATTATGAATTAAACCCGTTCAGCGCTACACCTTAACATACTCCGTATTGAGCTCCACGCCAGCATCCGGTTGTTCAGATGGTGACGATGCAGCAGCAGCAGAAGGGGTGCCATTCAGAGCGACGCCGAGGCCGAGCAGGCCGGTGAAGAAAGCCATGTCCGTGTGCAAGGATCCAAAGCCGACAAAGTAGAATATGGCCCGAACCGCAAAGGCCGCCAGTAATAGCGTGTTTACTGTTTGATAAACAGGGGAGCCATGCTTGTAGTAAAGGTACAGGGTGCGCGTGCCAGCAACCAGGAACCAAAGAAACGCCAGCGTTCCGAAAATGCCGAAGGGGACGAGAACCGAGAGCGGCCCGCTGTGATAATCGCCAGCAACCTGCGACCCGCTGTCCATGACATCATGATACCGGGGCGAGAAATACTGAGCCAAAAAAAGTTCCGAGGGATCCAGCTTATAACCTTTCCCCAGAAATAAATACTTAGGAACTTCAGGCCATACACGTTTCCACATTTCCACCCGCCATTCAATCGAGATTTTCGCGCTTTGTCTGGCGAGCGAATCAAATTTGCCGGGGAGAAAAACCAATCCTCGCTGCACGGCCAGCGGCAATTTATCCGCCTGGGGCAGGACCAGGGCTCCTCCCACCAGGGCCACCGCCAGCAGGGCCGGCAGGTAGCGAGTCCGATGAAGTCCTTCAAGGTAAAATACGCCGATACAAGTCAAACCAAAGAGCGCCACATAACTGCGAAATCCGCCGCCCATGCCCCCCGCAACGGCCAACAGAAAAATCAGCCCTCGCCATGGGCGCGCCACATCCAAAATACCGCGAATGCCAAAGCGCGCCAGCAGGTAAGTGTAAATAGCGCTTGCCACTACGGAAGTTCCACGAAAGCGAATGATGCTTGGATCGAATGTCTCAAGGTACTTGAGTTGATCTGCCGCATAAGTCGTGGAAAAGACATAAAGGAGAAAGTAAAATTGGCGCCCGGCGAGGATGGCAAGGTCGGAAATGGCATAGGTCAGCCCGGAAAGAAAAAAGCAGCCCACATAAAGTCCGGCCCGCGACGGCGGAATCCTTCGGCTGGTCAAAGCGAAATAACCCGCAATACCCATCAGCAGGTTGGCATATCGGCTCCCGCCATACTGTGAAGAGCCCAGGCTGGCAAAGCCAGCCCCTCCCCGCAACACCGCGGTGATTACCACCAATACCCCCAATGCCAGCAGGGGATAGGTCACCGCAGGAACCATAATGAAACGTGCCTTCGGGTTTACCGCCCGGTTCAGGACAGCAAACAACAGGCCGATGCAGGTCACCACCATCCACAACCCCGCCCGCCCCGGCAGCACGACCGGATTAATCGCCGAGTTCCAGAGGAAGATCAACACCGGGTGATACCACCGCATCAGCAGGGGAACGCTAAGCACGCCCACGACCGCCAGCACCACCGCCGCGCTGCCGAGTTCCATCGGCTCGGCCAAAAAATACCCGACCAGCACCGCCAGGGGCAGAGACAGCCCGAGGATCAAATGGGACCGGGGAACTTGTATCGCATTCGCCATGATGCAGGGCTATCAAACCAAACCCCATGCCCGGGGGCAAGCGCTTTGTCCCTCCGCCAGGCGGGCCGGGACCAGCGCCGGGGAAAGGCGCTGCGCTAGGCCAGCTTCTTCAGCAAGGCAATCTCCCGGCGCAGGATGTCGGCGCGCTGGTTTTCGGGAAACCGGCCCAGCGACTCGTTTTCGACGCACAGGTCGCCGCGATACCGGGCTTTGCGCAGGATTTTAACGATGCGCGCAAAATCCAGGTCGCCTTCGTAGATCGGACAGCAGTATTTGCCGTATTCCCAGCCCATCTCGCGGCGCACATTTTTCTTATCGTCCGGGTAGCCGATGCTCTTGCAATGCGTATGCACGACGCGGGGGGCAAATTTTTCGTAAATGGGATAAAGTTCGCTCACCGGATGCCCCCACCAGTAGAAGTTGGCGGTGTCGAGCGTCAGGCCAAGCCGGCAGGAGCCGACGCCGTCGAAAAGCCGGTCCAGGAATTGCGGGTCATTAGTAATCTTGCCGTGGTTTTCGACGCCGTAGCGAATGGGCGAGTCCTCCGCCAGGGCGCAGAGACGTTTGCAAGTGTCGATCGCAAAGGAAAGGAACTGGTCTCCCTCCAGTTTGCGCGGCACGACATCAATCCGGATGATCTCGACGCCGAGCTGCTGGGCGGCCGGAATCAACCGGCGCGCACACTCAAGCTCCTCCTCCAGGCGCTCGTCAAAGCGGTTGCCCATCATAAACGCCGCGATACGGCAACCGCTGGCCGAAAGGTCATCCTTGAGCGTTCGAATGCCTTCCGGCGTGGCCAGCGTGTACTTGCGCTGCGGGTGAAACAGCAAGGGGCAGGTCAGGTCCAACTCGACGCAGACCTCGATCGCTTCCGCGCCCACCGCTTTCATGCTGGACCAGCTATCCGGCAGGCCGGCCACCTTCAGATGCACGTCGCGACAGCCAACCAGTGTTTTCTTTTTTCCGGCGGCCAGCAGCGGGCTGGCGGTGGAGAGCATCCCGGCAGACAAGGCCAGGCCGGTAGTTTTGATAAAACTGCGTCGTGAGCAGGAGGGGGTGATGTTCATATATTTACGTTAAAAGGGGTTAGGGGTCTCAAAAACTTCCGGCCAACGGCCGTGGCGTCAATCCGGCCGAAACCGGCAGCGGCCCGAAATAGCAGCCGCCCCATCCCGGTTGGGCACCGCTGGCAGCCAGCGTCGCGCCGTCCCCAGCCGCGGAAACCGCTAGGAGATCTCGTCGGGCGGCGGTCGGGCGCGGTCGGGCGGGAGCGGGGGCGAACATGGGCCGGGAATTGGGCTTAGAGATTAGGTGGCAGCTTCGGAAAGGCCTGGTGCGGCTCCTTCTGGTACCAATAGGCGACGGAGGCAATGTCATCCTCCAGCGGCAGATACCGCCCGCCCTCCTGCCAGCCCAAAGCCTGGATCGTGACCTTGAGGTCCTTTTTGAAGCGCACCGGGTCGGGGATATGCCATCGGTACAGGCCAAATCGCTGGCCCACCTCGTAAATCCGGTCCGGCGGCAGGACTTGCGCCAGCCCGGCGTAAGGCGTGCAAAACACCTGGTACTTCTTCGTCTCGCGATTCTCGAAGTTGTAGGAACCGCAGAAATAATCCTCCGTGCCGGTCCCGCAGATGGTCGGGAACTGCCGATCGCCGTCCATAAAAAACTTGATTTCGCCCTCGCCCCACCAACCGGGACTGTGCACCTCCCACGCCAGGTAGGTGCCCACGTAATGTCCCTGGCCGGCGACGCCGTCGAGGATGGTATAGAGGCCCTTCTGTTTTAACGGAGATTCACGGCGAAACTGCGCGTGGAAATACGCCGCCGACTTCGGCACCGGCGCGAGGGCATAATTGATCTGGTAATAAAGGATCATATCCTGCGCGTCCCGGTTCTCCATCGTGATCCGGGCTTTCTTGCGGAACGGCATCGGCCAATAACAGTTGAAGGCACTGCCGGGGTTGACGCAGACCGCCAGCGAACTGACCTGGCAATACTTGCCCCAGCCGCAGGCGAAAAAGTCGCCCACCGGACACTCGACGGAAGGCTCCGCCTCGTCATCCCAGTAAAAGCGGAGAATCGAGCGGCGCCAGTTGCCCGTGGGCGTCATCCAAATCTGCTGGATGAGGCCCGGCCCGTTGATCTCGCCCAGGGTAAAAGTCGTCCCGGCCTTAATACGAACCGAAGGCGAAACCTTCCAGCCCTGCCCCAAATCCCGCGCCGGGCCCTTGCCGGTCCCCTCGGTCGCCATGCCCGCCTTGCCCTTCTCGCCGGTAAAGTTCTCCGGACTGATTGAGCGCGACTCCGCCTTGGAGACGCGATAGAGATTGCCCAGGTTAACCTCGCCTCCATCGAGAGGGGTGGCCATCGCAAGGGCGCCAACCAAACCACATCCGACCAGAAGCGGAAACACCGCAGGCGCGAAACGAAGTTTATTCATAGCCAGGTTTTTGCAGCCAAACATAGAGCCGTACGACCGATTCACCGGGGCAATCAGCTCCCAGTGGAAACAATGCTCTACTTCTATCCAAAACCCCTCGGAAGCGCAAGCAAGGACTGAAAAACGCCGTTGGCCGGGCGGTTCTCCACTTCTGGCAAACGCGCCGATATTCCTGGCTGCTCATTCGAGGATCCTTAGCCGGGCCGACGGGAATATCTGGGCAAGCCCACTGCCCTGGCGGAAAACGGAGATGTTTCATCGCCGTGCGTAGTTTGATTTCCCATTCCGGCAATGGATTTTCCAGCGCGGGTCACGCCAAGGGCTGACGGATCGCCGATTCCTTTGCCAACCTCACTCGGATCGCCTTTGAGAACTGGTTATAGGCTTGGCGTCATTATCCGAGAAATGATCGAGGGCACCTTGGACGTCCATAGCACCACGGCGGTCAGGCAGTGATATGGCAAAGAATTGCTCCCTGAAGCATTGTATCTAACCGAATAACGAGTTTGGCATGTTTCTTCATGAAACAGGGTCAAAAAACGCAAATAACCGTTAATCTAACATGTTTAGCGATTACCGTTAACGATATAGAACCCAAAAAGTCTTTTATCCTGTATCAAGCAATTACTCCCTTTTGCCAATAAGAGTCCCTGGCTAAAGACCGGAGGCAGAGAAACGACCTCACAGGACACGTAATCTCTTGGTTTTACGGGAGAAAAATATTCGGAAGTCAACGGCAAGATCGTTGAATTCATCAATCAAACGGCTCGTTGCGGCTGCCCATTGGCTTATCAGTCCCGTTTTGGATTCAGTGAAATGGGGGCACTCGGCTGGACTATGCAACGGCAACACTGCAAATAAGTCATTCGCGAAACCAACAGTCATCCGAGCGCCCACCCGCCTTTGGAAAATCATCTCCCATCAGCTTCGGACTTATAACTAACTGTTTTTACTGAACTTAGTATTTGTCCTCCCGTTCCATTTCATCATTTCGGCCTTTCCAGGCATCCAGCTCCACTATCCCAATACCCTGGATTTACCCTGCTTCTACGCCGTGTACAATGGGTGTACAAGGGATGCTCACCGGGAGTCCATCGGATTTTAGCTGGTGCATCCGATGAGCATCCCTTGTACACCCGTTGTACACGGCGTAGAGATAGGGGGCGTTCAGGGTGCGTCCAGAGTAGGTCCAGGATAAGCCGAAGCTGGCATGATTCAGATTCGGCCTCAATTTTGCCTCTTTTTAGGCGCAAGCCTAAACCATTGGTTTTATCGTGGAAAGACACGGAGTCCGGCGGCCATGCTATTGGATTCGCTAAACAAAATATCGCTGAGGCTATGGTCTGGGCGGTCAAGGTTGCTCAGGATCCGATGGAGTAAGAGAGGACGGTTGGGCTGTCCAACTGAGTCGTTCCGGTTTAAATCCCTTCAAAAACGCCCGGTTGGGCGCGAAACAATCCGTTATTTGCTTAAATTCGGGGCCGTTAACGATGCAGAGGCAGCAATGCGCTTGAGTTGATTGGAAATAGCCATCGGTTGTGGCGGAGCGCATTTGCATTTGCGCGGATTTATCTCTAACTTGTCGCCAATCAATGTATTCGATGTTTGGGCGACGATTCCTGAGTTTGTTCGGCGTATTCTGGCTTGGCCTGGGCGGGCTGTCTGCCCGGGCGGCTCATACGCAGGCGCAGTTGTTGCTGGATGCGGAGGTTGCCCGCCCGGGGGATACCGTTTTGGCGGGGATTCATCTTCGCATGGACCCGCACTGGCATACCTATTGGCAAAACCCGGGCGAGTCCGGCATGGCAACCGCCGTTGAATGGCAGTTGCCGGCGGGCGTGGCCGCCGGGGACATCCAATGGCCGGTTCCGGAAAAATACCTGGAATCGGACCTGGTCACTTATGTTTACACCCATGAAGTTGTGTTGTTGGTTCCGCTGCGGCTGGCCGCGGATTTGCGGACCGGCCCGCTGGAGTTGAGCGCCGAAGTCTCCTGGCTGGAGTGCGAGGTGGCCTGTGTTCCCGGCAAGGCCAGGGTGCGGGCTACGCTCATTGTGGGCGCGGAAACCAAGGCGTCGAAAGAGTCCGCGCGGCTTAAAGCCTGGCAGGGCAAACTTCCGCAGCGCGGCGGTGGATTGTCGGTCCGCGCGTGGTGGGATTCCGTCCCCGTCGGCAATTCCCGCACCCTGATGCTGGAATGGAAGCCCGCCGCCGGTGTCACCGAGGCGGATTTCTTCCCCGACGCCAGCGAGGAGTTCGAGGTGCAGCCGGCGACGGAGAAAGCCGAGTCCGACCCGGGAATCCTTCGCCTGCGCAAGAAGGTCACGAAGCTGCGCGGAGACTGGCCGCGGCACGTCTCCGGGCTGCTGGTTCAGGAAGCGGGCGCCGCGCGCCGGGCCGATGAGGTTCGCCTGCCGATCCGCGATTCGGAGTCCGACGCCCGGGACGGGCGCGCTCCGTCCGCCGGGGCCGGCCTGGGAACTCCCGCGCTTTGGAAGATGCTGCTGTACGCGTTTCTGGGCGGGCTGATTTTGAATGTGATGCCATGCGTGCTGCCGGTCATCGCCTTGAAGATTCTCGGTTTTGTGGGGCAGGCGCGGGATGAGCCGCGCCGGGTTCGCCAGTTGGGATTAATCTACGCGCTGGGGGTGCTGGTGTCGTTTCTCGTGCTGGCCGGACTGGTGATCGGGGTCAAGGCGGCGGGGCATAAAGCGGGCTGGGGAATGCAGTTCGGCAATCCGCAGTTTCTGGTGCTGCTGACCATGCTGGTGACCCTGGTGGCGCTGAACCTTTTTGGCCTGTTCGAGATCAACCCCGGCGGGCGGGTGTTGGGGGCGGCGGGCGCCCTGGCCGCGAAAGGCGGCCCGGCGGGCGCGTTTTTCAACGGCGTGCTGGCGACGATTCTGGCGACTCCCTGCACCGCGCCGTTCCTCGGGGCGGCCCTGGGATTTGCGTTCAGCCAGCCGGCGGGCCTCATCATTGTGATGTTTCTGGTGGTGGGCCTGGGCCTGGCCGCGCCTTACGTGGTGTTGAGCTGGCATCCGGCGTGGTTGAAGTTCCTGCCCAAACCGGGCGCGTGGATGGAGCGGTTCAAGGTGGCGATGGGCTTCCCGATGCTGGCGACGGCGGTGTGGCTCTTCAGTCTCATCCCGCTGCACTATGGCCGGCGCGCGCTGTGGCTGGGGCTTTTCCTGGTCGTGCTGGCGCTGGCGGCCTGGGTCTATGGCGAATTCTTCCAGCGCGGGCGCACGCGGCGCGGGCTGGGGCTGGCGGTGGCGCTGGTTCTCCTGGCCGGGGGATTTCTCTACGCGGTGGAAGGGCAGTTGCGCTGGCGCGCGCCGGTCGCGGACGCTTCCGCGGAGAACCCGGGCCTCCCGGGGGGCATCGAATGGCAGCGCTGGAGCCCGGCGGCGCTGGCCGCGGCGCGCGCCCAGGGCCGGCCCGTGCTGGTGGATTTCACCGCCGACTGGTGCCTGACCTGCCAGGCCAATCTGCGCGTGGCCATTGACATCCCCTCGGTGCGCGCCCGGCTCAAGCAGATCAACGCGGTCGCCCTGCTCGGCGATTACACCCGGCTGCCGGATGACATTACCGCCGAGTTGAACCGCTACGGTCGCGCGGGCGTGCCGCTGGTGCTGGTGTATCCCCGGAATCCCGCCGAACCGCCGCAGGTCCTGCCCGAAGCGTTGACGCCGGGCATCGTGCTCGACGCGCTGGCGCGCGCCGCGTTGTAGCCGGCCGCGCGCCGCGGCAACGGCGCCGCGGGCCGGGGAGCGGGGTGAGCGAGTTGCCCCCCGGCCAAAGTTGTGCTTCCTTATTGCGGAACGGAATAAGGTTAGTCAGGCATCCTTTGACGCAGTTATGAAACGAATACTTGCACTCTGGGCCGGGCTCGGGCTCCTTAGCCTGAGCCTGGCGGCGGCGGAAGTTGGCCAGCCCGCGCCGGACTTCTCGGGCACGGACATTCACGGCCGGACGCACAAGCTCGGCGATTACAAGGGCAAAATCGTGGTGCTGGAATCCTACAACCTCGATTGCCCCTATGTCCGCCATCAATATCGCAGCGGCGCGATCCAGGAATTGCAGCGCGACCTGGGCGCCCAGGGCGTGGTGTGGCTGCTCGTGAACTCCGTTTCCCCGAAGCATCCCGGGTATCGCCGCCCGGAAGCCGCGCAAAAGGAATGGACCGCGCAGAAGATTGCCGCCGCCGCCTGGCTGGACGATGGCTCCGGGCGGATCGGCAAGGCGTATGGCATGAAAACCACGCCGCACCTGTTCGTCATTGATCAAGCCGGCGTCCTGGCCTACCAGGGCGCGCTGGACGATCGGGCCGCCACGGAGGGCGATCCGCGCACCGCCCGCAATTATGTGCGCGAGGCGGTTCAGAAACTGAAGGCCGGAGAGCGGCCGGTCGTGACGCAGACCAAGCCCTATGGCTGCGGCGTGAAATACGGAAATTGACGCGCGGGGCCGGGCGGAAGGGTTAGGAGACCCGGCGCCGCAGGCGCAGCGCGTTGTCCGCGCGGACGGCGGCCAGTTGCGCTTCGGTCAGCGGCGATTCCTGGAGTTTGAGCAGCGCGGATTCGAGGTAGAAGAGCGGGGCGCAGGAGCCAAAGACCACGCGCCCGGCGGAGACCTGCCGCAGCAGGCTGGCCACTCCGCCCACTCCTTCCAGCGTGGCGATATCGAAGCAAATCTGGCCGGCCTCCGCCAGCCGGGGCGGTTGAACGCTGTTGGCCCCGCGCCCCCAGTTGAGCAACACCAGGCGCAGCTCCGGGCGGGACGCCAGCAGCGCGGCCAGGGGGGCCACGTCCACCTGCGGCACCCGCATCCGCGGATGCTGCGTGCGCTCGTCTTCCATGGCCGCCACTAATTGCACAATCAACCCGCGCTGGCCGGCCCGGTCGAGCAGGCGGGCCAGGGCCGGGTCGTCCAGTTGATAGCCGTGGTAGTTGGGGTGCAGCCGGATGCCGGGCATCTGGTGCTCCTCGGCGCAGCGGCGCAAGTCCTCCTCCCAGGCTGGGTCCGCGGGGTTGATCGTGCCGAAAGGCGTCAGCAAACCGCGCCCCTGCCGGCGGCACTCGGCCGCCAGCCGCGCATTGACCGCCCCGAGGTCTTTGTGCCACAAGCCGTCAAAGCTGCCCGCCCAGGCTTGCCGCACGCCCTGGCGGCGCAGCCGCGCCACCAGTGCCGGCGTTTCCTCCAGCGGCAGCCGCCGGCCCGGCCATTGCCCGAGCCAGACGTTCGTATCCACCAGCCCGCGCGGCCCGGTCGCGCCGATCAGGGGGTCCGGCGCCGCGGCGTCCGCGGTTTCGGCGCGCCAGCCGGCGGCGGCGGCCGCCGCGGCCGCGACGGTGGTGGTGCACAGGAAGCTTCGCCGGCTCAGCCGGCCCGGGTCCGCCCCGCCGTCTTTCTGGCGCATGGAAGTCATAGGCTTTTCTTGCGCTGGAGGATGGGCCGCAGCAGCCGCCGCAGGTTTTCCCCCAGGATCAGTTTTTTGGCCGCGGCCGGGATGTCGGCGCCCAGCACCTTGCCCAGTTGCGAGGCGAAGCTCCGCCCGCCGGCGTCGCTGCCGTAGAGCACCCGGTGCGCGCCCAGCTCGCGCACCGCCATCTCGGTCATCCCCGCGGCCGGGTCCGTCCCACAGAGGTCCACCGACACATTCTCGCACGCGCGCAGCGCGCGGAGGCCCAGCTCGAAATCCCCGCCCGCGTGCGCCCCGATGAAGGTGGCCGCGGGATGGCGCCGCGCCAGTTCGGCCAGGTCCATCGGGGTGGATTCGCCCGGCAGGTTGCCGGTGGCTTTGAGGTAGGTGTGCTGCAGGATGGGCGCCTGAAGCTCCGTCGCGCGCTCGACGATGGGGTCCAGCTCCGGCGCATGGGCGCGGCGCGCCACCCAGAGTTTCACGCCCACCATCGGGCCGTCCCGCACGCACCGATCCAGCTCCGCCAGGCTCGCCGCCACGTGGTTGGGCGTCAGATAGACGTAGCCCAGGGCCCGGTGCGGCCAGTGCTGCAGCGCGGCGAGCACCTCGTCGTTTTGCTGGCGCATGTCCGCTGGCGTCGGGTCATAAGACCACCGCATCCCCATGCACACGCAGAGCCGTTCAATCCCCAGCCGGTCGGCGAACGAGAGGAGCTGCGCCATCCGCTCGGCCGGCGTTTGCCCCGGCACGCCCGATAAATGGCAATGCGCGTCCCAAATCTTCATGCGCCGAAGTTAGGTTCTTTGCCGCCGCCAAGTCAATCCACCGCCCGGGGCGGCGGCCCGGCTCGTTCCCGGCGCGATTTTGCTCGCCCGCGCCGCCGCGAATCCGTTAAACTGCGCCCCGGCCCTATGAATACGGAGCAACTCTATCAGCAGCGTCTCCATCGCTACATCACCGCCCTGCGCAACGAAAAGCCGGACCAGGTGCCGCTCCGGCCGTTCGTGGCGGAGTTCACCGCGCAATACGCCGGCTATACCTGCCAGGAAGTGGCGCACGACTACAACAAGGCGTTCGAGGCGGCGCTGGTGACGGCGCGGGACTTCGGCTGGGAGGCGGTGGTGCCGAACATGGTTTATGTCTGGACCGGGCTGGCGCAGGCGGTGGGGTTGCGCTATTACGGCATCCCCGGCATCGGCATCCCGCATACGACCGGGTTCAATTATATCGAGCCGCCGGAGGAGCAGGCCTGGATGCGCGCCGATGAATACGACGCGCTCATCGCTGATCCCACCGCCTTTCTCTACAACGTCTGGCTTCCGCGCGTGTCCACCGAAGTCAGCCCGCCCGGCGCGCCCGCCACCTACCGCCACAACCTTTCCTTCGTGAAGGGCGCGATGGCCATGCTTTCCTATTTTTACGCCTTTGGCCCCGCCATCGCCCGCCTGCGGACCGAAAGCGGCACGGTTTCCGCCATCGCCGGCATTTTCAAGGCGCCGTTCGACATCCTCGCCGACAAGCTGCGCGGCTACGTGGGCCTGACGATGGACATGCACACCCAGCCCCAAAAGGTCCTGCAGGCTTGCGAGGCGCTCATGCCGCATCTCTGCCACGTGGGTCTGACCACCGCCGACCCGGCCCGGCAGGTGCCCATTGGCTTCTGGATGCACCGCGGCTGCGTGCCGTTCATCAATCCCCGGACTTTCGCCTCCCATAACTGGCCCACACTCCGCCCCATCATCGAGGAGTTCTGGCGGCAGGGGCACCAGACGCTCTTCTACGCCGAGGGCAAGTGGCATCACCACTTCGACGCCTTCCGCGAGCTGCCGGATCGCAGCATTGTCTTTCATTGCGACCAGGACGACGTCTTCCTTGCCCATCGCAAGCTGCACGACAAGTTTGCCCTGAGCGGCGGCATCCCCAACGCGCTGCTCAGCTACGGCCAGCCGGAGGAAGTGCGCGCCTTCTGCCGGCGCGTCATCAGCGAGGTGGCCCGCGACGGCGGCTATATCATGGATGCCGGGGCGATCATGCAGAACGATACCCGCGTCGAGAACATCCGCGTCATGACGGATACGGCGCGGCAATACGGCGTCTATTCCGCCGGCTCGTACTCGCCGCCCACGGCCACGCCGCCCTGCGATCTGCCGTCCTCGGTGGCGGACCGCCAGCAGCTCACCGGCCTGCAGGGGCGCCCCGCGCCGCACGTGCGCCCGGGCGTTTGTTTTCCCTGGGAAGAACGCCTCAAAGACCTGCCCGAGATCACCGGCAGCCCTGAGTTGATCCGCCGGGTCTGGGAGGATATAGACGCCTTCGGCAATATGTACATCTGGCAGCTTCTGCTAAGCTTCTGAACCCGCCGCGCCGCGCCGGCTTTCGCCGGGCGCCGCGGATTCCGTGGCGCGCGAAGCGGCGTTACCTGGCGGCGTCGGGTGCCGGAGCCGCCGCGGGGGCGGGCAGGTAGATGATGCGGGTCGGCTGGGTGGGCAGGTAGGCGTTGCGCAGCGGAATGGCCGCGCGGTCAAAGGGTTTGTAGTCCTTGATGGCGCCCACGCGGGCGATGCGCAAGGATTTGCGCAGCAGCCCCCGGCCGGTGGAGGTGGAATCGCTGAATCGGCCCGAGCCATAGCCCACGCCGCGCGTGCCGGAGAGGTTGGACGAAAAGTACTTCAGCCCCACGATCTTGTTCTGCTCATCGCGCATCCAGTCAATGAAGACCACTGAATGACCGCCTGGCGGGGTGGTGCTGTAGCTGAGGAAATCCCCGGGGCGCACCTCCTCAAAGTTGGTGATGGCGCGGCCCAGGCCGTAGGACGTGATGCCGCGTTGCTCGCAGTCGCCGGGGCCTTCAATATACCAAAGCTGGAGCAGGTTGAACAAATCGCTGAAGGTCATGCCGTTGAAGTCGTCCGGGTCGAGGCCCTTCTGCACGTTGCGCAGCTTCATCGCCCGCACAAATATCTCAAACGTGAGGCCGCAGCAATAGCTGCACCGCGAGCCGTCGGGGTAGGCCTTGGCGACGACCATGCCCTTATACCAGAGGTCCTGCGTCACGCCGTTGTAGAGGTCATACTCGCGCGGCGTCCAGCCGCAGTGGTAGGGGTAGGAACCATCGAGCGGGTAGGCGGAAATCACCTTCATGACGTAGGGATTCAGTGATCCCTCGGCATCATCGGCCACCATATCCTCGCGGGCATAGGCCTTGGCAAGGGCCTTGTCCACCGGCGAAAAGCCGCGTTCGTCCACCGGGTAAACCCTCGGGGTGTAGCTATACCGCTTGGGCGTCTCGGCAGGTTTGCTGGCCGTGGCATTGGTCGCGGCGGGCGGTTGCGGGGTGACGGCGGGCGGTGCATTCGTGGCCGGCGGCGCGCAGGAGTCTGGCTCGACGTGGCGGCAGCCGGTCAGGCCGAGGCCGAGCAGCGCCAGCGCGATGGCGCCCAGGCACGCCGGGAGCCGGCGGGAAATCCGGGAAGAAGCAAGAATGGCAACCATATTAACATTCACCGGCTCAGGATAGCAGTTGCGTGATACGGATTCAAGCGCGCAACCGCCGGGCCGCCCGGCGCGTTCAAAGCGGTTTGATCGCGATATGGCGGAACGCCACCGGGTCATTATGCCCCGCGAACCCAAAATAACCGCTCGTCCGGTCTTTGCCGGGGTGCGGGCGGTCGCCCATGAACTCCTTCACCCCGGCCAGGTCGCAGTTCAGGATGAGCGTGCCGTTCAGTTCGACCTTGAGTTTCGAGCCTTGAACGGTGATTTCCTGGAAGTTCCACTCCCCGATGGGGCGCTGGTAGCCGCGCGCGGCGGCGACCATGCCATAGGCCGAGCCGTGCGCCTGGCGCGGGTCCAGCGCATGGCCGGTGACCTGTTCGTAGTGGTCATCCAGCACCTGGAGTTCGCACATGCCCACGTAGGCGGTATCGCCCTCGCCGGGGTAGCGGATGGCCAGGCCGTTATTGCCGCCGGGCGGCAGTTTGAACTCCAGCCGCGCCGCGAAATCGCGGTATTCCTCCGTCGTGTAGATCGTGCCGCCTTTCTTCGGCAGGCATTGGATGGTTCCGTCCACGACCTGGTAATTATTCGTGGGCCCGGCCCAGCCGCGGAAGTTGCGCCCGTTGAAGATGGATTTGAAGCCCGCATTGCCGTGGCGGGCCAGGATTTGGTTGGCCTCGGCGGCGCCGATTTCGCGGAGGAAGATATTGCGCCAGCGGATTTCACCGCCATGCGTCTGCAGGGCAATCGGGCCGGTGGGCGGCACCGGCGTCTGGCGGTCGTAGTAGTTTTCCATCAGCGCATGATCCACCACGCATTTGCCATTCAGCCAGACGCTCACCCGCGCGCCCACCATGACGATGCGGCAGGCGTTCCACTTCCCGAATGGCTTGTCGGCCAGCACCAGGGGGTCCTTGCCGGGTGCGCCCGGGCTGTTGTTCCAGAGGCCGCCGGAGCCCCGGTTCGCGCCGAGTGGGAACTTCTCCGCATCGGTGTAATCCCAAATCTGCACCTGGGGGCAGCCCCGCAGGTAAATGCCCGAATCGGCCCGGGGCACGGTCTTATACTCGACCAGCAGCTCGAAGTCCCCGTAATCCTTTTCGGTGGTGGCATACGTCCCCTGGCCATCGTTGACCAACTCGCCTTTTTCGGCGTGCCAGTGGGTCTTCATGCTTTCCGTCCACTTGGCGATCTGCGCCGCGCGTTGCTCCGGCGGCAGCGCCTGCAGCTTGCGCGGGTCAAACGTCTCTCCGCCGCGCCAGCCGGTCAGGTCCTGGCCGTTGAAGAGGGCCGTAAAGCCTTTCGGCGGTTTTACTTTCGGCGCGCCGAGCGCGGCGTGCTGGCCTCCGCCGCAAGCCGCCGCCCAGATCGCCAAAATCAATAACGCGGAACCTCCGCGGCCCCGATGAAAGGTTGAAATCAGTTGCATCCGCACAGTTTCAGGCCCCGGCCCCCGGGGATAAAGCTTTTTCTGCCGTCCCCGGATGCTTTTGCTGGAAAACGCCGCCGGGCGCGGCCGGGCTCATCCTTCAAACTACGGGCGGCGGGCCAGCAGGTCGTCCACCGCCCCGGCCAGGTCCGCCAGATATTGATCGCCGTTGGGGTGATGCGTCATGGCCACCAGAATGTAGTGCCGGCCCGGGCCGGTGATGACCGCCGAGTCGTGCAGCCAATCTTTCCAACTGCCCCACTTCCGGAGGATGCGCACATCCCGCCCGGCCAGGCCCTTTACGAACTTGATATCATCGTGCGGGATGTCGGGCGCGGCGAAGATTTCCCGCATGGTCTGCGAGGCTTGCGGCGAAACGAGCTTGCCCTGTTCGAGCAGCAGGTAGAAGCGCAGCACCTGCCGCACGGTCATGGCGTGTGAGTGATCGGCGAGGGGGTCGCCAATGCGCTCGCCGTCCACGCCATAATGCCGCCCCACCCAAAGCCCGCCGCCGCGGCGGGCATCGTAGAAATGATAGGAGTTGAGCACCTCCTGTATTTGCCGCAAACCCATCTGCCGGGAATATTTGGCGGCCATTTCATTGCTGGACGCCTTGGCCATCAGCCCGAGTTCATGCCGGACCACCGGATCCAGGTGCGTAGCGGCGTCCGGGTGCAACTGGAAGTAGGCCAGCAGAATGCCCACTTTCGCCACGCTTGCCGCGTAGTCAATCCGGTCCGGGTTGATCAGCGCCAGGCGCCGGCGTTTCAAATCCAGCACACCCACCGCCGTAGGTTCGGCGGTCATCCCGCAGCGCTCGCGCAACCGGGCATCCAACGCCTCGAGTTCGGCCTGGAGCGCGGGATCGGTGGGGGTGTCATAGTCCAGCGTATAGCTCTGACAGACGGCGTCCGTCCGAACGCTGGCCGATTGGCAGCCGGATAAACAGATCATGGTCATTAACAGCAAGCAAAGGCGCATAGGTTTTTCCGCGGGCGGAGCCCGTCACGCGGAGATTCTCCTTCGCCTTGAGGGCGGTGGCAATGGGAAAAGCGCCGGGGCGGAAGCCGCGCGGGCTCCGGGCTGAAAACGGTGACGCCCCCGCCGCCGGTTCGCGCGCCGCGCTGCGCCGGGCTGGGGGCGTGCCTCAAATTAAGGCCCGTGTCCGGTTTATGGACGGTTGCGCGGGCGGGGTAATTCCGCGCTTCCAGCGTTCCGGAGATTTTCAGGCCGCCGCGGCGGGCGCCCGGCTTGCCATTTTTTCCGGGCTCAATTTGAATCATGCCCAGACGCCCGGGTGGCAGGAAATATGCACACCTCCGGGGTATGATTAGAGTCTGCGTTTTGTTAGTGTTCCTGGCGGTCCTCACCTCGGCATGCTCCACTCCCCGGGGCGCGCACACCACGCGATTCAAAGACCAGGAACACGCCAGCCTCATCGTTCGTTATTATACCGACGACACCAATTACGTCTTGAAGCCCGAAGCGAAGGAAGGCCCGTTTTTATCCATATTGGACCAGAACGGCGTTCTGGCGGTTGCCCGGCAGCAGACGGGCCGCGATTTGGCCGTAGTCGTCCTGATCCATTACGCCGGCGAAAACCAGGCCAATTTTGTGAAGAGCAAATGGCGCAATCTGCTGACCGAGGCGGGTTACCGGCGCGTCGTTTTTCTGCGCGGCCGGACGGGGATGCGCGTCAACGGCCTGCCGGTTCTGTCGAGCCCAAGCTAAGCCGCGCCCGGGGCCCGGGGCGCGCGGTCATTGGGCCGTGTAGGTTTGCGTCCGGCCGGTAAGGAGATGCCGGACCTGGAGGCTGCGCGGACCGAGCCGCGCGTCATCGCGCCGGAACTCCGCCGGCCCGAAGTTGGCAATCACCTCGAAACGGTCGCCAAAGACCGTGCGTTGAACCCGGCGATCGGGCGTGAGCCATTGGAAATCGGCCAGCGGCAGCAGCGCCGTCTCCCGGTGCAGCGGGGAGAAGAACTCGAAATGCCGTTTGATTTGCGCCCGGCGTTTCTGGAACTCCGCCCGGTTCAGGTGGTAAAGCGGCGGCACCTGGTAAAGCAGCTCCAGCAGTTCCACGGTTGGAGCGTCCTCCCGCGCCTTCAAGCTGGCAAACATCCAGTGGTGCGTGGCGATTACCGAATCGTGAAACACCGTTTCAAACAGCGGCAGCCGAAAGTCCGGGTTGTAGTAAAGGTAGCGGTATTTCGCTTTCATCGGCACCGGCTGGAAAAAGACCCGCGGCTCGTCCGGCGGGTAGTAGGAGCCCAGGTAGTAGGGGGATTGCTTGTCGGTCAGGTCCGGGTCGCCCCACCCGATGACCGGCGTCAGGACGCCGTGGGCGAAATGCACCGTCGCGGCCACGCCCGCGGAGCAGCCTTCGGTGCCGATCACCACGCCGAACGTGTCGCGAATCCACGCCAGGCGTGAGACGCGGGCCTGCAGATCCGATTGCTGCGTGGCCGGATGCGACTCTGCATAATCGTCAAAATAATCTCCGAACCCATCGCAGTCTATGAACCACGAGTTGGCGTGGAACGACGGCATGAGCGCCGCGACGCGCTTTTCGACATAGGGCCGCGCGGCGGCGGGGCTCAGCAGGAAGCCCTTTTGCTTGAAGCCCCGGCGCCGGGTGCCGTCGGCATTGACGATGGCTCCCGTTTCATACAGCGCCGCGCCAAACTGCGCGGTCTCCCAGGTGTCCGGCTCGCCCGGGCGATGGATGCTGTGGTAGGAATCGTAAGGGCCGATGAGGTAGCCCGCCTTTTTCGCTGCGGCGACCGTCTGCGGACGTTCCTGAAACCCGCGCCACCCATCGCTGCCCAGCCACAGGCGGTCCAGGCCCGCCGCCGCCAACTGCTGGATCATTTGGGGCGAAGTCCCATTGCCCCAGGCGTCGGGTTGGGCCAGCAGCCCCGGGAATGCCGCCGCCAGCAAGTGCGTATTCAGGCGGCTGCGATCCGCCCGGCTTAGCGAGCGGCGGTCGGACTTCAGGAGCGCGGCAATCTCCGGCTCCAGCGCGGCCTCCAGCCCCGCCGCCGCGCCGGCAAACTCCGGCTGCTCGAGCAGGCGGTTGAGGTCTTCGATGATCTGCGACTTCTGGTAGCGGTCCGGCCAGGCCGCCGCGAGGATTTGGGCCGCCACCGTCCGGGTGTCGGGCTTTAGCTGATCCCAAATCCACCGCACCGGCGGGGATGCGCCCGCCGCCGCGCCGGCCTGCAGCGCCCGGGCAAAGCCTTTCCAATCGGTGACATCCGCCAGGTTCAGCAGGTCGTTGCCCCAGAGGTAAACATGCGCCGCGCCCGGCAGCTTCGCCGCCTCGGGCGTTTTCCGAATCTTGTCGCTGAAGCGGACAAATTCTCCGCGCTCGATCAGCCACTGCCGGTACCGCCGCGCCGGTTCGATCGGAGAAGGGGGGCCCAACTCGAAGACCACCGCGTATTCTTTCACCGGGTGGTTGCGGGTGAACTGATGCGTCAGGCGCGCCGCCAGCGTAGAGTCCGGCGCGCGCACAAACTGGAGTTGATTGTTGAACGGGTTGGTCAGGATGCACGTCAGCGTCCAGGCCCGGGCCGGGGCCGCCGCGCGGCATTCCAGGCCCACAAAAGGCAAGACGAGGTCCGCGGTGGTATTCAAAGCGCCGTGCGTGGTCAGAAAGGTCTCCCAATTCGTATCGCCGCACGGGGCATACACCCCTTCAAAAAGCGGCAGAATCCAGGCTTTGGCCGGGTCGCCGGCGGGAATGACGGGGAAAGTGAATTCGCCGGGTTCCGTCGCCCGCACGTGAACGGCCAGGCGGTTTTCCGTCACCGTGAAGGTCAGCGTAACCTTGCGCTCGGGCAGCGTCCACGAAGCCGTGCCGGGATTAAGCTCGCGGTCAAAGCGCAAGTCGGCCACCCGGCCCAGGTTGGTCTGGGCCGCGGACACGATCATCTCCGGCTGCGATCCGTTGCGCAGCGCGACCTCCAGGCGGGAGGGGTCAACCCGGGCCTGGCAGGAGTTGCTTTGAAGGCAAATCAGGCCGCCCGCAAATGCTCCCCTCGCAGCGAGCAACCCGGCGGATAGCAGCAGCGCGGCAGCGGCGAAGCTGCGTTTCGGCCCCATTCTTTGCAAAGGGAATTAGAGTTTCGGACGCGTCGCGCGATCCTGCATCCAGCCGATGTCCATGTTGCCATCCTGGGGAATCGGGGTGGAGCCATCAAAGATGGCCCCCTGCTCCTTGATCGGGCGCGAGGTGCGGCCGTCACGCCATTTCTTGATTTCGGAATGGCCATCGGCAAACGAAAGCCCGCCGGCATTGCCGTGGTAAGCGGCCGGCAAATCCAGCCACCGGTACATCCGGGGGTTCGGGGGCGAATAACCGGTCATGTCCTGAAGATAGTTGCCCCAGTTGATCGCGTCCTCACGCTCGTCAATAAACACGAAGATGCGGTCAGGGCCGGGCCGGTCCATGGCGGAGTATTTCGTGTACACGGTATAAGCGGCCATGTTTCCGGTGGCAATGGGTTTCCCCGCAAAGCCGCCCACATACGCGTTCATGGCCATGCTGCGCAGCCGCGTCTTCCGCTCGGCGCCAACCACCACATAAGCCCGGTCGGCCGGGCAGTGGAAGATGCCCAGGTTCTTTCCGCAATAAGGCCACAACGGGCTTCGGTGAATGTCCACCGTGGGATCCCAATTCGAGCGGTTGCCGGCGGCAAAATCCATCCGGCCGTTGCACCAGGTTTCGGCCATCCAGGTGCCAACCGGCCAACTGCTGGCATAGGGCAGCCGGTCGCTGCTATCCTCGACATACATCCGCCATGCGAGGGCCAGTTGCTTGTGATTGTTCATGCACTGCACGCCCTGGGCCTTGAGCTTGGCGCGCGTCAACGCGGGCAGCAGCAGCGCCGCCAGGATCGCGATGATGGCGATGACGACCAGTAATTCGATGAGCGTGAACCCGCGCGCCCGCTGCGGGGCTTTTCGGGAACACCATCTAAAAGGAGCTGTATTCATGCGTAATTTATGATTTACAAGCCTCAACCCCAAGCCTCCGCGTCTCCGTGGAGACGCCGTGCGGCCTCCTGCCCGCGCTAACACTGGCGGTTCGAAAACCCGTCCGACGCGCCGTTATCATAGCTCGTAGTTTGCGGTTTTGACGTTCCCGAAGCAAGGCTAAAATTGCGCGCGGAAAAAAGTAATACGCCTTAAGGCGGAGAGGCCGGCAGCCGCGATTCTCGACGCCACCACAGCGGGCAGGAGCGCGAACTCCGGACCGGCGATGCCCGCCTTTTTAGCCGGAGCGATTCAAAGGTTGCCCTCATTCCAACTCCTCTGGCACGCAAGTTCCCGTTCTTACGGGCGAAGGATATTCGGGAGCCAACGACCAAGCCGTTGAACTTGCCAACCCAACGGTTCGTTGAAGCTATCCGCGGGCCTGCCAGAGCCGCTTCGACTCCAGTGAAGCCAGGGCGCACGGTTGGACTGCGCAACGGCAACGTTTCAGATAAGGCATACGCGAAGCCAAAAGGCATTCGGATGCCCATCCGCCCTTGAAAAACCGTCTTTTGCCAGACCCGAATTCGTAACTAACTGTTTTTACACAACTTAGTAATTATCCCCCCGCCCTATCCCCTCGATTCGGTCTTTCCAGGCAGCCGTATCCATTATCCCGCAGGCACCTTGGATATACCCTGCCTTCAGGCCGTGTACAAGGGGTGTACAAGGGATGCTCACCGGGAGCTCATAGGATTTTGGGTAGTGTCCTAAAAGTTCTGCAAAAAGCAGCGGGTCATGGTAAGCCACTGGGGTGAATAAAGAACCCAGAAACGAAAGGCAAAGAACCATGACCCGAAAGGTTGAAAAGAACGTAAAGACAGTAGCATTGGAGTTGGAAG
>JAAYVL010000143.1 GCA_012517205.1 Verrucomicrobiota bacterium
ACTACGCAACGTCAACGTTTCAGAGAAGACATTCAAGAGCCATCCAGACGTCCTCCCACCCTCAAAAAGCCGCCTTTTATCAGCCCTGGATTCTTAACTATCTGCTTTTACCGAGCTTAGCAATTATTCTCCCATTCTCTCTCCTCGTTTCGGCCTTTCCAAACATCCCTGCCCATTATCCAGAAGCCCTTGAAATACCCTGACTTCAGGCCGTGTACAAGGGGTGTACAAGGGATGCTCATCGGGAGTCCATGAGATTTTAGCTGGTACACCTGATGGGCATCCCTTGTACACCCCTTGTACACGGCCTATTGGCAGGGTAAATCCAAGGTATTTCCAAGGCGTGTCCAGAGCGTGCCGAAGCCGGTATGACTCAAGTTTTGCCCCTATTTTAACCCTTTTTAAGCCTAAGCCATTGATTTTACCGGCGGAAGACCCGGGATTCAGCAGCCAAGCCCTTGAATCCGCTAAACAATGGGATTGCCGAAGCTCCGGTTTTTGGGGTCAGGTCCGCCCAGAAACTGATGGAGGGAGGGCGGGCGGTTGAACTGCCCAACTGAATCGTTGTGGTCCAGGGGCTTTTCATCTCCGCGAAGCCGGCATGCCGGCCATGACCTCGGACCTAATCGGTCAGGATGTCCGCAGGCTGAGAAGCCCTTGGAAACACGGGATTTCCGGCGGCGACGGCTCGGCTGGTCAACCCGGTACTTGACATTGTATTCTCCGTATAATAAACTCGGTTTATGCGCAACCGGCAATGCAACTAATATTCTTTGCCCGCAACCCGGGCGGATGGAATGACGCAAGGCAGGCGCAGCCGCCGCGTTATGCCGCCGCCTGCCTGGCGCGCGGCGGTCGGCGGCGCTGGAAAATCAGTCAACTATGATACGGCAAGAAAACACGATGAACGTTCGTCCGCACTCCGCAAGGTTTGCGAAAGTCAATTATAGCTGGGGGCTGCTGGCCCTGGCGCTGGCCCTGGCCGGGCCGGCCTGGGGGGCGGATCCCGTTTTGGTTGGCCAATGGCCGGGGGGACCTCTTGGCGGGAGCGCCTGGGGCGCAGCCGTGAATAGCAACTACGTTTACGTGGCGGCCTGGGATGCGGACTTGCAGGTGATAGACATCAGCGACCCGGCCCACCCGCAGTGGGTGAGCGGATGCGACCTCGACGGGTTTGCTTACGGCGTGGCGGTGAAAGGCAGCTACGCCTATGTGGCGAGTTACAGTGCGGGGTTGCAGGTGATTGACATCAGCGATCCGGCCAGTCCCCAGCAGGTGGGCGGCTGCAGCACCAGCGGGCTGGCTTATGGCGTGGCGGTAAAGGATAACTATGCCTACGTAGCGGATTACGGGGCGGGTTTGCAGGTGATTGATATCAGCAACCCGGCCAATCCCCAGCGGGTGGGCGGCTACGACACCAGCGGGCATGCTGAAGGGGTGGCGGTGAGCGGCGGCTACGTCTATGTAGCGGATGGGGAGGCGGGTTTGCAGATCATTGATGTGAGTAACCCGGCCAACCCCCAGCGGGTGGGCGGCTACGATACCAGCGGGTATGCCTTTGGCGTGGCGGTGAAGGATAGCTACGTCTGCGTGGCGGATGCGGAGGAAGGTTTGCAGATCATTGACGTGAGCAACCCGGCCAGCCCGCAGCGGGTGGGCGGCTACGACACCAGCGGGGAAGCCAATGAGGTGGTGGTGAACGGCAACTACGCTTACGTCGCCGATGGGGATGCGGGTTTGCAGGTGATTGATGTGAGCAATCCGGCCAACCCCCAATGGGTGGGCGGCTACGACACCAGCGGGTATGCCTTTGGCGTGACGGCGAGCGGGGACTACGCCTACGTGGCGGATGGGGAGGGGGGCCTGCAGGCAATTAACCTGAGCAGCCCGGCCAATCCGCAGCGAGTGGGTGGCTATACCCTCATTGGAGTTATTATGGGAGTCGCGGTGAAAGACAACTACGCCTATGCGGTAGATGATCGGGAGGGTTTGCAGGTGATTGACATCAGCAACCCGGCCAGCCCGCTGAAGGTGGGCAGTTGCGATACCAGCGGGCATGCTTATGGCATAGCGGTGGGCGGGAATTATGCTTACGTGGCGGATGGGGAGGCGGGTTTGCAGGTGATTGATGTGAGCGACCCGGCCAATCCCCTGCGGGTGGGTGGTTACGACACCAGCGGGCTGGCCTATGACGTGGCGTTGAGCGGCAGCTACGCCTACGTGGCCGATCGAGAAGCGGGTTTGCAGGTGATCAACGTGAGCAATCCCGCCAACCCGCAGCGAGTGGGCGGCTACAAAACCAGCGGGTGGGCCTTTGGCGTGGCGGTGAGCAGCAACTACGTCTACGTGGCGGATGGCAACTCGGGTTTGCAGGTGTTCAACGTGAGCAACCCGGCCAATCCCCTGCGGGTGGGCGGCTACGACACCAGCGGGACGGCCTCGGGCGTGGCGGTGAGCGGGAACTATGCTTACGTGGCGGATTACTATGCCGGTTTGCAGGTGATTGACGTGAGCAACCCGGCCAATCCCCAGTGGGTGGGTGGCTACTCAACCACCGGGGCGGTCACCCGTGTGACGATGAGCGGCAGCTACGCCTACGTGGCGAATATGGAGTTGGGTTTGCAGGTGATTGATGTGAGCGACCCGGCCAACCCCCAGCAGGTGGGCGGCTACGACACCTCCGGGGTTGCCCATGATGTGGCCGTGAGCGGCAACTACGCCTGCATGGCGAATAGCCGGTGGGGCCTGGCAATTTTAAATCTGGCTCCGGCTCCTCGTCCCCGGATTTCCGCCATCACCCGCGGCAATGGGACCGCGACGGTTTATTACACCAACACGCTGCCAGGCACGAATTACACCCTGGAGTACTGCACCGATCTCAGCTCCGGCATCTGGCAGCCGGTGGGCACGCAACCGGCCGGCGGCACGAGCGCTTCCCAGACCGACCCGGCGGCCGGCGGCGCCCAGCGCTACTACCGCGTGGCTTATCAGCCTTAGGGGCATTTCATCCCGGCAAATCCGGCGCGCCGGCCAGGCATGGCGGCACTGGAGAATTAACTATGATAAAACAAGAAAACACGATGAACGTTCGTCCGCACTCCGCAAGGTTTGCGAAAGTCAATTATGGCTGGGGGCTGCTGGCCCTGGCGCTGGCCCTGGCCGGGCCGGCCCGGGGGGCGGACCCCGTTTTGGTGCCACTGGCCGGGAGGCTTGTCGCAGGGAAATGCCTATAAGGTGGTGATGGCCGGGAACTACGCCTACGTGGCGATAGATACCGGGGGGTTGCGTATCTTCAACGTCAGCAACCCCACCCACCCGCAACTGGTGGGCGGCCTCATTGCCGGCATGTCTATCTATGACGTGGCGGTCAGCGACGGCTACGCCTACATGGTAAATAATGATATCGGCTTGCAGGTGATTGACGTGAGCGATCCGGCCAACCCGCAGGAGGTGGGCCTCGACACCACCTGCCAGGACCCCCAGGGTGTGGCGGTCAAGGACAATTACGCCTACGTGGCGGATGGAGAGGAGGGCTTGCAGGTGATTGACGTGAGCGATCCCGCCAACCCCCTGTGGGTGGGCGGCTACGATACCATCGGGTATGGGTATGCCCTGGGCGTGGCGGTCAAGGACAATTACGCCTACGTGGCGGGTGACTATGCGGGGCTGCAGGTGATTGACGTGAGCGACCCGGCCAACCCCCAGCAAGCAGGCGATTGCTATACCGGTGGATCTGCCGCGGACGTGGCGATCCACGGCGACTATGCTTACGTGGCGGATGGAGCGAAGGGCTTGCAGGTGATTGACGTGAGCACTCCCGCCTATCCCCAATGGGTGGGCGGTTATGATACCAGCGGGCTGGCCCTGGGCGTGGCGGTGAGCAGCAACTACGCCTGCGTGGCGGATGGAGAGGAGGGCTTGCAGGTGATTGACGTGAGTGACGCTTACGACCCGCAATGGAAAAGCGGCTACCCGACCGGCGGATCGTCCCGCAACGTGACCGTGAGCGGCAACTACGCTTATGTGGCCAATGACACCACGGGCTTGTATGTGCTTGACCTGAGCGACCCGGCCCACCCGCAACCTGTGGGCCGATGCCGCACCGACCAGTATGCCGGGGACGTGGCGGTCAAGGGAAACTACGCTTACATGGTGGATGATGCGACGGGTCTGCTGGTGATTGACGTGAGCAATCCCGCCAACCCGCAACGGACAGGCACTTGCTACACCGGCGGGTATGCCCTGGGCGTGGCGGTCAGCAGCAACTATGCCTATGTGGCGAATTGGTCCCAGGGTTTGCAGGTGATTAATGTGAGCAACCCCGCCAACCCGCAACTGGCAGGCACTTGCTACACTGGCGGGAACGCCTATGGCGTGGCGGTCAGCGGCAGCTATGCTTACATGGCGGATGGCACTGCGGGTTTGCAGGTGATTAATGTGAGCAACCCCGCCAACCCGCAACGGGTGGGGGGGTGTGCCACCCTCGAAAATGCCTTGCGCGTGGTGGTGAATGGCAACTTCGCCTATGTAGCCGATGGAGGGGGAGGCTTGCAGGTGATTGACGTGAGCAACCCCGCCAACCCGCAGCGAATGGGCGGACACATCACCGCCGGGCACGCTTCGGGCGTGGCGGTCAGCGGCAACTACGCCTATGTGGCGGATGACTGGTGGGGTCTGGCCGTCTTCAATCTGCCCCAGGCTCCCCGCCCGCAGATTACCTCCATCACCCACGCCAGCGGGGCCGCCACGGTGTATTACACCAACACGCTGCCAGGCACGAATTACACCCTGGAGTATTGCACCAATCTCAGCTCCGGCGCCTGGCAGCCGGTGGGCACGCAGCCGGCGGGCGGCACGAGCGCTTCCCAAACCGACCCGGCGGCCGGGGGCGCCCAGCGCTACTACCGCGTGTCGTATCAGCCTTAGCCAGGGCGTTTCCTCTCTGCGAACCCGGCGCGCCCGCCGGGTTCCCGAGGCCTAAACGGGCAAGCTGTCCGCGGGCGGGGACTCTCCGCGCTGGGGATTTGCGTGACCCAGTTTGGCTCGGGGTCATTGGCCCTCAAAGCTCCGCTTCCCCGCAGGGATGCCGGAAGGGCTGGCGCGCACTGAGCCTGGCTCCTCTTCCGAGCGCTGGGTTTCTTTGCTGCGGCGGCCCGGAAGCCGCTCAATCCGGCGAAATCAGAAATTGACATGCGCGGTCTGTTTTCATAATCTCGACTTCGTCCGGGTGGACAGAAGCGTTAGAGATATTTATCCGCGCGCGGGACGGACGGGGTGGTAAAAAGCAAGCGTGGGCGCTGCGTTATGCCGCCTTCCGTTTGACGCGCGGAGAACGGTGCCACACAGAGTCAATGATGATCAGAAAAGAAAACACAATGAACGTACACAAGCAATCCATGCGGTTTATGAAAAGTCACTCGGGCTGGGGGCTGTTAGCTTTGGTGCTGGCCCTGGCCGGGCCGGTTCGGGGGGCGGATCCCATTTTAATTGGCCAATGGCCGGGTTGGATCTTCAGGGAAGCCAATAGTGTGGCGGTGGCGGGAAACTACGCCTACGTGGCGGCAGACTCCGGCGGATTGCAGGTGTTCGACGTAAGCAACCCGGCCAACCCGCAGCGGGTGGGCGGTTACTATATCGGCGTGTGGGCCCAGGGCGTGGCGGTCAGCGGCAACTACGCCTATGTGGCGGCAACCGCCGAAGGATTGCAGGTGATTGACGTGAGCAATCCCGCCAACCCGCAATGGGTGGGCAGCTACGATGCCAGCGGGGAAGCCTATGGCGTGACGGTCAGCGGCAACTACGCCTACGTGGCGGCTGGCGATGGGGGGCTGCAAATAATTGATGTGAGCAATCCCGCCAACCCCCAGCGGGTGGGCGGTTGCGAGACCCCCGGGTGGGCCCTGAACGTGGCGGTGGGCAGCAACTATGTCTATGTGGCGGATAACGATGAGGGGCTGCAAATAATTGATGTGAGCAACCCCGCCAACCCCCAGCGGGTGGGCGGCTACGCCACCTCCGGATGGGTCTTGGGGGTGGCGGTGAGCGGCACCCATGCCTACGTGGCGGATGCCATTACGGGTTTGCAGATAATTGATGTGAGCAACCCCGCCAATCCTCAGTGGGCAGGCGACTACGACACCGGCGGAGAGGCTGGGGACGTGGCGGTCAGCGACAACTACGCTTATGTGGCGGCAGCCTTCGCAGGATTGCAGGTGATTGACGTGAGCAATCCCGCCAACCCGCAATGGGTGGGCAGCTACGATGCCAGCGAAGGCGCCTTGGGCACGGCGGTGAGCAGCAACTATGTCTACGTGGCGGACAGGAAAGCGGGTTTGCTGGTGATTGACGTGAGCAACCCGGCCAACCCCCAGGGTGCGGGCAGCCACGGACTCAGCGGGGACGCCCAAAGCGTGGCCGTGAACGGCAACCACGCCTACGTGGTGGATAGCGATGTGGGCTTGCGGGTGATTGATGTCAGCGACCCGGCCCATCCGCAACACAAGGGCCAGTTCCGCGCGGGCAAGTATGTCGCCGACGTGGCGGCGAAGGGAAACCATGCTTACCTGGTGGAAGAATATGAGGGTTTGCTGGTGATTGACGTGAGCAACCCGGCCAACCCCCAGCAGGTGGGCGGCTGCAGCACCAGCGGGTATGCCCAGGGCGTGGCGGTGAGCGGCGACTACGCCTACGTCGCGGCTGGAACTGCGGGGTTGCTGGTCATTGATGTGAGCAACCCAGCCGACCCCCAGCAGGTGGGCCGTTACGACACTAGCGGGATTGCCCGGGACGTGGCGGTGAAGAACTACTACGCCTACGTCGCGGATGGGAATGCGGGCTTGCAGGTAATTGCTGTGTCCAATCCCGCCAACCCGCAACGGGTAGGCGTCTATGACACCAGCGGGAGCGGCCTGGGCGTGGCGGTCAGCGGCAACTATGCCTACGTGGCGGATGGGTTTGATGGGCTGCAGGTGATCAACATAAGCAACCCGTCCAACCCCCAGCGGGTGGGCGGCTGCAGCACCAGCGGGTATGCCATGGGGGTGGCGGTCAGCGGCAACTACGTCTGCGTGACGGATGGAGAAGCGGGCTTGCAGGTGATTGACGTGAGCGATCCGGCCAACCCCCAGCGGGTGGGTGGCTACGACACCAGCGGGGATGCCCGGGGCGTGGTGGTCAGCGGCAACGGCGCCTATGTGGCGGATGGAAAGTGGGGCCTGGCGGTCTTTAACCTGCCCTGGGTTCTCCGCCCGCAGATTACCTCCATCACCCACGCCAGCGGGGCCGCCACGGTGTATTACACCAACACGCTGCCAGGCACGAATTACACCCTGGAGTACTGCACCAATCTCAGCTCCGGCGCCTGGCAGCCGGTGGGCACGCAGCCGGCGGGCGGCACGAGCGCTTCTCAAACCGACCCGGCGGCCGGGGGCACCCAGCGCTACTACCGCGTGTATTATCAGCCTTAGCCGGAGCGTTTCCTCTCTGCGAACCCGGCGCGCCCGCCGGGTTCCCGAGGCCTGAACGGGCAAGCGGCCGCAAGCCGCTGGAGGGCGCCGCGCGCGGCGGGAGGATTTACGCGGCCGCGGGGCGATCCGGGCCACGATAGACGCAGCGCGCGGAGCAAGTCTCGGCGATGACGATCTCGGTCAGGAGCGGCAGGCGGGGTTTGAGACGGCGCCAAATCCAGGCGGCGATGTTCTCGCTGGTGGGATTGGCCAGCCCCGGAACCTGGTTCAGGTACCGGTGATCGAGCCGGTCGTGGATGGGTTTGAAGGCGCGCGAGATGTCGGCGTAGTCCATCAGCCAGCCGAGCCGGGGATCGCAAGGGCCGGCGATGGCGATTTCCACCTTGAAGCTGTGGCCATGCAGCCGCCGGCATTTATGGGACCGGGGCAGGCGCGGCAGCCGGTGGGCCGCTTCGAACTGAAAGCTTTTGCGCAGCTCCATTTGCATGAGGCGTGGGGATTTCATTTAAGTCTCCAGGGACTCCTGTTCCCAATCGGTCCAGGTGACCAGGTCGCCCAGGGCGGGGCGGCCGTCGTGACGCCAGGCCAGCGGCGGTTGCTGCATCCGGCCCAGGGCGCAGACGCGGGCGGCGCCCCAGCGCGCGAGCGCGGCCGCCAGCGCCGGCATCCCGGCGGCGGGCGCCGCCAGGCCGACCGTCGAAACCCGGCCGCGCACCGGGTCAGCGCCTTGCAGCGTCTCGGACAGGTCTTTGACGGCTTTGACATAGACAAAGCGGTTGAGGCAGGAGAGTTGAAAGCGCGGGTCGGCTTCATAAACCACCGTCCAGGCGGTCGAGCCGCGGCTGCACCAGAGGCGCGTATCGGGCGAATGGGCGGCGCGGATTTCATAGAAGCCGCGGCGCGAGGTAATGGCGGCGGCGGCGGCCACCGGCAGTTCGCCGCGGGGCTCGGCCTGTTCGAGCCGTTCCAGTTCCTCGGCCAGCAGCGCCGCGAAGCCCTCGGGCGCCACGCCGCCGCCCAGCTCAACGTAAATGACGTGCGGGGAAAGGCAGCCCTGCTGGTTCCAGGCGGCCACGTCCGCCGCGGCTTGCGCCGCGATCTGCCGCGCTTGCCGGCCGGCCAGGCCCGCGGCGGCCACATAGGCAAAGCTGACACGGTGGCCGTAGGCCAGAAACCGGGCCGCGGCGGGCACGCGCGGGCGGATGGCGGCCAGCGTCGCATCGGTGCCGGTGGCGGTAATGCAATCCGCCGCCGCAAAGAGCGGCGCTTCCAAGTCCTGCCGCCCCCCGGCCCACTCGGCCAATTCGAGGCACGCGCCCAGTTTAGGCTCGGCCTGGTACAGCGAGTGCGCGAAGAGGCGCGGCAGCAGGGAGGCGCCGCGGGCGCATTTCACGAACTGCGCCGAGCGCGTCAGCACGCCCAGCACGATCGCCGCCAGCGCCGGGCTGGGCAGGTTGCCGGCGGTGATATGCGCCAGCAGCTCCGGCGCGGTCGCCAGGGCGGCGCGGCGCGCGGCCCGCTCGGGAGCGGCGGACGTCAGTTCGTCCAGGCGGCGAACGTGGCCCAGGTCTTGTTCGAGCAGCGCGTGGAAATGCTCGGGGGTCAGGGACTTGAAAAAGGCGTCCAGGCCGCGGGCCAGGGTGGCGCGCGGGAAGCCGGTGGCCGCCGGGCTTTGTTCGAGGGCGAATTGGCGAAACGGGTCGGACGGTTCCAGCCAGTCCCGGGCTACGCGGCATAAGACCTGGACCAGGCTCTGCGTGGACCGGTGGGCCAGGTAGCATTCGCGGTTGCGCCGCAGCGTTTGGCAGGCTTCGTCAATCAGCGCGGGGGTCAACGCCGCCTCGGGCGGCAGGTCGGCCAGGAAATAATTGGGCAGGTTCATGTCTGCGGCGGCAGGGACGGCGCGCGCGCCGTCGCGAGCGGCAGCGGCCCCTCGCGGCGTCGAATCGGCCCGAGACACAATAACCCGGAAAGGGCGACCAGGATCAAGACCCCCACGAAGCCGTAGATGGGGAAGTAGGCGCTGACGTTTTGCGCCGCCGCGCCGAGGTGCCTTATCTTGGCGCCGACCAGCCAGTGGGAGAGGTTGCCAATCACGCCCCCGGCCGTGACGAACACGCCAAAGACCCGCCCGCGCACGGCATCCGGCACCGATTCCATGAGCGCCGCCTCGGTCATGGGATAGCTGGCCATGAAGAAAAAGCCATACACGATCAGCACCGGCAGGGTCCAGGCCGGCGGGACATGCGGGAAGGCGGCGACCAGCACGGCGGCGATGGTTAACACCAGGGTAATCCAGCGGCGGCGGCCCCCGTCGCTCAGGTGGCCAAACAGTGGATTGCTGACGACGGAGGCGATGCAGAGGAGGCTCAGGGCCACCCCGGTGCTTTGCGGGGTGAAGCCGCGGGCCTTTTGCAGAAAGAGTGAGCTCAGGCTGCCCATGCTCGCCCCGGCGAAATCCCGGAAGCTAAAGGCCAGGCAATACGCAAAGAAGAAAAACCACAGGGCCGGCGTGGGAAACATCCGGCCGGACGGAACGGCCTTGCGCTCGGCGGGCGCGGAGGGCTGCTCCTCATCCGCCAGCCAATAGAACAACCCCGCGGTGATGACGCCCAAAAGGCCCAGCTCGAGCACCGGGCGGCGCCAGGCCGCCGGCCCCAGCACCGGCTCGAGCATCTGCGCGCGCCAGCCCGCGTAAAGCGGCCCCATAAAGAAGCCCACGCTCGAGCCGATGCCCACCAGCCCCAGCGCCTTGCCGGTGCGGCCCGGAAACAGGCGCGTAATCATGGCCGTGGCCGCGGGATGATAAAAACTGCTGCCGATGCCGGCCACCACCACGGCCACCAGCGCCCAGGCATAACTGGGCGCCAGGCCCAGCGCCGCAAACGCCGTGCCGTTGAGCGCCAGCCCGAAGGCCAGCAGCTTCTTGCGATTCAGGCGGTCCGCCAGAATCCCGGCGGGGTAGCTCGGCCCGAAGCAGGCCGCCAGCATCACCGTCACCAGCAGAGTCACCCGCCCCACGCTGGCGAGCTGAAAATCCTTCTGGATCAACAAGTAAAGCGGCAGCAGCACCGCCTGGTAAAGATGCGTAAAGGCATGCAGCACCCCCGTCAGCCACAGCGTCCGGGCCCGGTGTTGAGCGTGTTCCCGCGCGTTCATTCCCGGCTCCTAAACCGCCATGAGCGAGCACCCGCGCGGCTCGGCCAGCGCCGCCCGGCCCGCCAGCTCAAAGCCCGAACCGCGGCGCCGGCCCAGGTCCTCGGTCTGCACCGCCAGCACCGAGTAAACATTCGCCAGGTCGAACACGCAGATTAACCCGGTTTCGCCCTCCTCCACGGCCGCGCCGGTCTCGGGCGAAATAATCCGCACCCGCGCCCAGGGCGGAAACCGGAAGCGCCGCGCGCCGGGGGACGCCAGCCCGGGAAGCGCCCGCGCCGCAACCGGGCCCACCTCCCCGTCATACGCCTGCGAACTCAATTCGCTCATGCCGTATTCGCAGATGATGCGGTCGGGCCGGAGGCCCAGGCGCCGGGACATCAGCGCGTGCAGCTCCGCCTTGGGCAGCGCGCGCGAGCGGCCTTTGTAGCCGCCGGTTTCCAGCGCGCACGACCCCGCCGGCAGCGTCAGTCCCCGGCCCCGCGCGGCAAAATCATCCAGCAGATGCACAAAGGAAAAGGCCGTGCCCAGCAGAAACACGGGCTGCGCACCGGCGGCCGCCGACTGCAGAAGCGGCCACGCGGCGTCCACGTCCAGCACCCAGGCGCCGTCTTCCGCCGCCCGCCCGACGAAGGCCGCGGCGGCGGGCTTCCGGGCGCGGCGCAGCGTCTCGAACATGTGAACCAGCGAGGAATGGGGAGCTTGATCGGGCGGCGGGGTGAGGATCACCCAGGCCCACGGGCCCGCCGCCACCGGCCAATGGGCGTCAAACCACGCCCGGAGCGACGCCTCATAAAGCGCCAGCGAATCCGCGCTGTGAAAATGCCGGCTCGGCGTCTGCCCGGTCGTGCCGCTGGAATGAAAAACCGCCGTCCGCGCCGCCGCCGGCAAACACGAAAGCGGCCCCGCCTTGAAGGCCGCCGTGGGAATGGCGGGGATTTCCGTCCAGTCCGCCACCGTGCCGGGGCGCGCTCCGCGGGCTTCGCAGAACCGGCGGTAGAGCGGGTTGTGGGCGAATTGGAGGGCGAACAGCTCGAGCGCGAGCGGATTAAAGGCCGGCCACGCCGCCCGCGTCTGCTTCGGAGAATCCTGGCCGGGGCCAATTTCCCGATGCAAACGCGCGGCAAAGCTCGCTAACTCGCGGTTGGAATCCATGCGGTTTTGTTTTCGCCAGGCTGGTTTTCCGCCACAGCCCGGAAATAACCTATACCCGCGGCGGCGGCGGCCCGCAAGTCGGGAAACGGCCCCACCCGGACCCGCGCGCCGCGCCGCGCCAGCGGGCCGCCGGCGCGCGGGCCGCGAATGTTTCCCAACGCCGCATTGACATCCCGCCGCCAACGGTTACTATGCCTGAGATTGGCGGCGCGGCGCGTTCGTCTATCGGTTAGGACACGGCCCTCTCAAGGCTGAAAGATGGGTTCGATTCCCATACGCGCTGCCAAACGCAATCCCCCTCCCGCCAAGCCGCCGCCCCGCCCGGGAAATGCCCGGGGCGAAATCCGGGCGATTCCCTTAGTGAAAACCAGCCCCCGCCCGATAGAACGGATGCGCCTCCGCCGTTAGGATTGGGCCATGAACTTTAAAACTAAATGCAGGCCGATACTTCTACTGGCGGGCGCGGGATTGCTGCTGGGGGCAAATGCCGCCCAGGCCATCGTGATGTCTTCCCTGTCGCAAACGGTCGTGACGGCTTTCGTGGACGTTTTCCCCGAGACCACCACGGATTGGAGCCACACCTTCTGTTTGCCGCAATTCAACCCGGCCCTGGGCACGCTGGAGTCAGTGAATATCCTGGCCAGCCAGACGATGAACATGACCGGCACGATCCGGAACACCTCCACCCGCCCGCAAAACTTCTCCCTCCGGGCCGGCTCCCTGCTGACGGTGGACTTGCCGGGCGGCTTTGGTTTTCTGCAGCCGTCGCCCCTGGCCACGGCCGAGGTTTACCAGTTGCCCAGCGGCGGAGTCGCCGACTATGGCCCCGTCAGCTCCACGGACACCGTCAGCTATGCCTACACGCGGCCCCAGGACCTGGACTGGTTTATCGGCACGGGCACGTTCACACTGCCGGGGACGACGCAAACGCAGGAGATTATTCTCGGCGGCGGCGGAAACATTTGGGCGCGGCTCAACACCGTGGCCGGGGCCGCGGTTGAAGTCCAATACACGTACCGCCCGTCCCAGTCCGTGCCGGAGGCGACGACGTTCCTGGATCTGTCGCTGCTGTTGCTGCTTCCCCTGGGAGCCGGGATCTGGAGAAAGCTGGCCCGGCCCGCAACGGCCTGACCGGCCCAAGGCCCGGCGCCGAAAGGCGCGCCCGGGCGCGGGAACCCCGCGGGCGCAACCGCGCGCCCCCCGGTCCGCGCGGCGGACGGCGGGCGCGCGCCGGAAGCCGCTCCGCCGGACGGTTATTGCCGCGGGTTAAACCGCGACTCGCTCGCCAGTTGCTCCCACAGCTTGCGTTCCGCGCTGGAGACCTGCTGGGGCACCTCGATGCGGATTTCCACAATCAAATCGCCGCTCGGCCCCCCGCGCCGGGGCAGCCCGCGCCCCCGCACGCGCAGCTTCTGCCCGTTCTGTGTCCCCGGCGGCACTTTGATGCGCACCGTTCCCCCCAACGTCGGAACGGTTATGCTCGCGCCGAGCACCGCTTCCCACGGGGCGACTTCCGCCGCGTAGATCAGGTTGTGGTCGTCCACCCTGAAATCCGGATGCCGGGCCAGCCGCACGCGCAAGTAAAGATCGCCCGACCCGCCGCCGCCGACGCCCGCCTCCCCGCGCCCGGCCAGCCGCAGCCGCTGGCCTTCCGTGACGCCCGCGGGGATTTTCACCTGCCACGTATCGGTCTTCACCACCTGGCCGGTGCCGCCGCAGGCGGCGCAGGCGCGGCGCTGGCGATGCCCAAGGCCGCCGCATTGGCCGCAGGGAACGGCGCGCTGCACGGCAACCGAACGCACCGCGCCGCGCATGGCTTCCTCGAGCGTCACCAGGATGTCGCCCTCGATATCCTGCCCGCGCTCGGCGCCCATTTCTTCCGCCCCCCACCCGCCGCCGTGCCCGAAGCCGGACGCGCCCCGCGCCGCGCGCGCGCCGAACAACTGCTCGAAGAAATCGCTGAAGCCGGTGCCGCTGAAGCGAAACTCGTGGGCTTCCCCGCCGGGGCCGCCGCCGGCCGCGCGGCCCCGCCCGAATGATTGCCAGCCGGGCGGCGGGCGGAAGTTGGCCCCCTCCCGCCAGTTCGCCCCCAATTCATCGTAGCGCTTGCGTTTGGCCGGATCGCCCAGCACTTCGTAAGCCTCGTTGATCGTTTTGAACTTCTCCTCCGCCTGCTTCTTGTTCTTGGCGACGTCCGGATGATACTCGCGCGCCAGCTTGCGAAAAGCCTTGCGAATATCCGCTTCGCTGGCGTTTCGCGGCACGCCCAGGGTCTCGTAATAATCTTTGTATTCCAGAGGCATAATCTCTACCACGGCTCCGGGCCGGAATCAGGCCCGGCCCCCCCGCCGCAGGGCGGGCGCCGGGCGCCGGCCCCGCGCCGCTGCCGGCGGCGGAACCAACCGGCCCGGGCGCGGGTTATTTGAGCGGCTCCGTGCTCAACTTCACCGTAAGGGTGGACGCGGCTCCCGGCAGCAGGCGAATGCTGGCCGGGCCGACGTTGCCCGATTCCACGCAAATCATGCGCCGGTATTCCTCATCCCCGAAATCCGCCAACTGCCGGGACTTGGCAACCCACGGATTCCACACCACCGTCGAGGCGGAGCCTTGTTTTTCAATGCGAATCTTCCGGCCCAGCGACGGGTCGAGAATCTCCAGCGGCCCGGTGCTGTCCTGGTAAATGCGATCCACTTCCGCGGCAACGCGCAGCGCGTCGGCCGACTCGCGCCCCGCCACGCAAGCGCCCACCCGATCCTCATAGGCAAGCCCCTTGAGCCCGACCACGGAAGCGGTGGCGATGTCGCCCACCTCAAAGTAGGAATGGAGGCAGTTCTCGAAGGTAAACTCGGCATCCCGGGCCGGGTTGGCCACAACGAGCTGCAGCGTCAGCGCCTGGTTGACCGTGACGATGTATTCCGCCGTGAACCGGGGAAACCCGGCCGCCTCCGGGCCGTCGGGCAGCCGCAGCCGCACGCTGACGCTGCCGTCGGGCGCGGGAACCACCTCTTTCAGTTCCCAGGTCTTGAGGCGGGCAAAGCCATGCTGGCCCAGGCCCTCGCGCCGCCCGAACCAGGGGAAAATCACGGGAATGCCGCCGCGAATCGGCTGCCCCTCGGCAAACCGGCTGCATTGGCTCAAAAACAGCATCGGCGGCTCGGCCTTCTTCTGGAAGTGGGTGACGTGAGCCCCATGCAGATAGATCTCCGCCGCGCTCCAGCGGGTGCTGATTTCCAGCATCGGCAGATCGCCCTTGCCATCAAGAAAGGTCACGCGCCCGAGCGCGCCCGGCTCCACAGTTTCGCCTGGTTTACTGGTCGTCATAATCATGGACTCCGCCGACGAACTTTTACCACCAACGCCGCCGTGCCGCACGCATAATTTCAAGCGCCCCTCAGTTTTTAAGCGCCCCCGGCCAATGCCAGCCCCGCCCTTGCTCGCCGACGCCGCCGGAGAGCCAACCCGCGCCGTTCGTCCCTCAAAGGAAACGGCCCTCATGCACCGCGCGCGGGCGCACGGGCCGCCTGCGCCTTCCCTCTTTCAGCCGAAACCCCTGATTTCATAGCCAAAAGCCCCAAGCAAGCGATTCGTTAGCCCTTTGGCCTTGGCTGCCAGCCCCACTCTGGCTCCAATAGGACGATTATGCACGGCTGGACTATCCAGCGGCATCGTTTCAGATAAGGCGTTCGCGAACCCAAAGACCATCCGAACGCCCTTCCGATCCTAAAAAGCCCCCTTTTGCCAGCCTCGGCTTCCTAACTAGCTGTTTTTACGGAGCTTAGAAATAATCCTCTCGTCCTCTCTCCTCGTTTCGACCTTTTCAAGCCCCCGCATCCACTACCCGGATACCGTGAAAATACCCTGCCTTCAGGCCGTGTACAAGGGGTGTA
Source organism: Verrucomicrobiota bacterium (assembly GCA_012517205.1). GTDB lineage: Bacteria > Verrucomicrobiota > Verrucomicrobiia > Limisphaerales > UBA8199 > UBA8199. The sequence continues at coordinate 15,665 of JAAYVL010000143.1, forward strand.
CAAGGGATGCTCAACGGATGCACCAGCTTAAACCCCATGGACTCCCGGTGGGCATCCCTTGTACACCCCTTGTACACAGCGTAGAAGCAGGGTAAAAGCAAGGAGCGTTCAGGGTAAGCCGAAGCCGGAAAAATCAGGGTTTTACGCCTGTTTTACCCTTATCCGGGTTCGTTGGGGGTATGGCCGGGGCGATTGGGCCGGTTTGGGTGGAACGATGGCACAGGATTGACCCTCTCATGGAATCAGCTCGGGTTGGCCTTCAGCCAGCTTTCTCTCCATTCTGGCGGTGACGAAAACGGCTAAAAGTCAGTATAAAGGTCAAAAAACCCGTATCCAGCGTGGGCGTGGCCGTTTCAGGGGGCCTTTCCGGTTGGATTGCCCGATGGCGATGGGCCGCTCTTGGCCCATCGGATCAGGCGGGAGCGGGGCCCGAGGCGCCGGCCAGTTGCCGCAGGATATAAGGCAGAATCCCGCCGTGCTGGTAGTATTCCAGTTCGATGGGCGTATCTATCCGGCAGATGACCGGCACGGCTTCCTCCCGGCCGTTGGCGCGCCGCACGGACACGGTCAGTTCCTGCTGGGGTTTAAGCCCGTGGGCCAGGCCGGAGATGTCGAAGGTTTCCGTGCCGTCCAGGTTCAGGGTTTGCGCGCTGGTTCCGTCTTTGAACTGCAGCGGCAGGATGCCCATGCCGACGAGGTTCGAGCGATGGATCCGCTCGAAGCTCTGCGCGATCACGGCTTTGACTCCCAGCAGGGCCGGCCCTTTGGCCGCCCAGTCGCGGGAGCTGCCGGTGCCGTATTCCTGGCCGGCCAGAACGAGGAGCGGCGTGCCTTCCCGCTGGTAGGCCATCGCCGCCTCGTAAATCGAGATCGGTTCGCCCGCCGCACCCGGGTTGTCCGAACGCGCGAAGCACCGGGTGACGCCGCCCTCGACGCCGGGGACCATCAGGTTCCGGATGCGCACGTTGGCGAAGGTGCCGCGGGTCATGACCCGGTCATTGCCCCGGCGGGAGCCGTAGCTGTTGAAATCCGCGACGGTGACGTTTCGTTCGAGCAGCCATTTTCCGGCGGGCGAGGCGGGTTTGATGCTGCCGGCGGGCGAGATGTGATCGGTGGTCACGCTGTCGCCGAAGATGGCCAGGGCGCGGGCGCCGCGGAGATCGGAGGTCGCGCCGGGCTGGAGGCTGAAGTTGGCGAAGAAGGGCGGCTCCTGGATGTAGCGGCTGTCGGGGTCCCATTGGTACACTTCGCCGCCGCGGGCGGGGATTTGGCTCCACTGGGGGACCTGGGCGGCCAGGTCGCGGTAGAGCTGGCGGAATACTTCCGGCTTGAGCGCGGCGCGCATGGCTTCGCGCACTTCGTCCCGGGCCGGCCAGATGTCCTTCAAATAGACCTCCCGGCCGTCTTTGTCCCGGCCCAGCGGTTCGGTGCTCAGGTCTATGTTCACCCGCCCCGCCAGGGCCAGGGCGACCACCAGCGGCGGCGACATGAGGAAGTTTGCCTTGAGGCTGGAGTGCACCCGCGCCTCGAAGTTGCGGTTGCCGGAGAGCACCGCCGCCACCACGAGGTGATGCCGGCTGATGAGGTCCTCCGCTCCCGCCGGCAGCGGGCCGGAGTTGCCGATGCAGGTGGCGCAGCCGTAGCCCACCAGGCTGAAGCCGAGCTGGTCCAGGGGCTGCTGCAGGCCCGTCCGGCGCAGGTAATCGCTGACCACCCGCGAGCCGGGCGCCAGCGAAGCCTTGACCCACGGGGGGACGCGCAGCCCGCGCGCGACCGCTTTTTGGGCCAGCAATCCCGCCGCCAGCATCACCGAGGGGTTGCTCGTGTTCGTGCAACTGGTGATGGACGCAATCACGACGCTGCCGTGGCGCAGGGCGCCGCCGCCGTGTGGCAGCGGGTGGCTCTGCGCCAGCTCCGCGGCGGCGCGGCCAAAGCCGTTTTCGGCGGCCGGCCGGGCCAGGGCCGCCTCGAACTCGCGTTTGAGGTTGGGCAATTCAATCCGGTCCTGCGGCCGTTTGGGTCCGGCCACGCTGGGCGTCACCGTGGCCAGGTCCAGTTCCAGCTCCTGCGTGTAGGCGATCTGGCCCTTTTGCGGCATGCCAAACAAGCCCTGCGCGCGGTAGTAGTTCTCGTACGCGCGGCAGTGTTCTTCGCCGCGGCCCGTCGCCCGCAGGTAGTGGACGCACTCGGCGTCAATGGGGAAGAAGCCCATCGTCGCCCCGTATTCCGGGGCCATGTTGGCGACGGTTGCCCGGTCCACCACCGGCAGCGCCGCGGCGCCCGGCCCGAAGAACTCGACAAACTTCCCCACCACCCGCGCCTGCCGCAGCCGCTGGGTCACCGTCAGCGCCAGGTCCGTCGCGGTGACGCCCTCGCGCAGTTCGCCGAACAGGTGCACGCCGACGACATCCGGCGTGAGCAAATAGACCGGCTGGCCCAGCATGCCGGCTTCCGCCTCGATGCCGCCCACGCCCCAGCCCACGATGCCCAGCCCGTTAATCATCGTGGTGTGGGAATCCGTGCCGACCAGCGTGTCGGGGTAGAACAGGGCCGGCGCGGGCGCGCCGCCGGGGAGGGGCGCCGACGCGACCCCCTGGGCGAGGTATTCCAGGTTTACCTGGTGGACGATGCCGATGCCGGGCGGCACCACTTTGAATTTCTTAAACGCCTGCATGCCCCACTTGAGGAACTGGTAGCGCTCGCGGTTGCGCTGGAACTCCAGCGCCATATTCCTTTCGAGGGCGTCCGGCGCGCTGTGGTAATCCACCTGCACCGAATGATCCACGACGAGGTCCACCGGCACCAGCGGCTCGACGAGGCCCGGGTTCCGGCCCAGCCGCGCCAGGGCCGAGCGCATGGCCGCCAGGTCCACCAGCAGCGGCACCCCCGTGAAGTCCTGCAGCACAATGCGCGCGACCACGAACGGAATCTCCTCGCGGCGCGGCGCGTGGGGCTCCCAGTTGGCCAGCGCCCGCACGTTCGTCTCGGTCACCCGCCGCCCGTCGCAATTCCGCAATACCGACTCCAGCACCAGCCGGAGGGACACCGGCAGCCGGGAAACCGGGCCAACGCCGGCCCGTTCCAGCTCCGGCAGCGCATACAGCGCTCCCGGCCGGCCATTCCCCGGGTCAAATGTTTGCAGCGCGCCAAACCGATTATGCGTGTGGCTCATAAGGTTCACCCGGCCAGCATAAAACCGGCGGCGGATAAAAGCCAGCGGCGTCTTGCCCCGCGGGCGTCATCCCGGCGCGCCGCGGGGCGGGCGAGGGGGCGCGGCGGGCCGGCCCGCGCGGCCGGTGTCCGGTTGACTTCCTCCGGCCAACAAATTAACAATGGGCCGCGCTACGGGTGTGCCGGTGATGGCGAAGCAAACTCAAAGTCAGGAGCGGGCGAGGGCGGCGGCGGGCGGACGCCGCGGCCGCGGCATGCTGTTGCTCAGCGCCGTTGTGGCCGCCCTGGGGTCGCTGCTGTTTGGTTTTGATACGGCGGTGATCTCCGGCACCACGGAGGCCCTGCGGCAGGTGTATGCGCTCAATGACAACCTGCTGGGGTTCACGGTCTCCAGCGCCTTGATCGGCACCATGATCGGGGCGTTGCTGGCGGGGCGGCCGGCGGACTGGTGGGGGCGGCGGCCGGTGCTGGCGCTGCTGGCGGTGTTCTTCGCCCTCTCCGCCGTGGGCTGCGCGCTGGCGTGGAACTGGCATGCGCTGCTGTTCTTCCGCTGGCTGGGCGGCGTGGCGGTGGGGGGCGCGTCCGTGGTCTGCCCGATGTATATCACCGAGATTGCGCCGGCCCGGCTGCGGGGGCGGCTGGTGGCGGTCAGCCAGTTGAACATCGTGGTGGGCATCCTGGCGGCTTATTTCTCCAACTACCTGGTGGCGCGCGGGCTGGGCGCGGAGCATCCCCAGGCCTGGCGCTGGATGTTCGGCGTGATGACCGCCCCGGCGGCGGCGTTTCTGGTGACGGCGCTGCTGATCCCGGAAAGCCCGCGCTGGCTGGTGAAGCGGGGACGCCGCGCGCAGGCCGAGGCGGTGCTGGCCCGTTTCGGGCATGAGCACCCGGCCGGGGAGGCCCGGGAGATCGCGGACTCGCTGAAAGCGGAGATCGCCGGCGCGCGGCCGCGCCTGTTCCAGCGCCAATATCTCAAGCCGCTGCTGCTGGCCTGCATGATTGGCGCCTTCAATCAGCTCGATGGCATCAATGCCGTGATTTACTACACGGCGGATATTTTCCGCATGGCGGGGGCCGACCAGACGAGCGCGCTTTCGCAGTCGGTGATCATTGGCTTTACCAACCTGGCGATGACGATCCTGGCGATGGCGCTGATTGACCGCATCGGGCGCAAGGCGCTGCTGCTGATCGGGTCGGTCACGTTCGTCCTGTCCCACGCGCTGGCGGCGTGGGTTTTCGCCACCCACGCGCAGGGGTGGATTGTCATCGTGGCCATGATGGGCGTGGTCGGCTCGCACGCCTATTCGCAGGGCGCGGTGGTGTGGGTGATCATCAACGAGCTGCTGCCCAACGCCGTGCGCGCCTCGGGCTCGGCGGTGGTCTGCTTCCTCATCTGGGTGCTGTGCGCCGGGGTGAGCTGGTCCTTCCCGGTGGTCGCCGCGCGCTCCGGCGCCTATGCCTTTGGTTTCTTCGCTCTGATGATGGTCCTGCAGTTTATCCTTGTGGCCCGGTTCCTGCCGGAGACCAAGGGGGTTTCCCTCGAGGAACTGCAGCAGCGCCTGGGCGCGGCCGATTAGCCGCGCGCGCCCGGGCGGCGGCGCGGCCGGCGCGCGGGGGCCCGCGCCCGGAAGACCGTTGACGGCGGCGGGTTTTTTCTCCAATCCATCACGGCGCGGAAAGGCGCGCGGAAACCTGGGCGGCGGCGGAATGCGATATAGGCTTGCCAGCGCCCGCGCCGCCGCCCACTATACCCGGACAAATGAGCGAGAGTGACTGGTTTCAAGGCGAGTATAACTTTCTCGGCCTGCCGGCGGAATTGACCCAACGTCAACGCGCGCGCGCGTGGGTTCTGCCGGTGCCGTATGATGCCACGACTTCTTACGCGCCCGGCACGCGGCGCGGCCCGGCGGCGATCCTCGCCGCGTCGCGCGAAGTGGAGCAATACGACCGGGAGTTTGACTGCGAGCCGGCGGTGGCGTTCGGGGTGCATACGCTGCCGCCGCTGCGGGCGGAGCTCCAGTCGCCGGAGGCGATGATCGAGCGGGTGGCCGGCGCGGTGACGGGCCTGCTGCGCGGGAAGCCCGCGCCGGAGCTGCTGGTGGTGCTGGGCGGGGAGCATTCGATTTCCGCCGGCGTGGCGCGCGGGCTGGCGCAGGCGCACGGCGCGCGCGACCTGGTCGCGGTGCAGGTGGACGCGCATGCGGATTTGCGGGACGAGTATGAGGGCAGCCGGTTCAGCCATGCGTGCGCGGCCCGGCGCATCCTGGAGCATTGCCCGGTGTTTCAGATCGGCATCCGCAACATCTCCCTGGAGGAAGAGGCGTTTCGCCGGCGCAGCCGCCGCGTGCAAACCGTGTTTGCCGGGGCGCGCAATTACCTGCCGCAACTGCGGCGGTTCGTCCGCGGCAAGCGGGTGTATCTGACGGTGGATGTGGATGGGCTGGACGCCGCGATCATGCCGGCGACGGGCACGCCGGAGCCGGGCGGGCTGAGCTGGGCGGAGCTGCTGGACATCGTGCGGGTGGTGGCGCGCGAGGCGCGCGCGGTGCCGGTGGCGGACGTGGTGGAATTGTCGCCGGTGGCGGGGCTGCACGGCCCGGATTTCCTGGCGGCGCGGCTGGTTTATGAAATCATGAAGCAGGTGTTAATGCGAAAGGAATGACATGGCCAAGTTTGTATTGCCGAAGAAGTTTGTCAGTCAATATCCCCACAAGTTCGGGCAGGGCAAGAAACGCTATCTCCGCGGCGAACGGATTCTCCCGCCGCCCCTGACCGGCCGGGAGACGGTCGTGGAACTGATGGACCGCGCCTTCCTGGCCTATAACGGGGGGCGGCTGCAGCAGGCCGGCCGGCTGCTGGTGGAAAAGATGCTCGGCGCCAACGTGGTCGTGGGGCTGAGCCTGTCGGGCGCGATGACCCCGGCGGGCATCGGCGCCTCGTGCCTGGCGCCGCTCATCAAGGCGGGGTTTGTGGATTGGATTGTCTCGACGGGAGCCAACCTCTATCACGATATGCACCACGCGATGAACCTGCCGCTGTATCGCGGGTCGCCCTTCCTGACCGATCCCGAGCTGCGGCGCTGCGGGGTGGTGCGCATTTATGATATTCTCCTGGACTATAACGACGTGCTGATGCGCACGGACGATGTCTTGCGCCGGATTTTGCAGCAGCCGGAGTTTCAGAAGGAGATGGGCACCGCCGAGCTGCACTACCGGCTGGGCCGCTATTATGCCGAGCTGGAGCGCCAGACCGGGGTGCGCAACGCCTCCATGCTGGCCGCCGCGTATCGCGCGGGCGTGCCCTGCTTCTGCCCGTCGCCGGGCGATTCCACCATCGGCATGAACGTGGCCGGGGAGGAACTGGCCGGCAACCGCCTGCGCATCAACCCCAGCATTGACGTCAACGAGTCCACCGCCATCGTGCTGGCGACCCAGCAGGCCGGCCACCAGACGGCCGCGGTGCTGGTCGGCGGCGGTTCCCCGAAGAACTTTCTCCTGCAAACCGAGCCGCAGATTCAGGAAGTCGTCGGCGCGAAGGTCAGCGGGCATGACTACTTTCTGCAAATCACCGATGCGCGCCCGGATACGGGCGGCCTTTCCGGCGCCACCCCCAATGAGGCCGTCACCTGGGGCAAGGTCCAGCCGCAGCAGTTGCCGGACGCGATTGTGTGCTACCTCGATACCACGGTGGCGCTGCCGCTGCTGACGCATTATGCGCTGGCCAAACACCGGCCGCGCCGGCTGAAACGGCTGTACGACCGCCTGCCCGAAATGGTGGAGCGACTCAAGCGCGAATATGCCAAGCACCACGCCTGACGAAAGTTCCGTGGCCGCGGCGGCGGCGGAGCAGATCCCGCTGCTGGCCATCCCCGCCGCGCCGCCCCCGCCCGCGCCCGCCCCCGCGCCGTGGGACAAGAAAAGCGCGCTGAAGACCTACCAGATTCGCCGCTGGGGCGCAAAATACTTCGACATCAATGCCGCCGGGCACGTCGCCGTCACGCCGCGGCGCGACGCGGGCGGCGAGGTGGACATGTATGAACTGATCCAGCAGGCGCGGGCGCGCGGGCTGCGCTTCCCCATGCTGGTGCGGTTTCAGGATGTCCTGCGCGACCGCGTGGTGGAATTGAACGAGAGCTTTCAGCGCGCCATCGCGGCGGCGGAATACCAGGGCCGCTACCAGGGCGTGTTTCCCGTCAAGGTCAACCAGTTGCGCGAGGTGGTGGAGGAGATCCTCGACGCGGGCAAGCCCTATCACTACGGGCTGGAGGTGGGCAGCAAGGGGGAACTGTGCGCGGCCATGGCGCTGACGGCGGGCGCCGAGCAGTTGATCGTGGCCAATGGCTACAAGGACGACGTCTTCATCCGCACCGCGCTGATGGGGCGGCGCATTGGCAAGAATATCATCCTGGTGGTCGAGAAGTTTGCCGAGCTGCCGATCATCCTGGCGGCGGCCCGCGCGGCGGGAGTCGCGCCGGCGCTCGGCCTGCGGGTGCGCCTCCAGACGCGCGGCGGCGGCAAGTGGGATCAGTCCGGCGGGGAAAACGCCAAGTTCGGCCTGTCCACCGCCGAACTGGTGGCGGCGGTGGAGCTGCTCCGGCGGGAGAGCCTGCTGGACGCCTTCCAGCTTCTGCACTTCCACATCGGCTCGCAGATTCCCAATATTCGCGCCATCAAACGCGCGGTGAACGAGGGCGCGCGGTTTTACGCCAAGCTGCGCCAGGAGGGCTGCCCCATCACCTTTCTCGATGTCGGCGGCGGCCTGGCGGTGGACTACGACGGTTCGCGCACCTCGGAGGATTCATCCGCCAACTACACCCTGCAGGAATACACCAATACCGTGGTCACCGCCGTGGCCGAGGTGTGCAACGCGGAGCAGGTCGCGCATCCGAACCTGGTCAGCGAAAGCGGGCGCGCGGTGGTGGCGCACCATTCGGTGCTGGTCATCGAGGCGTTTGCCGCCCTGGAGAAGCCGCGCCTGGCGGTGGAGCCGCCGCCGGGCAAAAACGGCGGCGCCCATGCCCTCGTGCGGCAACTGCGGCGCATCCAGAAGAAGCTGCCCACGCTCGGCCGGCTCGAGGCCTACCACGACGCGCTCGAACGCAAGGAGCAAGCCCAGCAGTTGTTCGCCCTGGGCTATCTCAGCCTGGCCGACAAGGCGCTGGTGGAGACGCTGTTTTGGGAAATCTGCCGGGAGTTGGGCGAGCTGTGCCGCCAGGAGGAGGGCGACCTGCCCCAGGAACTCGAGCAACTGACCGTGGCGCTGGCCGACCAATACATCTGCAACTTCTCGCTGTTCCAATCGCTGCTCGATAACTGGGCTTTGAACCAGTTGTTCCCCATCGTTCCCATCCATCGCCTGGGCGAGGAGCCCACCCGCGAAGCCTCGCTGGTGGACATCACCTGCGACTCCGAGGGCAAGGTGGACTCGTTCATCGGCGGCAAGGCTTACCGCCCAACCCTGCCGCTGCACGAACTGCGCCCCGGCGAGCCCTACTACCTCGGCGTGTTTCTCGTGGGCGCCTACCAGGACATCATGGGCGACCTGCACAACCTGTTCGGCCGCGTCAACGAGATTCACGTCTTCCTCGATCCCGACGAGCCCTGCGGCTATTACATCGAGGAAATCATTGCCGGCAGCTCCATCGGCCAAATCCTGCAGGACGTGCAGTATTTCGAGCCGGACCTGGCCCGCCTGATGAAAGCGCAAGTGGACCAGGCCGTGCGGGAGGATCGCGTCAAACCCAGCGAGGGCATGGCGCTGCTCGATCAATACGAGGCCGTCCTCAAAGAATACACCTACCTGACGTTTGACAATGGCGCGCGCTGAACGGCGAGTTCCGCCCTCCCCGGCCCGCCCGCCCCGCCCGCCGCCGCCCACCCCCGACCTGACGAATCTGAACGACTGATATGGTTAGCTTAGACCAACTCCAGCACCTGGCCCGGCAGCACGGAACCCCGCTGTTTGTGGTGGATCACGACGAACTGCGGCGCAATTACGCGCAGTTCAAGCAAGGCCTCCCGCGCGTGCAAGTTTACTACGCCGTCAAAGCCAATCCCGACCCGGCCATCGTCAAGACCTTCTACGAAGCCGGCGCCGGTTTTGACGTGGCCTCGATGCCCGAGTTCCGCATCGTCCACCAATACATCGAACACCTGCCCGAGCCGGAACGCCAGGCCTGGATTTGGGACAAAATCATCTACGCCAACCCAATCAAGGCCAACGAGACCCTGCGCGAGCTGGACCCGTATAAACCGCTGGTCACCTTCGACAACGCGGAGGAAATCGGCAAGATCAGGAACTATGCGCCGCACGCGGGCCTGGTGTTGCGGCTCTGGGTGCCCAATACCGGGTCGGTGGTGGAATTATCCACCAAGTTCGGCGCAGCCCCGGGCGAGGCGGTGGACCTCATCCTGGCCGCGGACAAGGCCGGCCTGAAGGTCGAGGGACTGAGCTTCCACGTGGGCAGCCAGGCCACCAACTTCGAGAACTACGTGGCCGCCCTCAACCTCGCCGCCAACGTATTCCAGGAAGCCCGCGACCGCGGCTATACCCGGATGAACCTGGTGGACATCGGCGGCGGCTTCCCCGTGCCGTACGATGCCACCGTCAAACCGTTCGCCGAGCTGGCCGGCATCATCAACAGCGAGCTCGACCGCCTCTTCCCGCAAGACATCCAAATCCTTGCCGAGCCGGGCCGTTTCCTGGTGGCCACCGCCGCCGTCGCCATCTCCCAGATCATCGGCAAGGCGGTGCGCAACGGCAAGCTCTGCTACTACATCAACGACGGGGTCTATCATACGTTCTCCGGCGTCCTCTTCGATCACTGCCAATACCCGCTCCAGGCCTTCAAAGGAGGCACGCCCCAGATCTGCTCGGTGTTTGGCCCCACCTGCGACGCCCTGGACGTGGTCTCGCTGGCCGAGCATCTTCCCGCCAACCTCGAACTCGGCGACCTGCTCTACAGCAAAAACATCGGCGCCTACAGCCACGCCTCCTCCACCTGGTTCAACGGCTTCCCGCCGGCCAAAGTGGTGCACATCAACCAGTAAGCGCCCGC
>JAAYVL010000034.1 GCA_012517205.1 Verrucomicrobiota bacterium
ATCCCCGCCCTTTCGAAACCCCAACCGCTGGGTCTTTTGAGACCGCGAATCCGGCAGCCCTGGCACCCCGGCCAGCCGATAATCATCATGGAGCCCCAATGCCAAAACTAATAATTGCAACCCGCGTTGCCTTTCCGATCCCAACCATGCGGGAAAAATCCGGATTCCCGGACAGTCCCTGATTACCCGCCCGTCCTTGAAAAACCCCTTTCCACCAGCCTCAGATTTATAACTAACTGTTTTTACGGAACTTAGTAACAATCCCACCGTTCTCCCCCATCGTTTTGGCCTTCCCAGGCATCCGAATTCAATATCCAGATACCTTGGAATTACCCTGCCATCAGGCCGTGTACAAGGGGTGTACAAGGGATGCTCAACGGGTGTACCAGCTAAAACCCGATGGACTCCTGGTGGGCATCCCTTGTACACCCCTTGTACACGGCCTGATGGCATGGGATGGGCAGGGGGCGTCCGGGGTAAGCCGAAGCCGGCATGATTCAGATTTTGCTCGGTTTTGGCCCTCTCTATGCCTAACTCGTTGATTTTGCAGACGGAAGGCTTGGAATGCAGCAGCTATACCGCTGATTTCATCAAATAAAGGGTTCGCCGGGGCCACGGTTTGGCCGGTCAGGCCCGCCCAGACCTCGATAAAGCGGGGGTGGGTGGTTGAAATAGCTGGCTGAATCGTTTCGGCTGGAGGCGTCAGGGGCGATTCCCGGCATCGGAAGGGGTGGCGTATCCGTTAGGCCACAGCTTGGGTCCCTCCGGGAAACGGCCGGAACCGAATAGTTCCCTTCGGGCACCACGGGCGATGCGGAACCGAAGGACGCTAAGCCAGCCTTATGATTCGCCGCGTAGCAGCGCCAGGAACTGCTTGATTGCCGGCGTCAGGGTCTTTTTCTTCTGATAGAGAGCCGCCAGCGGACGATGGAAGGCCCCGCCCTCGAGGGTGACCTGGGCCAGAGTGCCTTGTTTGACTTCCTGTACGACGGTGCTTTGAGGCACGATCGCCAGCCCGGCATCAATTTCCACGGCGCATTTGAGCGTCTCGATGTTGTCGAACTCCATCACGTGCTTCACCTGGATGGAATGGCTTTTGAAGATTTTGTCGAGGGCTTTGCGGGTGGGAATATCCCGTTCGAAGCTGATAAACTTCTGTTGGTGGAGGGCGGCGAGCGGGAGATTCTTTTTCCCGGCCAGGGGATGTTGCGGGTGGCAAATCAGCACCAGTTCTTCCTCGCGCAGCGGGTAGATTTCCAGTTTTTTGTTGCTGGCGGGAAACGCGACCAGGCCCAGGTCCACCACGTTGCTGGCCACATCCTCATACACCTGGTTGGCGCGCCGGTATTCCACCTGCACATTCACGGTGGGGTAGTCTTTGAGGAACTGCTTCAGATACGGCGCCAGATCATGCAGGCCAATGCTGTAGATGGTGGCGACGCGGATGGTTCCCGAGATCAACTCCCGGGTCTCCTGCAGCCGGGACTGCAGGTCGCCGTAGAGGGCGAGAATCCGCTTGCTGTATTGGTAGAGCGTCCGGCCTTCGGGGGTCAGCTGGCATTTGCGGTTGCCGCGCTCGAGCAGACTTTTCTTCTGCTCCGGCCCGGCTTTCCACGGAAGGAACTGGCGCTCTAAAGAGCTGAGCTGCTGGCTGATCGCCGACTGGGACACGCCATTCAGCTTGGCGGTCCGGGTGAAATTCCGGGTCTCGGCCAGGTCGCAGAACACTTTCAGGCTCTCGATTTGCATGAGAAACTTTAATACTCCGTTTAATTCGCGTTGTCAACCGCCCCGCCGTGCTGACCCCGGGCGGCGGGCGTTGCGCTTCGGCGTCAGGACGAAGGCCGCCGGCAGCAATTCTTTGACCGTAAAGGCGCGCACCGCGCCCAACGACCGGCTGTCGGCCACCCAGACCGCGGCGCGCGGGGCGTATTCCGCCAGCAGTTGCCGGCAGGCGCCGCAGGGCATCGGGCCGCCCGCCGTGCGCGCCACGACGGCGACCGCCACGAAATCCCGCTGCCCGGCGGTCAGGGCGTTGAACAGCGCCACGCGCTCGGCGCAGCAGGTCAGGCCGTAGCTGGCGCTTTCGACGTTGGCGCCGGTGATGACCTGGCCCGAGCGGGTGAGCAGGGCCGCGCCGACCTGGAAACGGGAATACGGCGCTACCGCGCCCCGGCGCGCGCGGGCGGCCGCCCGCACCAAAGCGAGTTTATTGAGTTTGGCCATAAAGCTGGGCGAATGTTTCGAGCAGCCGGGCGGCGACGCGCTGGACCCGTTCGGCGGTTTCCAGCACTTCCGCGTGCGAGAGGGTTTGGCGGCCGCGCCCGGCGGCGAGGTTGGTAATGCAGGAAATCCCGGCGACCTTCAGGCCGCACTGGCGCGCCACGATGGCCTCGGGCACGGTGCTCATGCCCACGGCATCGGCGCCCAGCCTGGCAAAAGCCCGAATCTCGGCGGGCGTTTCGTAGCTGGGCCCGCTGACCGCCCAATAGACCCCGGAGCGCAGTTTCACCCCGCAGGCCCGCCCGGCCCGCGCCAGCAGGCGCCGCCAGCCCGGGTCATAGACGCAGGTCAGGTCCACGAAGCGCGGCCGGCCGGGCGCCGGCTCGCCGCGCAGCGGGTTGAGGCCCATAAAGTTGACGTGATCCGTCAGCACCATGAAATCGCCCGGGCGGAAGGAACGGTTCACGCCCCCGGCGGCGTTGGTGAGCAGCAGGTCGCGGATGCCATAGGCCGCCAGCGCGCGCACGGCGAACGTGACCACGGCCATCGCGTGCCCCTCGTAGTAATGCGCCCGGCCGCTGAGCACCATGACCGGCGTGCCGCCCAGGCGGCCGATGACCAGCCGTCCCGCGTGGCCGCTGACGCCGGTCGCCGGAAAGCCCGGCAGCCGCTGGTAGGCGATGTCCGCGTCCACCTGCAGCTCGCTCAACACGTGTTGAAAGCCGCTCCCCAGCACCAGCGCCAGAGTCGGGCGCAGCCGGGAAACCTGGCGGAGCCGCGCGGCGGCGGTTTGCGGGTCGGGCTGGCGGGAGGGCTTTCCGGGCTTCGGGGCAACGGAATCATCCGGCCGGTTGCGGCGGGGGCGCGAACGGGAGCCGCGCTGATTTGCGCTGTTCTTCACGGCGCTTGAGTTTGCCCGAAAGCGGGCGGCGGAGCCAAAGGAAAATTCACGCGGCGGGCGGGGGGCGCGCGGTTGCCGCCCGCTGCTGGAAAACAGATTGCCGTCAGCACCGGACTGGCTTAAAGTTCTGCCGGGTTGCGCGAGTAGCTCAATTGGATAGAGCGTCGGCCTCCGGAGCCGAAGGTTGTGGGTTCGACCCCCGCCTCGCGTACCACTTCAGCCCGCCTGGCTTGGGAAAGAGGTTGGGCTGCAAACAGCTTGAAAATCCCCCGCGCGGCGCCCACACTCGGGGCATGAAGTTTTTCACTACGATTTCTGCGTTGCTGATCGCCGCCCTCGGTTTGGCCCCGGGCGCCGTGCAGGGGCAGGCCCCCGCGCCGGCTCCGGAACTGCATCAATGCGTCAAGCCCGTCCCCCGCGAGGGGCAGGGCTATCAACGGTATGTGGAGTTGAACCAGCGCGTCCGGGACAGCCAGGGCCAGGCCCGGGTAATCTTCGTGGGCGATTCGATTACGCAGGGGTGGGAGGGCAACGGCAAAGAGGTCTGGGCGAAGTATTACGCGCCCCGCCAGGCGCTGAACCTGGGCATTGGCAGCGATCATACCCAGCACGTCCTCTGGCGGCTCGACCACGGCAATCTCGACGGCTTGCATCCCAAGGTCGCCGTCGTTCTCATCGGCGTGAATAATATCCCCGACACCAATAATACCCCCCGCCAGGTGCTGGAGGGCGTGACGGCGGTGGTCCGGAAGCTCCGGGAGAAACTGCCCGAGACGAAGGTCCTGCTGCTGGGCATCTTCCCGTTCCGGGAGGACTTCTGCGACCAGCGCGCCAAGGCGCTCCAGGTCAACCAGGCTTTGCACAAGCTGGATGATGGCCACTGGATTTACTTCCGCGATATTGGCCACTTGTTCATCCAGCCCGATGGCCGGATTTCCCCGGCCATGATGCGCGACTTCCTGCACCTCTCGCCGACCGGCTATCGTTTGTGGGCCGAGGCCATCGAGCCTGACCTGGCGGCCCTGCTCGGGGAGAAACCCATCACGCCATAAGCCGCGCGCCCGGCCCGCCGCGCCGGCGCCCGCGCGGAACCCGGCAACGCCGGGAGGATTGCGTCCCGCGGTTTTGCTGTTTCCGGGAAAACCGGACTTCGCTAAGCTCCGGCCCCCGTGACATCTGTTTAACGGCCTTTATGAAGATTGCATTGTTTGGCTGCGCTGACATTAAAGTCGGCAAGCATAACCTTAAAGATCCCCGGCTGGACCAGGCGGACAAACTGGTCGAAGCCGGCAAAAAGACCTATGCCCAGGCCGATGTGATTGGCGAGGATCAGTTGCTCGAAGCCGATGGCATCCTGGCCACCCAGGAGTCGAGGGCGGACTTGATTCTCAAAGACCTGGAGTTTGTGGAAACGCGCCTGGGGCGCGATCCGCAACCCGCGGAACGGGCGGCGCTGGAGAAGATCAAGGGATTGCTGGAGAGCGAGCGGTTTCTGTTCAACGCGGGCCTGGCCGCCGAAGATTGGCAGGCGGTCGCGGCGCACAACTTCTACACGAGCAAGCCGATCACGGTCGCGACGCCGGCGGATCGGCAGGACCCGGACGCGCTGTTGCGGCGCGCCTTTGCCGAGGCCGGCTACATTTGCTTCCTGACGGTGGGCGGCAAGGAGAACCGCGCCTGGCCCATTCGCCGGGGCGCCACGGCCTGGGAGGCGGCCGGCGCGATCCACACCGACATCCAGAAAGGCTTTATCCGCGCGGAAGTGATCAGCTTTGCGGACTTCCTCGACGCCGGCGGCGAGACGCCGGCCAAACGGGCGGGCAAGCAGCGCCTGGAACTCAAGCCGTATGTCGTGCAGGACTATGATTTGGTGAACTTCCGCTTCAACAAGTGAGCCGGCCGGAGGCGGCGTCCCGCGCCCCGCCCCGCGCCGGGCCGCGAGGCTGATTTCCCGCTTTCCGTGGCCGCGCCGGCTGGCTTAGAATGAGAACGCTATGGCCTTTCTGCGCCGCTGCCTATTGATTTTGGCCGTGCTGCTCGCCGCCGGGGCGCGGCTTGCCGCCGCCAGCGCTGCCGACCGCGCTTTCGGCGCCGCGGTCAAGGCCTTCCAGGATTCCTTCTACGAGCGGGCGGAAGCCCAGTTGGCCGAGTTTAGCCAGAAGCATCCCGCGTCGCCGCGCCGGGCGGAGGCGATTTTGCTGCAGGCCCAGGCGCGGCTGATGCTGACGAATTACGCGGGCGCAATCGAATTGCTTTCCGCCCACCAGGGCGCGGCGGGGCCGCTGGCCGACCAGTATGCGTTCTGGCTGGCGGAGGCGTATTCCCGCAAGGGCGATTGGCGCGCCGCCAGCGACGCCTTTGCGCGGATGAGCCGGGAGTTCCCCGCCTCGCCGCGAGGCCTGGAAGCCGTGATCGGCGAAGCCTCCGCGCGGGCCGCGCTGGCCCAGGCGGACCCGGCGGAATGGCCGCGCCTGATCGCGCTGCTGCAGGCGACCAACGGGGTCTTTCAGACCGCCGCGCGCGCCGCGGGCGATTCCGAACTGGTGGCGCAAGGCTGGCTGCTGCTGGGCGAGGCGCAGTTTGCGACCGGGGATTATCGCGCCGCCGAGGCAACCCTTCAACCGCTGGCCGGTCAGCTCTTGAAACCGGAACTGGCCTGGTCATGGCAATACCTGCTCTGCCGCATCCAGGTTGCCGACGGGCGGCCGGAGGCGGCGCTGCCGGGCGCGACCAATCTCATGGCGCTGGCCGCCCGCGTCGTCCCGGACAACCGGCGCGCCGAGAGCGCCGCGTTCCAGGCCGGCTTGTTTGAGCGGTTGGGCCGCTTCGAGGATGCCATCGCGGCCTATCAGCAGAATCTCACGGACGGCGTCTCCCCCGAACGCCAGCGCCAGGCGTTGTTGAAGATCAGCGAATTGTATCTGGCGCATGACCGGATCCCGGAAGCCACCCAATCGCTGGAGAAGTTTTTGGCGCAGTATCCCGAAGCCGCGGCGGCGGATTTGGCGCTGCAGACGCTGGGGGAATTGCGCCTCCGCCAATACGAAACCGCCCGGGGCGCCCAGCCGTTGCCCGCGCCGCCGGCCCTGGCGCCGGACGCGACCAATAACCTTCGCCAGGCGCGGGAATCCTTTGAAGCACTGACGAAAAGGTTTCCGCAAAGCCCGCTCTTCGGGAAGGCGCAGCTCGACCTGGGCGAATGTTATTGGTGGGAGGGGCAAATGCCGGAAGCGGCGGCGGCGTTCCAGGCGGCGGTGGAACGCCTGCCCCGGTCGCTCGACCAGGCGCGGGCTTGCTCCCGGCTGGCGGATGCGTGTTTTCGCCAGACGAACTACGCGGGCGCCATCAAATACTACCAGGCGGTTATCGAACAATATGCCGATCTGCCGGAGGCGCGGACCAACCTGTTCGCGCGCGCGCTGGATCAGACCGTGCGGGCGGGTTTGGCGGCGGGCGACCTGGCGGCGGCCACCAACGCGCTCCAGAAAGCGCTGGATTGGTATCCCGACCGCCCGGATACCGCCCGGGCTCTGCTGTTCACCGGCCAGGAAATCAGCCGCCGGGGCGATCCGGCGGCGGCGCGGCAAATCTTCCTTGAGTTTACCAATCGCGCCCCCCACACCCCCTTGCTGGCGGAGGTGCGGTTGGCCGTGGCCGGCACCTATGAGCAGGAGCGGAACTGGCCGGAGGCGATCGCCCAATATGACGCCTGGCTGGCCGCCTTCCCGAACAACCCGGCCCAGCCGCGCGCCGAATATGCCCGCGCCTGGAACAGCTTTCAGGCCGGACGCGAAACCAACGCCCTGACGAGCTTCACCAACTTCATCGCCCGGTTTCCCACCAATGAATTTGCGCCCCTGGCCCAATGGTGGGTGGCGGATTATTACTACCGCGCGGGCGACCCGATGGAAGCGGAGCGGAATTACAAGCTGCTCTTTCTGAACACGAACTGGCCGCCGTCCGAGCTGACCTACGAGGCGCAGTTGATGGCCGGCCGCGCCGCCGTGGCCCGCCAGGGCTGGGGGGAGGCCCGGGGCTACTTTACCAGCCTGTACAACAACACCAACGGCCCCAGCCTGGACTTGCGCCTGCAGGCCTTGTTTGAACTCGGCCTGGCTCTGATGCGAACGGTGGATGCGTCGGAAACCAACCGGCTGGCCAACTGCGAGGAAGCCACGCGGGCTTTTGGCCGGCTGTGCGACGATTATCCCACCAACCGGCTGGCGGTCCGGGCGTGGACGGAAAAGGCCAACTGTTATTTGCAATGGGCGCTGGCCCGGCAGCAATACGATTCCCTGACCAATGCGCTGAACGCCTACCAACAGGTCGTTGATTCGCCGCTGGCGGAGGTGCCTGCCCGCAGCCAGGCCAAGGTTGGCCAGGCCATTGTGCTGAGCAAATGGGCCGAGCAAAAGACCGGCGACGAACGCACCGCCCTGCTTAAAACCGCGCTCAGCAACTGCCTCGACGTGGTCTATGGCTCCCTGCTGCGCGAGGGGGAGCAACTCGACCCCTTCTGGACCCGGGAGGCCGGCATTGAGGCCTTCAGCCTGGCGGAGGCCATGCAGGCGTGGTCTCAGGCGGCCAGCGTTTATCAGCGGCTCACGAATTCGGTCTGGCCCCAGTTGCCCGCCTCGCTGGAAAAGCGCGCCTGGCAGGCACGGGAAAACCTGGCGCGGGAAAAGAACGGCCATTAACTTGCCTGCCCATCCCGGCAACGCCCGCTTCCGCCGCCCGGCTGCCGCCCCGGGCCGGGTTGGCTGCGCGCCGCCCGCATGACCCTTTCCCCCGCCGCCGGGACGCCGGCCCTCGGAGTGGTTCTTCTGGCCGCGGGCCGGTCCGCGCGCATGGGCAAACCCAAGCTGCTCCTGCCGTGGGGCGACACGTCGGTGCTGGGCCACCTGATCCGCCAATGGCAAAGCCTCGGCGCCGCGTAGCTTTCCGTCGTTTGCGCGGCCGGGGATTCGGCCCTGGCGGCGGAATTGGACCGGCTGGGCTTCCCGGCGGAAAACCGCATCCTCAACCCGGCGCCGGAGCGCGGCATGTTCAGTTCGCTTCAATGCGCCGCGCTTTGGCGGGGATGGCGGGCGGAAGTCACGCGGTGGGCGGTCGCGCTGGGCGACCAGCCGCAGGTGCGCCTCCAAACGCTGCGTCAGGTGCTCGAGTTCAGCGCCGCGCACCCCGCCCGCATCTGCCAGCCCGCGCGGCGCGGCCGCGGGCGCCATCCGGTCTTGCTGCCCGAAGCGGCCTTTCGGCAGTTGGCCACTGCTGCGGTGTCCACGCTGAGGGATTTCCTGGCCGCCCATCCCGAGGGCGTCGTTTTTTGTGAGGCGGATGACCCCGGGCTGGATTTGGACATTGACCGGCCGGAGGATTACGAACAGGTCCTCCGGCTCGGAGGACTGGTGCCTTGAAGGGCGGGCCGCCAGCGCGGTCGTCCGGCGGAGGCGGAACGCCCTCGCCCCAGCCGACGCAAGCCTGGAAGGAGCGCGCGCTTCAACGCCGCCGGCGCACCGGGCCGAAGAAATAACCGCCCCGCACGCGCGCGCCCCGCACTCGCCCCCCGCCGGCGGGGGGCTGGCCCGGCTTGCCTTGTTCGAACAAGGTGGTGTAGCGATAATTGAAGTTTTCCAGCTTCACGCGGGGAATCTTCTGGCCGATGAAATGCTCGATGGCGTTCACGTGCCGGACGTCCTCCGCCACCATCAAGGTATAGGCGTCGCCGGTGGCCTCCATGCGCCCGGTGCGGCCAATGCGGTGGACGTAGTCCTCCGGGTGCTGCGGCACGTCGTAGTTGATTACGTGGCTGACGTCGGCGATGTCCAGCCCGCGCGCGGCGATATCGGTGGCGACCAGCACCTCGAAGCGGCCATCGCGGAAGCCGCGCAACGCCTGCTCGCGCTCGCGTTGCGTGCGGTTCGAGTGCAGCACGGCCACCGCATGCTGATTCCGCTTCAGCAGCCCCGCGACCCGGTCGGCCCCGTGCTTGGTGCGGCAGAAGACAATCACCGAATCGTAGTTCACGCGCCGGAGCAGTTCGAGGGCCAGGTCGGCTTTCTGGAAGTCGGACACCGGGTAGATCACATGCTTCACCGTGTCCTTGGGCGAGCGGCGCACGCCAATTTCAATCGTCTGCGGCTGGCGCATGGCCCATTGGATGAGCGTCTCGATCTCCGGTGGGATGGTGGCGGAGAACAGGGAGGTATGGCGGTTGCGGGGGCAGCGATCCAGAATGCGCCGCACATCCGGCAGGAAGCCCATATCCAGCATGCGGTCGGCTTCGTCCAGCACCACGAACTGGACCCGGTCGAGCCGGCAGGTGCCGCGCTGCAGATGATCCAGCAGCCGCCCGGGCGTCGCCACCAGCACGTCCACTCCGTCGCGCAGCGCCTCCAACTGCTTGCCATAACCGACGCCGCCAAAAATGACCGCCGTGCGCAGATTGGTGAAGCGGGCGAAATTATGCAGGGCGGTTTCCACCTGGGCGGCCAGCTCGCGGGTGGGTTCGAGGACGATCAGCCGCGGCCCCGGGCCATGCGTTCCCAGTTTGGACAGGATGGGCAGCGCGAATGCCGCGGTCTTGCCGGTGCCGGTTTGCGCGCTGCCGATTACATCCTTTCCCTCGAGGATCAACGGCATGGCGCGGAGCTGAATCGGCGTCGGCTCAAGGTATCCCATCGCCCGCACTCCTTGCAGCACCGCGGGCGAAAGTCCAAACCTGGTAAATGGCATAAGGGTATGGCGAATGGCGCGGGTTGTGCGCGGGACGGTCTATGGCAGCGGCCCAACCGGGTCGGCTGGCGGCATCTCAGGCGGAACTTCCGGCAGATTCTCCGGCGGCGCGGCCGGCGGAACTTCGTTCTCCGCCGTTTCCGGTGCGATGGCCGCTTCACTGGCCGCTGCCGGGGCGATTTCCGGGGCTGGTGCCGGCGGCGGTGGCGGCGTTTCCGCCGCGGGAATCGGGGCGGCTTCGGCCGGCGCGGGCTTGGCCGCGGGCTTGGGTTCCGGTTTCGGTTGTGGCTTCTTGGCCGTTTCCAGGATGCCGGTGGCAAACTCGATCACATGCCCCTCGTGGATCAGCCAATGCAGGTCGGCAATCACCGCGGTCTGCTCCGGAGTCGGTTCGGCGCTCTCCACCGGCGGCGCGGGCGCGGCTCCGGCTTCCGCGGTGGGGACTGGCGGCGGCGACGGCGCGAGGGCTTCAATGAGTTGCTTGCGAGTGCACTTCGGGGTCGCGTTGATGTATTCGACGATGCGCTTGACGCCTTCGGAGACTGGCGTGGCCGCCACATCCAGGTATCGCGGCCGCGCGATGCAAACATGCGTCAGCGTCTTGTTGACCTTGAAGAATTGCAGGCCGTGTCCCGCGAACTGCTGGCTGAGCACCGTGGCCAACTGCAGCGGAAAACGCCGCTGGTCCTCGCAGACGCTGCGGACCAGGCGCGCCAGGTCCGGACTGCGCAACGCGTGGGCGGCCGCGCCGTTGAGCGAGTGGGACTCGACCGACTGGATGATGTTTTCCTTGTGGTTCTCGCGGAAATGCTGTTCGACCGCCTCCCGGCTGGTCAGCCGCACCGGTTCGGGCAGGTTGAGGCAGACATATTCGGTTTTCCAGCTCCGGTCATCCACCCACTTCTTGACGACCTCCTCGTCGCGCACGATGCGCACGCGCGACTTGAATTCCTCGAAGGGCATCCGGGCGAAGCGCTCGCTATGCAGCTTGCGCAACTGGTTCTGGTAATCGTGATGGTTGGGCGGGCCGAGGATGCGGCCGCTCAAACCGCACTGCGCGACAAACGTGTATTTGCCCTTGGGCGGCTCGGTCGCCGTCCGCTCCGCCTGGTAGAACGTGGCAAAATGCTGCTTGAGAACGTGGGCGATGGCCTCGTCCTCGGACAGCCAGAGCGTGTCGTCCAGCGCGCAGACAAACAGGGGCTGGATGGGCTGGCCCTGGGGATTTTTCTTCACGCTGAACAGCACCTGGTGCCGCTCCGGTTTCTGGAGAATCATCTGCGCGATCTCGAACAGCGGATACGCCCGGCCCGTGATGCGGATTTGCCGCGCCAGGGATTCCACGCCTTTGTCTTCCGGGCGCAGGCTTGCCTCGATTTCCGGCAGCGGCCGCGGCGCGCGGCGCTCGCGCGGTTCGCCCCGGCGAAAATCGGCTTTGGGGCCGCCCGGCGCCTGATCACGCCCGCCCTCGGGGCGGCGCGGGCCGCGCCGCTCGCCGCGTGGGCGGTCGCCCTCCCGCCGCGGCCCGGCCGGGCCCTCGCGGCGGGGCGGCCGGGGGCCGCGCCGATCGCGATCCCGGCGGCGGTCAAATCGTTCCGTTTCGCCCTCATAATTGGCGTATTTCGAAGCGGAAGGCTCTTGCGCCCAGGCAGGCAGAAAGAGTTTGTTCAGATCGAATTCGTTATCAGACAATATGCTCATTGCTTCACATCAGGCGCTTTTAGCGGCGCGCCTTGCAAGTACCGCTCGGGCAGCATGGTATGGCTTTCGTCCGAATGCAAGCGCAGGCTGGCATTTATTCCAGGCGCGGAAGCCGCCTTTTTTGCAGAGGCGAACCTGTTGTCCCCAGGAAGCCCCGGCTCCTTTTTCCCGCAGGCCGGGCGCCCATGCATGGCGAGTGGTTGCTGTTTTTAGGAGGGAAGTGGGCCGTATGCGGGCAAGAGGCTTAGCCGGTGGGCGGCTCTCGGAGTGGGAAAGTGATTTCACACCTCCCCAACCCCGTATTCCCGGCGCTGCAAAGCGGTCCCCCTTGATTGTTTTCAACCCGGCTTGGTTTTCCGGCCGTCGCGATTGGCGCATCGCTGATGTCATTGGCACGGGTGGGCAAGGTTCGCCGGGGTTTACTCCGCCGCTGGGCTGTTTCCCGCCCTTTATCGAGCGGCGGAGAGGCTATTCCAGGAAGGCGAAGGCGCCGTAGCCGACGACGTGGTCGCGGGGGCCGGCGGTGTCGCCGGAGGTGCGAAGGTCCAGGATGCGGGCACGCAAATGGCGTTGGCGGGCGATTTGCAGCAGGCCGCGAATGGGGATGCGGCCGCAGGCGCGGTCGTCGCCGATGCCCTCGGGATTGAGGGTCTCAATGGCCCGGGCGGTGGCGCGGTCGAGCCGGTGTGCGGTCTGCTGATCCTGGTAGTGGCTGAGGTCGGAGCTGATGACGATGCGGGTTTCGGGGCCGCCCCAGACGGTTTCCAGCACTTCCGCAACGTCCTCGGGCGCGGCATCGCCGACGGCCAGCGGGAGAAGGGTGAAGCCGCCCAGGACGGTTTGGAGGAAGGGCAGTTGGACTTCGAGGGAGTGTTCGCCGGCGTGGGCTTCGTCTTGTTCCCGCACTTGCGGCAGGGCGCGGACCCGGCGGGTGGTTTCGCCGTCGAGTGGCACCTGGCCCAGCGGGGAGGCAAAGGCCCGGGCGGAGGAGGTGGCAAGGCCGTCAAGCGCGACGCGGTGCGAGGGGCCGAGGAGAATAATGCGCTGGATGAGCTGGCGCGCGGGGATGAACCCGGCATAGGCCGAGGCGGCGATGGGGCCGGAGTAGATGTATCCGGCGTGGGGAACGATCAGGGCCTTGGGCGCCGGGCCATCCGCCGGAGGCGCCTGGGCGAGCAGGGTGCGGACCAGGCCGGCCAGTTCGGCGGGGTCCGCGGGATAGAAACGTCCCGCAAAGGCGGGCGGCCGGATTTTGCCGGTCGAGGAGGTGTCTGCTCGAATCATTCAGTTCCCTTTCAGGCCGCGCGGAAAAATGCGGTTGCGGGGGGAGGAGGCCGGGCCGGCCAACGTTTTCCCGGTTTTGTCAGCCGACCAGAGGCCGGGGATGGCCGTGCCGCAATCGGGGCAGCCGCCGCCGGGGGTGATCCGGTATTCGCGCACCCGAAAGCCCCGCCGCTCAATGAGCGTTGCGTGGCAATGCGGGCAGCGAGTGTTTTCCCACGGGCCAACCTGGCCGGGGGCGTTGCCGGCATAGACGAAGCGCAGGCCTTCGGCGGCGCCGATTTCGGCGGCCCGGATGAGTTGGGCGGTGGAAGTGGCCCGCGGGCCGGTCAGTTTGTAGTCCGGGTGAAACGCGGTGACGTGCCAGGGGATGTCGCGGCTGACAGAGGCCAGGAAGCGCGCGAGCTGGCGCAGCTCGGCTTCCTGGTCGTTGAAGCCGGGCACGATCAGCGTCACCACTTCGAGCCACAATCCGCGCTGGTGAACCAGGCGGATGCCTTCCGTGACCTGCCCGAGCGTGCCGCCGAGGGTGCGGTAGCGCTTTTCGTCGAAGCCTTTCAGGTCAATCTTGCAGGCGGCCAGCCAGGGGCGCAGGAAATCCAGCACTTCGGGGGTGGCGCAGCCATTGGATACGAAGGCGCCGTCGAGGCCGGCGGCTTTGCCTTCCTGGAAGATGGCGGCGGCCCATTCGGCGGTAATGAGCGGTTCGTTATAGCTGGACACGATCAGGCGCGCGCCGGCGCGCTCGCCGGCGCTGACCAGTTGCCGGGGCGTGACCGGTTGCCAGGGGGCGCCCGCCGCGGCGTCGCGCAAGGCCTGGCTGGTGACCCAGTTCTGGCAGAAGGAACAATGGAAATTGCAACCCAGCATCCCGAAGGTCAGCGCGCCACTGCCGGGATAGACGTGGTAGAAGGGCTTTTTCTCGACCGGGTCGCATTGCACGCCCGCGACGTAGCCAAAGGGGACGCGTAATTGCCCGTCCCGGCTAAAACGAACGCGGCATACGCCGGTCCGCCCGGGAGCGATCAGGCAACGATGTCCGCAGGCAACGCAACGAATCCGCCCCCCCTCGCTTCGGGCAAGCGCCCCAACGGTCGTATGCCGGGCCAGCACGTCGGCCAGCGTTTCGCGGGGCGGGCGGGTTGTGGCCGGCGTGCCCGGCGAAGCGGAGCCCGGCCCCGGCCCGGTTTGAGCAGTCACGTTTGGCATAGGCCGCGCAGGAGCATAAGCCAATGTTGCCTCCGGGCGGCGGGTTGTCAAAGCGGGAACCGGCCGCCGGAACCGAAAGCCCCGCCGCCGGCGTTCCCTCCCGCTTCCGTTCGCCTCACCCGGCTAGGGCGCATCCTCCTGGGGCTTGGCGTTCCATACCAGCAGCGGCAGCAGGCAGGCGCCGACCGCGCCGAGCACCCAGAAATGGCCGGCTTGCGTGAAGTCATACACGGCGACGCCGTCCACGATCTTCCGCGTGGTATTAATCAAGTGGCCGCTGAGGTATTCCTGAATCGAGGCCCCGGCATAGCTGAACAGGCCGATGACGCCCATGGCCGCGCCGGTCGCCTTGCGCGGGGTGATATCCACCGCCATCAAACCGCCCAGGTAAGCCACCAGCGCATATACCGAGTAGCCAAAAAAGGCCATGCTCAGGTAGTCCACCCAGGGATGCCGGGCCGGGGTATAGACAAACGCCGCGGTGGAGAGAACAAAGATAATCCCAAATATCAGGCATGGCGCGCTTCGCCGGTGATTAAAGAACCGGTCCGAGATCATCCCGCAGGTGACGGCGCCGGCAATCCCCGCGAATTGGGAAATGGAGACCACCGTGCTGGCGCCCAGCAGACTGTAGCCTTTGGCGTTGGTCAGGAAAAGCACCCCCCACATTTCGAAGGCATACCGCGTCAAATAACAAGCCGCGCTGGCCAGGCCCAGAATCCAGACCGCGGGCCGTTTCAACACGGCCAGTTGCACCCACAATAGCGCTTTCTCCGCCGCCGGGGCCGCCGTGCTCTGTTCCCCCGCGTAAACGGCCACCGGCGGCAGGCCGTAAGTCTGCGGACGGTCGAACATGAAATGGTAAAGGAACCCCGACGCCACCAGGCAAAGCACCCCCGGCGCCAGCAGCCCCATCCGCCACCCATAATGCACCACGATGACCGCGGTAATCACGTAGGTCAGCCCGGTGCCGATGTTGTGCGCCGAGAACCAGATGCCATACAACGTGCCGCGTTCCTTGTGGGAAAACCATTGGTTGAGCGCCACCACGCTGGGCGCGGCCCCAAAGGTTTGGAACCACCCGCTCAAGCCCCACAGGATCGCAAAAAGGTAAAACCCGGTCACGCATCCCATCACCACGAGCGTGGCGGCCGAAAGAAACAGCCCGGCGGCCAGGAAGCGTTTGATGTTCAACCGGTCGGCCAAAAACCCGTTGAAGCACTTGCCGATCATGTAAGTGAAAAAGAACACGGACCCAATCGCCCCCATTTGCTCGGGGTTGAAGACGCCGCCGTCCAGCAGCGGCTTCTTCACCACGGCGAATCCCTGCCGCACCACGTAATACAGGGCATAGCCCAGCGTGATGGAAAGAAATACCGAGATGCGCCCCCGGCGGTAGAGCCGCTTGATTTCCTCGGCATCTGCCAGCAGCGGTTGGTCTGCTCCGGTCTTGAAGAAGTCAGCCAGCGCGCCCAGTCCCCACGGAGCGCGCCGTCCTTTGCCAGGCTGCCGGTCTGCCCGCGCTGCGGTCGGGCCGGGTCGTTCTATATTGTCCATGCGTGCATTGTGCGCCAGAGCCTTCGGGCGGCGCGGCGTCATCTTTCGCTCCGCCCGCCGGATCGTCAAGACGATACTCGCCTCGCGCTATGGGCCGGGATCCAACGGCGGAAAGCCCCGCGGCGGCCGCGGCGGGGGGCGCCCGGCACTGTGGCGGAGGTCGGAGGGCAGGCGAGGGCTGGCGAACGCCGTTGATGCGGCTGGGGAACTGCCGCGTAAAGCTTGACACGCAAAAAGCGCCGGTCAAGCTGGAGCAATATGCGGCACAAGCACCTTCCCGGCGCAGGAACCCCTGCGGTAATGAAAACTCTATCCTCCGTTGACCCGGTCTCCCGGCGTTCATTTTTGCAAACGCTCGGGCTCGGGTCCGCCGCGCTGGCGGTTGCGCCCGCCGCTTCCGGCCAGGAAAAAAAGGTCATTCAGGGCTTCGAGGAAGCACCGACGGCCCCGGATGCTTCGCGGGGGTGGAAACCCGTGTCCGAGCGGAAGATTCGTGTTGGGCTGGTCGGCTATGGCGTTTGCCGGTTTGGGGCCGTCTTTGGTTTTCAGGATCACCCGAACGTCGAGGTGGTGGCGGTCAGTGATCTGATTCCGGACCGGTGCGCCGGGCTGGCCAAAGCCGCCCGCTGCGCCCGGACGTATCCCTCGCTCGAGGAACTGGTCAAGGATGACCGCATCGAGGCGGTGTTCGTCGCCACCGACGCGCCCAGCCACGCGCGGCATTGCCTCGAGGTGCTCAAACACGGCAAACACGTTGCCTCCGCCGTTCCGGCGGTGTTCGGCTCGGTTGAGGAGGCCCACGAATTGTTCGACGCCGTCAAGGCCAGCGGGCTTAAATACATGATGTTCGAAACCTCCTGTTTCCATGAGGACCTCCATGGCATGCGGCAGGTTTATACCGCCGGCGGGTTGGGCAAACTGGTCTATTCCGAGGGGGAATACTACCATTACATGGATACGCCGATAGACTCCTATAAAGGCTGGCGCATCGGCCTGCCCCCCCAATGGTATCCGACGCACTCCAACGCCTACTATATCGGCGTGACCGGGGGCAGCTTTACCGAAGTAAGCTGCATGGGCATGCCGAGCACGATCGAGCATCTGCGCCCGGCGAACAATGTTTACAAAAACCCCTTCGGCACGGAAATCGCCCTGTTCCGCACCAGCGACGGAGGGATGGCGCGTATGGCGGTCAGTTGGGATACCCCCGGGTTAAGCGGTGAGATGGGCCGCATTCGGGGACAGCGGGGGACTTATTATGGCCGTTATGAGGGGCAGGAGAAGAAGTTGCCCGGGCTCCAGCGCCCGCCACTGCCTCCCGGGGTGGCCGCCGGCGGCCACGGAGGTTCTCATGGCTACCTGACCAACGAGTTTATCACGGCCATCCTCCAGGATCGCCGCCCGCTGGTGGACATCGCCCAGGCTTTGAACATGACCGTCAGCGGTATCGTTGCCCATCAGTCAGCCCTGAAAGACGGCGAGCTGTTGAAAATACCCCAATTCAAGCTCTAAGCCGGGGCGATTCCGGTCTTACCCCCAATTCGACCTCACAGGACGCCCAAGTCCTTGCTTTTAAGGGCGAAAGGCATTCGGAAGCCAGCGGCCAAGCCGTTGAATCCCTAACCCAACAGATCGTCGAGGCTGACTGCCGGCCCGTCAGGGCCACTTCGGCACCAGTGGAGCGAAGGCATACAGTTAGACTACGCAACGTCAACGTTTCAGATAAGGCATTCAAAAGCCATCCGGACGCCCGCTCGCCATTGAAAAGCCGCTTTTCGCCATCCCTGGCTTTATAACTGACTGCTTTTGCAGAACTTAGTAATTATCTTCCCGTCTTTTCTCTTCGTTCCGGCCTTTCCGAACGCCCAGACCCACGATCCAGATACCGTGAAAATACCCTGCCCCCAGGCCGTGTACAAGGGGTGTACAAGGGATGCTCACCGGGAGTCCATAGGATTTTAGCTGGTGCATCCGATGGGCATCCCTTGTACACCCCTTGTACACGGCCTGAAGGCAGGGTAAATCCAAGGGGCGTCCAAGGTACGCCGAAGCCGGTAAAACCCAGGTTTTGCCCCTGTTTTGCCTCTCTTTATGCCGAAACTCTTGTTTTTACCGGCGAAAGGCTCGGGATTCAGCGGCTATGCTCTTGAATTTGCTAAATAAAGGGTTCGTCGGGGCTATGGTCTGGGCGGTCAGGCCCGCCCAGGCTCCGATGGAACGCGGGAGGGCGATTGAACTGCCCAACTGAATCGTTCCGGCTAAATCGGGGCACGGAGTGGCATGGGCGGTCGCAGAAAAGGCGGGTAAAGCATAAGTCAGTGCGGTGGGGCAGCCCCGTTTGCGCTTAACAGGGCATCGCCGTTTTCCAGCAATTTTTCTTGCGTCCAGTCTAAATTGGCCTTAGATTCTGCGGCAGGTAATTGGATGGATTCCAAAGTGTTCCGTCATTATCTTTTGCAATCGGACGGAGAATAACAGGATTGAATAGAAGTAAATTGGACGACGTATGAAAGCCAAACTGACCATGCAGGCAATGATTCTAAGCTGCAGCCTTGCCGGCCTGCTGCTGACCGGGTGCGCGCAACATCAATCGCAGGCCCGGTATGAACCCGCTCCCGCCGTCACCCCGGCTCCGGCCCCGGCTCCGGCTCCGGCGGCCAAACCGGAGAGCTTCGGCCCCTCGCATTCGACTTTTGAGGAGAATGGCGTCCGCTGGGTCCGGGGTTCAATGGCGTTTCCCACGGGGCTGCGTGAAAGCAGCGGGCTGTTGCTGGAAAAGACCGTTCCAGCGCAAGTGCTGGCCGGGCAGAAGTTTGATTATTCTTACAGGGTCAGCAACCTGACGGATCATCCGATTCAGATGGTTATCGTGAATGACCGGGTATCCCCGAATTTCTCCCGGGCTGAGGCTGAGCCGGCGGCCACGGAAGTGCGGGATGGCGTAGCCGTCTGGCAACTGGGGAACCTGGGTCCCAAGGAAAGCCGAACGATTCGCATCAAGGGGGCCAGCGCCGAGGAGGGAGCGGTATCCACTTGCGGCTGGGCGACCTATCGCCCGTTGCTGTGCGAGGATATCAAGGTGGTAAAAGCCAACATTCAGTTGGTGAAGAAGGCGCCGGCGGAAGTGGTGATTTGCGATCCGATTCCGATGGTTTTGACGGTGAAGAACACGGGCAGCAGCGCGCTGACGGGGGTGAAGATCAGCGATCCGCTGCCGGCGGGGTTGACCAGCGA
>JAAYVL010000015.1 GCA_012517205.1 Verrucomicrobiota bacterium
AGCCGCCCCGAAGGGCGGCTTCTGTGAGGTTAAAGCGGTATTCGCTTACTTGCGACGGCGGAAGATCAACAGCGCCGCAGCACCCAGGCCCAACAGCGCGAAGCTGCCCGGCTCAGGGATGAAGTAGATGTTGAAGCTCGTCAGGCCCGTGAGGAACGGCGGAGTGTTTACATCGCCACCAATCGAGTCCACGTTGAATACCAGGGACTTGCCCGCGGCTATTTTCAACTCTTGCCAAGCGGGGAAGGCCTCAGCCCAAGTCGGATACAGACCGCTGGAATTATCCCAAGCAACCAGTTGGAAAGTTGCCCAAGGGACATCCTTATTAATAGTTGACAGAGTGACAATCGTCGGGAAGAGGAAGCCTGCTGCCGCGCCCGTGCGGAACGTCGCCGTGCCACCTTGCGGAACAAGGCTGGCCTCCGGCATGTTCTGGCCCTCTGCACCGATCAACTGTGCAAAGTAGTTCGGGCCTGCCAGAAGAGTCATCCCCTGCGCTGCATAATCCACCACTCCAGGCGGATTATCAACGGTTGGAGAATTCCCCTGCAAAGACAGAGAGGGATTACCGGGTGCAGGACCCCAAACGCGGGAGAATCCAGCGGTCGTCCGGTTATTGAATGTAATTGTGCCTTGCGCGAACACGCTCACGGCACAGGTGATTGCAATTGCTGCTAGTATCAGTTTTTTCATAGGTGTTGTGTTATGTGTTTGTTTATGGGACTTAGATTATTAGTTGCTTTGGTTTGCTTATCGAGAAGTTATTGTACCGTGAAGTTGCGAGTCCATGTGCTGCTCGCATTGCCGGCAGCCTTGATATAGAAGAATGACTGACCAACAGCAATGTTCGGCTCGCTAGGCAACCATTCCATATCAAGATCGTCAAATATATAGGAGGAATAGCCACCCGCATAGGTGAAAAGAGAATCCAAAGCCTCCGCAGGAAGGCCTAGATCGGTCGTAATAAGACCCGCTTGCGGAACCATCGAAGAACGAATGACCTTTTGGCCAAGGGGCAGGGTGTTCTGCAAGTTGCCTTGGAGCACCTCACCCACGAACGTCAGCGTTGTCGCCACTGGGCTCAAAAAGAACGCACCCTCACCCGGATTCAGTGTGGCATTACCATCAGGCAGCCATTCCATATCCAAGTCATCAAACGTGTAGGAGGTGAATCCACCACCATACTTGAAAACAGTCGCCAGTGCTGGCCCATCCGGAAACAATGCGGCCAACGTATTGTTGGTGGTGTTGAGCTGATTTGCAATCATCACCTTCGCGTTAGCTGCTAAGGGGATGTTGTAATAACCGACAACGTTTAGGGAGTAAACGTTTTGGGCCGCCGCGGTAGCGAGGCCCGCAGCCAAAGCGGCTGCGCATACCAATGCTTTCATTGTTCTCATTTTTTTCTTTCTATGTAGTTATGTGTTAACCGTGTGTGATGCCACTATCGCCAAAAGACAAAACGGTGTCAACAGTTTTCTATACTTTTTTTGAACTTTTTTTTGGCACATATTTTGTCTTTTCTTGCTGGCGTCGAGGCCAAGTTCGGTGTGGATGTGGAGCCACACTGAACCGGCTTTTTGTTAGCTATTCCCGTGCCAGCGCGGAGGGGCGTCCCAGGACGGAGGCCGGCCGCCGGGATTGAGGGCGGCGGGCGGGGCGGGGATTGGGGAGGATGGCGGGGTTGTTGCCCGGATCGAGCCGGCGTCGGCTCGGCTCCCGCCGTCCCGCCCCTCCGGCACCCCGCCCGTCCCCGCGCCGCCCCCCCACCCCCCCTCGCCCCCTCGACCAACCAACATTCCCTGTAGGCCGCGTGCCCCCACGCGGCGTCCCCACCCCCCTCCGCCCCCTCGATCAACCACCCCCTCCTGTAGGCCGCGTGCCCCCACGCGGCGGTGGGGCGGGCGTTCCTCCCCGGCCATCGCGTCGGATGCTTGCGCGCCGGGGGATGGATTTTGGGACCCGAAGGAAATCGGGGGCCTGCACGAACAGGCACCCCCGCCAGGATCGGCGGACGGCCCCGCGCCGCGTGAGGGCACGCGGACGGCAAGGCGGGTTGGCTGGAGGAGAATTGTGGGAATGAGGACGGAAAGCGCCAAACGGCGGGGGATCGCGCCCCGGCGGTCCCTGGGATGGACAAGGCCGCCGACGTCATTTCGGGGTGACCCCGACAGGCGGGAAATACGTTCCCGACCCCAAACGAGAACGATATTGTTGGGCAGGTCAACCGCCCGCCCTCGTCTCAGCGGAGCCTGGGCGGCCCTGGCCGTCTCAGCCGCAGCCCTGGCGGCCCCATGATTTGGCGCATCCAGGGACCTGGCCGCTGAATCCCGGGTTTTCCGCCGATAAAATCACTGGCTCCGGCATAAACAGGGCCAAAATAGCCCCAAAACCGGAATCCCGCCGGCCTCGGCGCGCCCTGGGCATCCCCTGAATTCCCCCTGCTTTTAAGCCATGTACAAGGGGTGTACAAGGGATGCTCACCGGGAGTCCATGGGATTTTAGCAGGTACACCCGATGGGCATCCCTTGTACACCCCTTGTACACGGCCAGGGAGCAGGGTAAAACCAGGGCATCTGGA
>JAAYVL010000054.1 GCA_012517205.1 Verrucomicrobiota bacterium
AGAAAGCGCCGGCGCTCGCGGTGGCGGCGTAGCGCGCGATTTTGCCCCCTGCGGCGGCGCCGCCGCAGGGGGCAAGCCAAGAAACACCTTGAGTGGAAACCATGATAACCAATTTGCTGAACTTGACGGACACAACTGGATTTTGGCTAGTACACCCGATGGGCATCCCTTGTACACCCCTTGTACACGGCTTGGGAGCAGGGGATGGCCGGGGGGCGTCCAAGGTAAGCCGAAGTCGGCATGGGGCTGCCTTTGTTTGGTCCCTCTCTATACCTAAACTACTGATTTTACAGTCGGAAAACTCGGGGTTCAGTAGCTCCGCCGTTGAATTCGCCAAACAAAGGGTTCGCCGGGGCTGCGGATTGGGGGGTCAGGTTCGTCCAGAGGCAACGATGGAACGAGGGCGGGCGGTTGAACTGCCCAATTGAATCGTTCCGGTTTAGCCTTCCAACCGCGTTCTTGCCGGCTTTAACCGGTAAAAGGCCATGTTAAACTGAGATGCGCCCGCAGGGCCGCGCAGGCCCCGACTCAGCCGTACCAGGGGCGGGTGCGCTTGGAGGCAGGGCCGGAGGCAGCCGCAATAACCCGGCGGGCCAGCCGGGCGTTTTCTTCGATCTGCCAGTCGAACATGCCGACCAGGATGAAGTCCGCCCCGTGGTTAAAGGCATACGGAAACGCCGCGCGGGGATGGATGGCGCCGGCGGCGAGGATTTTGAAGGCAATCCAGGGCTTTTTGACCGTCGCCATGAAGTCAATGACCGCCTGGGGATCGCTGCACCAGGAGTTGTCGTTCGCGCCCAGCGCGTCCTTTTCTCCCGGACGGGGCGCGGTGTAGTAATCATGTGAATGCAGAGTCTTCTGGTAGAAGTCCACATCCAGACCGGCTTTCTCGCATTCGATGATGACGCGCAGGTCGTGGGCGGCGACGCCGGCGAGGCGCTTCTTCGCTTTGATCAACTCGAGGGTTTCACCCACCTTTTCGAACTGGCCCGCCGCGAGCAACGATTCCGCGGTGTCGCCCGTGATATGCACGCCCGCGGCTCCTTCGTCAATCGCCCGGGTGATCTGGGAGTAGCCGCCCCCGGCATCGAGGCGGACCTGGGCAATCCATTTCATTTTACCGCCCCGCTTCCAGTGGTCGAAGAGGTGCGAGTTTTCCTGCATGACCCAGGTGTTGATGGTGGTAATGCCGTGGGCTTCGGCCAACTCGAAGGTCTCGCGGATTTTGGCGTCGGTGTTATAGCGGCGCGCGAGTGTGGCGACGTAGGCCAGGTCGCGGGAGTGCGCCCAGCCGCCGATCAGGTTGCCGCCGAGCATCAGGCGACTGAATTCCTGGCCGCCGATGCGGCCCGTCGGCAGCGGCGGCTGCGGAGCGGGAGCGCCGGGGGTGGCCGGGGATGGCGGCGCCGGGTTGGTTTGGCCGCGCAAAGCCAGCGGAACGCCGGCGGCGGCGATCAGGGAGGACTTAACGAACCCTCGCCGTGAGATGGGCGGTGTCATAACGCAACCCATAGCGGCTGCCCCGAGGGGCGTCAAGAAGACAGTGCCGGCGTTTCCTTGCGCGCCGCCCGGTTCCCGCGCGTATCACCTCCCGCGGCAGGGAGGCGATGGCGCGTCATGGAATCGGCGGGCGGCGTGATTTCATTGGCCCCGCCACAGCGCCGCCGGGGGCGCGGCCAGCCAGCGATTTCGCCGGGGGCGAACGAAACGGCCGGCCCGGAGCGAGTGATTATTTCCGGATGGGGCGTGTCTTCAACATTTTGGCCAGGGTGGGCTCCATGGCCTCGGCCCAGAGCTGGTAGCCCCGCTCATTCGGGTGCAGGAAGTCGGGCATGATGTCGGCGGGAACTTTGCCGTCGGGGCCGAGGAAGACCTTGTTGATGTCGAGGAAGCGCACCTTCTTGCCGTCGTCGAGCCGGGCGATGATTTCGTTGATCTTGCGGAGGGTGGCCAGTTGCTCGGGGGTGTCGGTGGGCCGATTACGCGGGAAGACGGCCAGCAGGAGCACTTTGGTTTTGGGGCAGCGAGCGCGAATCTCCCGCACGATGAGCTGGATGGCGGCGGCGATGTCCGCGGGCGAATCCTCTTTGCTGTTGTTGGTGCCGATCATGAGCACGGTCACCTTGGGTTTGAGGCCGGTCAGCTCGCCATGCTGCAGGCGCCAGAGCACGTGCTGCGTGCGGTCGCCGCCGATGCCGTAATTCGCGGCGCGGCGCGGCGCGTAGTAGTGGTCCCAGACGGCGGCGCCCTTTTTGCGCCAGCCGTCGGTGATGGAGTCGCCCATAAAGAGCAAATCAATGCCGCCGCGTTGGGTTTGGGCGACAAAGCCCTCATGGCGGGCGAGCCAGTTGGTGGGGGTGCTGCGCGTGGCTGGAACCAGCGGCGCGGCCAGCGCCGTTGTGCTGGGGGTTTGAGCCGGCAGGCGGCCGGCCAGCAGGAGCAGGGTGACCAGGGCAGACCCGATGATGGTAGTCATATTGGGGAGGGATGCTACGGCGGCGCGGGATGGAGCGCAAGGGGAAGTAATGGTCAAACGCGCGCGGGGGAAACTCCGCGGTGGCTGCGCCGCCCGGGTGGCGCTCCCGCCTTTTCGCGGCTCCGCGGGTCCGCCCGGGTATTTCATGCGCCGTCCGGCGATTGCGGCTTGCCTGGCCCGGAGAGCCGTTTAAGCTGTCGCCTTGATATGAAGCGTAGATTTGCAGGCTTGAAGTGGTTCCCGCTCCCGCTGGCGGGTTGTCTCCTCGCGGGTTTTCTACTGGTTGGCTGCCGGGCGCCGCTGCCCAACACCCTGGCGACCCATGATTCCAGCCGCTGGCAGAAGACCATTGCGGCGTTTCAGGCGATGGACGCGACCAATCGCCCGCCTGAGAACTGCATTGTCTTTGTGGGCAGCTCCAGCATTCGCATGTGGAAGACGCTGGCCGCTGATTTCCCCGGGCGGCCGGTGGTCAACCGGGGCTTCGGGGGCTCGCAAATCGCGGACTCGGTCAATTACGCGGAGGAACTCATCACGTCCTGCCGGCCGCGGCAGGTCGTGATTTATGCCGGCGCGAATGATATTAGCGCGGGCAAATCGCCGGAACTGGTTTTGGGGGATTTCGTGGCGCTGGTGAAGAAGATCCGGCAGGGGGCGCCGCGGGCCCGGATCGCCTTTATCTCGGTCGCGCCCAATCCCGCGCGCTGGGCCCAGGTCGAGCGGGTGCGGCAGCTTAACTCGCTGGTCCGCGACTATTGCGCGCGGCATCGCTGCGCGTTTATTGATGTGTTTCCGCTGATGCTGGGCGCGGATGGTTTGCCCCTGCCGGACATCTATGTGGCCGACCGGCTGCACATGAATCCGAAGGGCTATGCGATCTGGCGCCAGGCGGTCGAGCCGTATCTGAAATAGGCGCGGGGGCGGCCCGCGAAGGAGGGTGCGCCCGCGGTTCCGGCCGGGCGCCGCGAGCAATCCGGGTTGCCGTTCCGGGGGCAATCGTTTATTCTCCCCCCATTGAAATCGTGGATAGGTAAGCCGAGCTTTATGAAACGAACCAAAGCGCATGCCGAGACACCGCCACCCGCCGACAGTTCGCCCTCCGCGGCGGACGGCGCGGCGGCGGGGGAGCCTTTGGCGTCGGCCCCGGCGTCTCCCCTGACGGCGGAGCAACTGGCGGAATTGCAGGCGCGCGCCGCCAAGGCGGATGAGCATTGGGAGCGCCTGCTGCGCACGGCGGCGGATTTTGACAATTTCAAGAAGCGCGCCGCCCGCGAGAAGCAGGAGGGGATTCAGTTTGCCAATGAGGGGCTGCTCAACAAGCTTTTGCCGGTGCTGGACAGCCTGGACAAGGCGGTGACGGCCGCGCAAAGCGCCACGCCCGAGGCGAATGAGGCGCTGCACGAGGGCGTCAACATGATCAGCCGGCAGCTTAAGAGCGTGCTGGCGGAGGCCGGGTTGGAAGAGGTGGACGCGATGGGGCAGTTGTTTGACCCGCATCTGCATGAGGCGATTTCACAGCTTGAGACGCCGGAGGTGCCCCCGGACCACGTGGCGCAGCAACTCCGAAAGGGCTATCGGCTCCGCGGCCGGCTTTTGCGCCCCGCCACGGTGGTCGTTGCCAAGTCCCCCGCCGCCTGAGTCATGGCCAAGCGAGATTGCTACGAAGTTCTCGGGCTTGAACGCACCACGGACGCCGAGGAAATCAAGAAGGCGTATCGGCGGCTGGCGTTGAAATACCACCCGGACAAGAACCCGGGGGACAAGGCGGCGGAGGAGAAGTTCAAGGAACTGGGCGAGGCTTACGAAATCCTGAGCGACCCGCAGAAGCGCGCCCTGTACGACCAGCATGGCCACGCGGCGTTTGACCGCCGGTCGGGCGGCTTTGGCGGGGGCGGTTTTCATGACCCCTTTGAAATCTTCCGCGACGTGTTTGGCGGCGGGGGAATCTTCGAGGATCTCTTTGGCGGGGGCCGGCTGGATCCGACGCGGCCGCAGCGGGGCAACGATTTGCGCTACGACATGGAGATTACCTTCGAGGAAGCCACGCGCGGGTGCGAAAAGGAAATCACGGTCACCAAACCCCAAGTGTGCGACGCCTGCCGCGGCACGGGCGCGGAGCCGGGATCCCGCATTCGGGAGTGCCCGAGTTGCGGGGGGCGCGGCCAGGTCAATATTTCGCGCGGCCTGTTCAGCATCGCCCAGGCCTGCTCGCGCTGCCAGGGGGCGGGGCGGGTGCTCGATAAACCCTGCCGGCCCTGCCACGGCGAGGGGCGGCGCGAGTTGCCGTCCAAAATCAAGCTGCGCGTTCCCGCCGGCGTGGATACCGGCGCGCGCCTGCGCTCGGTGGGCAACGGGGAAGCCGGCCTCCGCGGCGGGCCGCCGGGTGACTTATACGTCGTGCTCCATGTCCAACCCCATGCCCTCTTTCAGCGGGAGGGAGATGACCTGCTGTGTGAGGTGCCGGTCAGTTTTGTTCAGGCGGCGCTGGGGGCGGAGGTGGAGGTTCCCACTTTGAACGGGCCGTCCACGATCAAGATCCCCGCCGGGGTTCAGCCCGGCACGATGTTTCGCCTCAAGGGCAAGGGCGTCAAGAATGTGCAAGGCTATGGGCATGGGGATTTGCACGTGCGCATCGCGGTCGAGGTGCCCACGCGGTTGTCGGCCGCCCAGCGGGCGAAGCTGCAGGAATTCGCCGACCTCTGCAGCGGCAAGGAAAACCCGCTCAGCCAGGGGTTCCTCGAACGGGCCCGGCGCATGTTCCAATGAAACGAAGGCCGGGGCCGCCGGATCGCGCGTGACCCGCTGGCGGTTGCGGCGCGCGCTTTTCACGGCAACGTTGTTGTCCTCCCATGCATCGCTTCTATATGCCGCCGGAACAGTGCCGCGCTCCCGAACTGCGCCTGACCGGGCCGGAGGCTGGCCATGCGCGGCGGGTTTTGCGGGTCCGCCGCGGGGAGCGAGTCGTTGTGCTGGACGGAGCCGGGGGCGAGTTTCTCTGCGAAGTGGGGGACGCCCGGCGCGACGAGGTTCGTTTGGCGGTGGTGGAACGGC
Organism: Verrucomicrobiota bacterium; assembly: GCA_012517205.1. GTDB lineage: Bacteria > Verrucomicrobiota > Verrucomicrobiia > Limisphaerales > UBA8199 > UBA8199. Next base: position 5,528 of record JAAYVL010000054.1, read on the forward strand.
GGCGGCATCCCGAGCCGGCCAGCCGCATCACCCTGCTGCAGGCCGTGCCGAAAGGGCGGATCATGGAAGCCATTATTCAAAAGGCGACGGAGCTGGGGGTGGCGCGGATTGTGCCGCTGCTCACGGAGCGGGTCGTGACCCGGCTCGAAGCGGAGGAGGAAGCCACGCATAAGGCGGACAAGTGGCAAGCGGCCGCGCGGGAGGCCATTAAACAATGCGGCGCTCCCTGGCTGCCGCAAGTTGAGCAGCCGCTGACTCCCTGGGAGTTTTTGGCGCGGAAGGAATCCTTTGAACTGCCGTTGATTGCGTCGCTGGCCGGCGGCAGCCGCCCGGCGCGGGAATATTTCAACACCTTCCAGGCGACCCACCACCGCCGGCCGCAGTCCCTGTGTGTCTGGATCGGGCCGGAGGGAGATTTCACCGCTGCTGAGACCGAGGCCATCCAGTCCGGAGGCGCGTTGCCAATTACGCTTGGGCCCCTGGTCTTGCGGGTGGAAACCGCCGCGATTTATTGCCTCGCGATTCTGAACTACGAAATGCTGGCGTAGTCACCGGCTCGGCCCGCGCCCGGACAAGCCGGGGTGGGATGGGAGAAAGCCGGGCGGCGTCCCGGAGCGGTTAACCCCGCGATTGCACCAGCACGCGAAATGAGCGCCCCAAATACTCTGGATGCGTCAGGGTGTGAAACTGGCGTATGCGCGCGGCCGTCCATGCGCCGAAGCGATTCTCCGCTGCCCAGGTCTGGGCGGCAATGCGGGTCAGGAATTGCGCCTGGGTCAGCAGGCCCTCGGTTTGCAGGCCGGCGGATTCGCCCGCCTTTTGCATGGCCGTGAAGTTCACATGCGCCGTAATGTCCTGTTCGCCGGGCTGCGCCAGCACCTCATGGCTCGCCTGGTGACGGTGGTACGCCCGCAGCGTGCCCGCCGGGCGCTCCGGCCGGATCAATTCATCGGCGGTCAGGCCGTAGTCAAACGTCACCAGCTTGCCGCCCGCCAGGGCATTTGCCGCCGCGCGCCACCAAGCCGCGGCGTCCGGGCATACTTCGAGGCTGAATCCGTCCGGCAGCCTTTCCCGCAAATCGTTGTCGAGCGGCAGTCCGAGACAGGAAAAGGCCAGCAGTTCCTCCGCCGTCGGGGCTCCCGGGGCCGGGGCCTTGTCCGCCATGCGCGTCCAGACGAAGCGCTCCGCTTCAAGGGCCACGCCCCATTCGAACCAGGCGCGTTTCTGCGCATCCCACCCCAACCGATGCACCGGCAGGGCGTCGAGCAACTCATTGGAGAAGATGACTTCCCATCCCCTTGCGGAATCCTGCGGGCGTGGGGCGGCACTCGCCGCGGGAGCTAACTCGTCCAGCTTGGCCACCCAACGCACCTGGTCCCCGAACGGAGCCAGGTTCTGCCGTTGCCAGTCACGCCGCCGCCTCGAGGGCTCCACAATCCAGTATTGCAACGGCTCGAACAGCGCCGGGCGGTACTGGCGCAGCCAGGCTAGCAGGTCGCCAGCAAGCTTCCCGTCATGGGCGCCCGCCTCGACAATCCTGATTTTCCGTCCGGCTGCCCGGCCCGGTTCGAGCCACTCAGCGAATTGCCACCCGAGCAACTCGCCGAACAGGCTCCCCACGCTTACGCTGGTATAGTAATCCCCACGCCGCCCGAGGCTGTCCTTTTCCCGGTCGTAGTATCCACAATCAGGACAATACAGGGCCAATTCCATGAAACGCCGGAACGGGATGGCGCCCCGCGCGTTTATTTCTTCTGCGATTCTTTTGGCCGCTTTGCTCAATTCGGTGGACTTGGTGCGGATTTAGCTATCAGGAGTGCAACTATACGGACGTTTATGGCGAAAATCGATGCATTCTTCAATCTGATGTTCGAGCAAAAGGCGTCGGACCTGCACCTTTCCTCGGGGAATCACCCCATGCTGCGGGTCAATGGCGAACTGCATCGGGTGGACCATCCGCCCCTTGAGAACGACGAGCTTAAAAAGATGCTGTACGAGATTGCGCCGGAATACAAAATCAAGGTCTTTGAGGAGGTCGGCGACGTTGATTTCGGGTATGAGATCCCGCACATCTCCCGGTTCCGGGCCAATTTCTATAACCAGAAATACGGCATTGGCGCGGCATTTCGCCAAATTCCGACCAAGGTGCTCTCCTTTGACGACTTTGAGAAGTTCGATGCGCCCCTGCCGAGTGTGCTGAAGAAGTTCTGCATGCTCAACCGTGGCCTGATCGTGGTGACCGGCCCGACCGGCTCCGGCAAATCCACCACGCTGGCGGCGATGGTGGACTATGCCAACAAGAACCGGCGCGATCACATCATCACGGTCGAAGACCCGATCGAATTCGTCCACGAGAGCAAAAACTGCCTGGTTAATCATCGCGAGGTGGGCGTTCACACCAAGTCCTTTGCGGCCGCGCTCCGCGGCGCCTTGCGCGAGGACCCGGACATCATCCTGGTCGGCGAATTGCGCGATTTGGAGACCATCGAACTGGCCCTGGTGGCAGCCAGCACCGGCCATTTGGTCTTCGGCACCCTCCATACGCCCAGCGCGGCCAAGACGGTGGACCGCATGATAGACGTTTTCCCGGCGGAACAGCAGAACAAGATTCGCGCGACCCTTTCCGAGGCGCTCAAAGGGGTCGTGGCGCAGAACCTCTTCAGGCGGGTCGACAAGAAGGGGCGCATCGCGGCGCTGGAAATCCTGGTCTTTACCACGGCCATCGCCAACCTGGTGCGCGAAGGCAAGACCCACCAGATACCGGGCATGATTCAAGTCGGCAAGAAAATCGGGAACCAGCCGCTGGACGATGCGATTATGGACCACCTCCGCATGAAGCGCATCTCCGCCGAAGAAGCCTACGACAAAGCCTTCGACAAACGAAAGTTCCGCGCGTTTCTGCCGCACCCTCCGGAAGACGACGACCTCTGATCTTATATGCGCCGCCCCGAGCTAGACTACCTCCTGTCCACGATGCTGGACTCGCAGCCGGAAGTGTCCGATTTGCTCTTCACCGTTGACAAGCCGCTGCAAGTCGAATCGTTTGGTGAATTGAAATCCGTGGCCTGCGACCCGGCCATTGACCGGCTCACGCCGTTCCAGACGGAAATGATCGCGCTCAACTTAATGGGCGACAACCAGTGGCATATTAAGGATTTACTCCAGCGCGGCTCCTGCGACACCGCCTACACCCTGGCCGACAAAGCGCGCTTCCGCATCAGCATTTTCTCGCAGCGCGGCAACTATTCCGTGGTGCTGCGCAAGCTGAACACCGTCATTCCCACCCTCGAGTGGCTCAACTTCCCGGACGTCATTCGGCAAATCCCACGGGAAAAGACCGGCCTGGTGCTCGTCACCGGCGCCACGGGCTCGGGCAAATCCACCACCCTGGCGGCCATCCTCAACGAGATCAGCCACACCCGGCCCGTTCATATCATCACGCTCGAAGACCCGATCGAGTTCGTGCATCCCCATGCCCTGGCCACGTTCAATCAGCGCGAGCTGGGCAGCGACTTCAACACCTTCTCGCACGGCCTGCGCGCGGCCCTGCGGCAGGCGCCCAAGGTGATCCTCGTCGGGGAAATGCGGGACCGCGAGACAATCAAAATCGCGCTCAGCGCCGCCGAAACCGGGCACCTGGTGCTCAGCACGCTGCATACCGTTGACGCCGGGCAAACGATTAACCGTATTCTGGGCATGTTCGAGACGGATGAGCAGGAGCAGCTTCGCGCCCGCCTGGCCGACACGCTGCGCTGGGTCGTCAGCCAGCGATTGGTGCCCAAGGTCGGCGGCGGCCGGTGCGCGCTGCTCGAAATCATGGGGTCCAATCTGCGCACCCAGGAAACAATCCGCCTGGGCGAAACCGAAGGGAAGACCTTCTACGAAATCACCGAGGCCAGCCAGCCGTTCGGCTGGCGCACCTTTGACTTTTCCGCGCTCGAAGCCTACCAGCAGGGCAAAATCACGGAGGAAACCGCCCTGCTTTATTGCACCAAGCGCGGCCCGGTCACCCGGGGCATTGACAACATCAAGAAAAGCCGGGGTGAGTCCACCCATCGCGTCAATTCGCTGCGCATGCGGGCGGTTCAGGACATCGCCAAACCGAGCCGCCCGGCGCCGCCGGTAATGCTCAAACTCAAGTAGCCAGGCCTCATGCAAAACAACTTCGATTTCATCGGCGCGACCGACAAGCCCGCCCTGGTGGCTTTCTCCACCCCCGAATGGCTGGAAACCACAAAGACGGCCCTGGCCGAACTGGGCTACAAAGTCCACACCGCCGCCACGCACACCGACTTCCTGATCCGGTTTTCCCAGGTCAGCTACCGGGTGGTCATCCTGGAGGAACTCTTCGCGGCCAATGACCTGAGCGAGAACCTGACCCTGCAGGCGCTGCAAAACATGCCGATGAGCCAGCGCCGCCACGCCACCATTATTCTCCTGGGCAGTTCCTTTCAGACCTTCACCCCGCTGCAGGCGTTCCAGCAGAGCGTCCACGCGGTTATCAACAGCTCGGAATTATTTCTCCTCAAACAGCTCATCGAGAAGGCCGTTGCGGACAACCTTTTCTTCCTGCATAGCTTTCGCGAGGCGCAAAGGCAGGCCTATTCCGGGGCCGCCAAAAACGAGGTCGCGGCCTAGACGCCGCCCCGGGGCAACGCACGGGCTGGACAGACGTCCGGAGGCCGAAGGATTGGCAGTATTGTCTGCGAGAGCGCGGTAAGACAACCCGGATCGCTGAACAGTTTTTCCCGGAGGCAAGCCGCCCGGGCTGCGGTGGCGCAACGACTGCGCGATCGGGCCGGCAGTAACCGGAGCGATTGGCTGACGTCCCGGACCTGCCGGAGTGGCTCGCAATTCCCTTGACCCATCCGGTGAACGAAGGCAGCGTGAGGCGGACAATCACAATCACAACGACAACGCTTTATGTTTCGCGGTGTCTCAAGGGCGGAAAATCGGAAGAGTTGCCCCCGGTTGCTGGTTTGGGGCGTGCAACTGTTTTTAGCGGCGGGTTTGCTGCCCGCTTCAGGCGCTGCCGCCGCCAGCAGCCGCCCGAATATCCTTTTCCTGTTTGCTGACGACCAGCGGGCGGACACCATTGGCGCCTGGGGCAACCCGCATATCCGAACCCCGGCATTGGACAAGCTGGCGCGGGACGGCTGCAGCTTCCGGCGCAATTACATTTTTGGGGGCGATCGGGGCGCCGTTTGCATGCCCAGCCGCGCGATGCTCATGAGCGGACGGTCCTGGTTCCATGTGGACACCCGGAAGCTCAGCGACGCCAAGCTGATGCCCGAGTTGCTCCGGGAAAACGGCTACGTCACCTTCGGGACGGGCAAGTGGCACAACGGCGAGGAATCCTGGCGGCGGTCGTTTCAGCAGGGCCAGGCGGTGATGTTCGGAGGCATGTCCGATCACTCGCGCGTTCCGATTCGGGACCTTGGCCCGGATGGCAAGCTGACGGCCGAGCGGACCGGAGAGAAGTTCTCCAGCGAGCTGTTTGCCGATTCGGCGATTGCGTTCCTCCGGCAGCACGACGGCCGCAGGCCGTTTTTCGTGTATGTGGCCTTTACCGCCCCGCACGATCCCCGGATGCCGCCGGCGCGGCTGCGTGACTATTACTACCGCCATCAGCCGCCCCTGCCCGCGAATTTCCTGCCGCAGTTCCCCTTCGACAACGGCCACCTGCTCAAGTGCCGGGATGAGAATCTCGCCGCCTGGCCGCGCACGGAAGCGGCAATCCGCGATCAGTTGGCCGAATACTATGGCCTGATCACCCACATGGACGGCCAGATCGCGCGCATCCTCAAGGCGCTCCGCCAAACGCGCGCGGCGCGCAACACGATCATCATTTACTCCGCCGACAACGGCCTGGCCCTGGGCAGCCACGGGTTGCTGGGCAAGCAAAACGTCTTCGAGCACAGCATGCGCGTGCCGCTGATTTTCGCCGGCCCGGGCATCCCGGCCGGCCGATCCCTGGCGGCGTTCACCTATCTGCTGGATGTTTTTCCCACCGTCTGCGATCTCGCGGGCGTGCCCCCGCCCGCCGGGCTCGAGGGGGAAAGCCTCCGCCCGCTGTGGGAGGGAAGAAAAACCATGCTCCGCGACTCGGTGTTCCTGCCGTATATGCAAATCCAGCGCGCCGTCCGGGATGAGCGATGGAAACTCATCGCCTATCCGCAGATTGGCCATCTCCAGTTGTTCGACCTGCAAATGGACCCGGATGAGCGCTCCAACCTGATCGAATCCCCGGAGTATCGGGAGCACACCCGGCGGCTGCTCGAACGGATGCGGCAATGGCAGGCTAAGACTGGCGACAACCTCGCCCTCCCCGCGACCAACCAGCCCCCGGTCCGAATAGACCTGACCGGCAGAGCGCGCGTGCCGGACCAATGGCAGCCGGAGTGGATCGTGAAGAAATACTTCTGAGCCTCGCCAGCCCGCCCCTTAACATCGCGCCCCATCCCCGGCTTCCGCCAGGTTCGCCACAGGCTGACAGGCCGGGGGAATCGTTCCGGAACGGCGTTCCGGCCGAATGGTGCGCGCTGCAGGACTTGAACCTGCGGCCCCTTCCGTGTGAAGGAAGTGCTCTTCCACTGAGCTAAGCGCGCATTCCATCGCGGTGCCCGCCAAGCGCGTGGCGGCGGACATCAGCAGGCAGTATCCCCCCATCGGGCCGCGGGCGCAAGCCGATTCTGCGCACGGATCCGGGGCGCTCCGGGAAGCCGCGCGGGCCTTTCGCCCCGCCGGGCGCCCCGCGGGCCGGAGGGGCGGCCCCGAAAACCCGCGGGCAAAAAACAGTTGTATTCCGGAAAACGCGGCTTAGCCTGCGACGAGTGACATGAAGACCTTTGCCGAACTCGATTTCCCCGGCCGGCTGATTGCGGTCGAGGGCTTGGATGGCTCGGGGAAATCCACGCAGATTTACCTGCTGAAGCGCTGGCTGGAGTCGCAGGGGTTGAAAGTGTACTTCAGCGAGTGGAACTCCTCGGAACTGGTGAAATCCGCCACGAGCAAAGGCAAGAAACGCGAGTTGCTGACCCCCACGACGTTCAGCCTGATCCACGCGACGGACTTTGCCGACCGCTACGAGCGGCACCTGGTGCCCCTGCTGCGGGCGGGCTACCTGGTGTTGTGCGACCGCTACATCTTCACCGCCTTCGGGCGCGACGTGGTGCGCGGCTGCCCGCCGGAGTGGGTGCGGGGCATCTACAGCTTCGCGGCCCTGCCGGACCTGACCTTTTTCTTCAAGGCGGACCTGGAGGTCTCGCTCAAGCGCATTCTGGATGGCCGGGCGCAGTTGAAGTACTTCGAGGCGGGCATGGACCTGCGCCTGTCGCCCGATCCGCATGAGAGTTTTCGCATTTTCCAGGGGCGCATCCTGGAGCAGTACCTGGCGCTGAGCACCGAGTTCAACTTCCTGGTGGTGAATGCGAACGAGCCGGTGGAGAATCAGCAGGCCGTGGTGCGCAAGCTGGTCGCGCAGCGGGTGAACCTGGCCAGGTTTCGCTGCGCGGAACGGCCCGCCCGCAAAACCCCGCCGCCGCCCGAGAAGGCCGTCGAACCGGAGGAAACGGAATCATGAAAGCAGCCGGTCAAAATCAAAAGATGGCCCGCCGCCGCGGCGCCCGGCGCTTTTACGGGCACGGGCTGCCCGGCGTGGACCCGGAGCGGCTGGCCGGAACGCTCATTGTCATCGAGGGCGCGGACGGCTCGGGGCGCTCGACCCAGCTTGATTTGCTGGTCGAATGGCTGGAGAACCGCGGCCACGCCACCGCGCAGGTGGGGCTCAAGCGATCCACGCTCGTGAGCGAGGAATTGCAGCGGGCGCAGCAGGGCAACATCCTGAGCCGCACCACCTTGAGCCTGTTCTATGCGACGGACTTCGCCGACCAGCTCGAAAACAGCATCCTGCCCGCCCTCAAGGCCGGCTTTGTCGTGCTGGCCGATCGCTACATCTACACCCTCATGGCGCGCGATATGGTCCGGGGCATGGACGAAGCCTGGCTGCGCAACCTCTACGGCCTGGCGCTGGAGCCGGACGTGGTGTTCTATCTCCATGTCCCGCCGGCCGAGCTGGTGCAGCGCACCTTTGCCAAGAACGCGACGCTCGATTATTGGGAAAGCGGCATGGACCTGGGGTTGTCGCGGGACATGTTTGACAGTTTTATGAAATACCAGACCGCAATGCAAAAAACCTTCCGCAGCCTGCAGGCCTCCTACGGCTTTACCATCGTGGACGGGCTGCGTCCGGCGGAAGTCATCAACGCCGAACTGCGCAAGAAGATCGGCACCGTGCTGGCGGGCAAATAGGAGCGGGTTATGGCGGAAACCTCAAGCAAGACCAAATACTATGTGGGCGTGGACCTGGGCGGGACCAAGATTCTTTCGGGCGTATTCCGGAACTCGCTGGAATGCGTCGGCACCGCCAAGCTCAGCACCAAATCCCAACGCGGCGTCCCCGCCGTCATCGAGCGCGTCGCCCGCTGTGTCCGCGAGGCGCTGGACGAAGCGGACCTGCCCCTCAAACAGGTGGCGGGGGTCGGCGTCGGCGCCCCGGGCGCGGTGAACTTCGCCGAAGGCCGGGTCATCTTCGCCCCCAACATGGAGGGCTGGAAAGATGTGCCGCTCAAGAAGCGCCTCGAAAAGCAGCTCGGCCTGCCGGTGTTCATCGAGAACGATTGCAACATCGCCGCCCTGGGCGTGCACGTGGCCGAACTCAAGGCCAAACCCCGGAGCCTCATCGGCATCTTTGTGGGCACCGGCATCGGCGGCGGCCTTATCATCAACGGCAACCTCTACGCCGGCTTCAACCATACGGCGGGCGAAATCGGGCACATGGTCCTGGACGTCAACGGCCCCAAATGCGGCTGCGGCAACAAAGGCTGCTTCGAGGCGCTCGCCAGCCGTACCGCCATCTTCCAGCAAATCAAAGCGGGCGTCAAAGACGGCGCAAAGACCCTCCTCACGGATATGCTGGGCGACCACCTGGACGACCTGCGCAGCGGCGACCTCCGCAAAGCCATCCGCCGCGGCGATAAGTTTGTAGCCCATATCGTCGAAGACGCCGCCGAATATATCGGCATCGGCGTGGCCAACCTCGTCAACCTCTTCAGCCCGGAAGTGGTCGTGCTGGGCGGCGGCGTCATGGAAGCCCTGGCCGACGAGATGATGAGCATCATCGTAAAAACCGCGCGGGACTACGCAATGCCCGGAACCATGAAAGGCGTCGAGATCATCGCCTCCAAACTGGGCGATGCCGCCGGCATCACAGGCGCCGCCGTGCTGGCCCGCCGCGAGACGAGATAAGCCGGCCAAGACTCAAGTCATTACTTGGATCTGAGTTTTGCCCCCTTCCCAGTGGGCGGGGCCCGCCCGGTTAGGGGATGGCGTCCGGGCGTATCTCGGTTTATCGGAATCCCCGACGGCAACGTTTCAGATAAGCCATTCGCGAAGCCAAAAGGCGTCCGGAAGCCCGTCCCTCTCTGAAAAACCGCTTTTTGCCAGCCCCAGATTCCTAACCAACTGTTTTTACAGAGCTTAGCAATTATCCCCCCGTCCTTTCTCCTCGTTTCAGCCTTTTCAGGCATCCGTAGCCATTACCCAACGGACATCTTGGATATACCCTGCCCCTGCGCCGTGTACAAGGGGTGTACAAGGGATGCCCATCGGATGTACCAGCTAAAATCGGTAGTGTCCTAAAAGTTCTGCAAAAAGCAGCGGGTCATGGTAAGCCACTGGGGTGAATAAAGAACCCAGAAACGAAAGGCAAAGAACCATGACCCGAAAGGTTGGAAAGAACGTAAAGACAGTAGCATTGGAGTTGGA